>SLBI01000207.1 GCA_007126375.1 Paracoccaceae bacterium
GCATGTGCCCTCGCGCGGGCTGATCGGCTATCACGGCGAGTTCCTCACCGACACGCGCGGCACGGGCGTGCTCAACCGGGTCTTTCACGGCTGGGCGCCGTGGAAGGGCCCGATCCCGGGGCGGCGCGCCGGCGTGCTGATCTCGATGGAGGCGGGTGCGTCGGTTGCCTATGCGCTGTGGAACCTCGAGGAGCGGGGGCGCATGTTCATCGGCGCGCAGGAGCCGGTCTATGAGGGAATGATCATCGGCGAACACTCCCGCGACAACGACCTCGAGGTGAACCCGCTCAAGGGCAAGAAGCTGACCAACATCCGCGCCGCCGGCAAGGATGACGCAGTGGCGCTGACCCCGCCGGTGCGGATGACGCTGGAACAGGCCATCGCCTATGTCGACGACGACGAGCTGGTCGAGGTGACGCCGGGCGCGATCCGGCTGCGCAAGCGCTTCCTCGACCCGCACGAGCGCAAGCGCCAGGCCCGCGCGGCGGGCTGACGCCCCGGCCGCCGCGGGCCGGGGCAGGTGGCGCCGTTCAGCCGGCGGCGCGGGCCTGGCGCTTGCGCTCGTGCGGGTCGAGGAAGCGCTTGCGCAGGCGGATCGCGGTGGGCGTGACCTCCACCAGCTCGTCGTCGTCGATGTAGGCGATGGCCTGTTCCAGCGACATCCGCACCGGCGGCGTCAGCGCCACCGCATCATCCTTGCCGGCGGCGCGGATGTTCGTCAGCTTCTTGCCCTTCAGAGGGTTCACTTCGAGGTCGTTGTCGCGGGCATGCTCGCCGATGATCATCCCCTCATAGACCGGCTCCTGCGCGCCGATGAACATCCGCCCCCGCTCCTCGAGGTTCCACAGCGCATAGGCGACCGAGGTGCCGGCCTCCATCGAGATCAGCACGCCGGCGCGGCGGCCGGGAATCGCGCCCTTCCACGGCGCCCAGCCGTGGAACACGCGGTTCAGCACGCCGGTGCCGCGGGTGTCGGTCAGGAATTCGCCGTGATAGCCGATCAGCCCGCGCGAGGGGACATGGGCGACGATCCGCGTCTTGCCGCTGCCTGCAGGCCGCATCTCGACCATCTCGCCGCGGCGCGGACCGGTGAGCTTCTCGATCACCGCGCCGGTGAACTCGTCGTCGACGTCGATGGTGACCTCCTCGACCGGCTCCAGCCGCTGGCCGGCCTCTTCGCGGACGATCACCCGGGGGCGGGAGATCGAGAGCTCGAAGCCCTCGCGGCGCATGTTCTCGATCAGCACGCCCATCTGCAGCTCGCCGCGGCCCGAGACCTCGAAGGCCTCGCCGCCGGGCGTGTCGGCGACCTTGATGGCCACGTTCAGCTCGGCCTCCTTCATCAGCCGTTCGCGGATCACCCGGCTCTGCACCTTCGAGCCGTCGCGGCCCGCGAGCGGCGAATCGTTGATGCCGAAGGTGACGGTGATGGTCGGCGGGTCGATCGGCTGCGCCGGCAGGGCAGTGTCAAGCTCGGGGGCGCAGAGCGTATCGGCGACCGTCGCCCTGGCCATGCCGGCGAGCGTGACGATGTCGCCCGCCACCGCCTCGTCGATCGGCTGCTGGCCGAGGCCGCGGAAGGCCAGCACCTTCGAGACGCGGAAGCTCTCGATCTGCGCGCCGCCGCGCGCGAGTGCCTTCAGCGTGGTCCCCGCCCTGAGCCGGCCCGATTCGACGCGCCCGGTCAGGATGCGGCCGAGATAGGGGTCGGCCGAGAGCGTGGTCGCCAGCATGCGGAACGGCTCGCCCTCACGCGCCAGCTGCGCCGGCGGCGGCACATGCGCGACGATCAGTCGAAACAGCGCCGACAGGTCCTTGCGCGGACCGTCCAGCGCCGTGTCGGCCCAGCCGGACCGGCCCGAGGCGTAGAGATGCGGGAAATCGAGCTGTTCGTCGCTGGCGCCCAGCCCGGCGAACATGTCGAACACCTCGTCCAGCGCGCGGTCGGGCTCGGCGTCGGGCTTGTCGACCTTGTTCAGCACCACGATCGGCCGCAGACCCAGTGCCAGCGCCTTGGAGGTGACGAACTTGGTCTGCGGCATCGGCCCTTCGGCGGCGTCGACCAGCAGCACCACGCCGTCGACCATGGAGAGGATCCGCTCCACCTCGCCGCCGAAATCGGCATGCCCCGGCGTATCGACGATGTTGATCCGCGTGCCCTGCCATTCCACCGAGGTGCATTTGGCGAGGATGGTGATGCCGCGTTCGCGCTCGATGTCGTTGGAATCCATCGCGCGTTCGGCCACCGCCTGGCCCTCGCGGAAGGCGCCGGACTGTTTCAGAAGCTCGTCGACAAGGGTGGTCTTGCCATGGTCGACATGCGCGATGATCGCGATGTTGCGAAGGTCCATCGAATTTCCCCGGGGATTGGTCGCGGCTGCGCATATCCGCAAACGCCCGCCGGCGCCAGCCTTTCCTGCGCCAGCCCTTCCTGCGGTGGCGTTTCAGGTGGCGACATAGCGGTCGCGGCGGTGGTTCACGGCGATCACGAGATTCAGCACCACCGCCCTGGCCAGCGACCAGAGCACCAGCACCGGCGGCAGCAGAAACAGCGCTGCGGCGAAGAGCACCGCGTCGAACCCCAGTTGCAGCCAGCCGGCGCGCAGCCCCGTCCGATCCTGCAGCCAGAGCGCGACAATGCCGACGCCGCCGAGACTGGCGCCGTGGCGAAACAGCGCAAGAAGCCCCGCGCCGGCGATGCTGCCGAAGATCGCCGCGGTGGCCAGCGGATCGAGCCGGTCGAAGACCACCAGCGGCGGCAGCGCCAACGTCACCGCCGCCATCAGCCCCACCGCGGCGAAGGTCTTTGCCGTGAAGCCCGCCCCCATCCGCTTCCAGGCCAGCCAGTAGAACGGCAGATTGATCGCGACGAAGACCGGCCCGAATGTCCAGCCGGTGGCATAGGCGATCAGCACCGCGAACCCTGCCGTCTGGCCGGTCATCAGCCCGGCAGCCGTCAGAAGATGCACGCCGAAGCCGCACATCAGGGCGCCGAAGGCGATGTCCTGTGCATCCTCGAAGCGGGTGTGGCGGGGTCGGTCCGGCATGGTGGTCCGGATGCGGCAGGGCGGGCGCGGCGTCCAGCGCGCTCAGTGCCGGGCGCTGTCGGAAAACATCTGGATGATCACGATGCCGGCGATGATCAGCGCCATGCCCAGAATTGCCGCAGTATCGAGCGTCTGGCCGAACACGATCCAGGCGATCGCGGCGATGAAGCAGATGCCGAGACCCGACCAGATCGCATAGACCACCCCAACCGGCATGTAGGCGAGCGTCATCGCCAGCAGGTAGAAGGACACCCCGTAGCTGGCGACCACCAGCAGCGAGGGGCCGAGCTGGGTGAACTGGCGGCTGGCCTGCAGCGCGGTGGTGCCGATCGTCTCGAACAGGATGGCGGCGGCGAGATAGATCCAGGGCATGAA
>SLBI01000167.1 GCA_007126375.1 Paracoccaceae bacterium
CTGGTCGCGCTGCTCGACCGGTTCGGAGCGCCGCATCCGGCCCCCGAAGCGACGCATCACTTTGCCGATCTCGGGCGATTCCTGCTGAAATGGGAAAGCCATACCGAGTTCGTCACCTACACCGCCTTCCTCTCGGGCAATGCAGGACGGGCCTTCGATCCGGCAGCCTTCGAGGCATTCCCGGCCGACTGGCTTGCCGACGTGCCGGGCGTGCGCTTCACCTCGGCGCTTCTGCGCATCGCCCCGATCCCGGATCAGGAGGCCCGGATCAACGACTGGCTCGGCGACTGGTTCGTGCAGGAGAGCGTGGCCTGCGCCCGGGTTCTGGACGGCGCGGCCATCGTTGCCAGCGATTTCCGCATCGACAGCGCCGGGCACATGCGCATGGCGGTCTTCGTCGCCCCAGGCACCGGCACGCGGCGGCTGGGCCGGATCGTGCAGCGGCTGTGCGAGATCGAGACCTACAAGTCCATGTCGATGCTGGGCTTCGCCCGCGCGCGGCAGCTTTCGCCCGAAATCGGCGCCCTGGACCAGCGGTTGTCGCAGATGGTCGGATCGATGACCGGAACCGACAGCGCGCCGGAGGCAACGCTGTCGGCGCTGCTGGGGATTGCGGCGGAGTTGGAGAATCTCGTGGTGAAGTCGTCGTTCCGCTTCTCGGCCACCGCCGCCTACGAGGCGATCGTGCATGAACGGATCGATGTCATGCGCGAGGAGCGCGTGTTCGGTCGCCAGACACTGGCCGAATTCATGCTCCGACGCTTCGATCCGGCGATGCGCACGGTGCAGGCGGCCGAGGCGCGGCTGAAGAACCTCGCCGACCGGTCGATGCGGGCCGGCACCCTACTCGGCACGCGGGTGGATGTTGACCGCTCGGCGCAGAACCAGAAGCTGCTGGAAAGCATGGACCGGCGCGCCGACCTGCAACTGCGTCTGTCGCGGACGGTGGAGGGGCTGTCGGTCGTCGCGATCAGTTATTACGCCGTGGGGCTGGTCAGCTACGTTGCCGATCCCCTCGCCGCGCCGCTGGGTATGGGCAAGGGGGTGATGCTGGCGCTGCTCACTCCGCTGGTTGTGCTGGCGGTGTGGTTTCTGGTTCACCGCATCCGGGCACGGCTGACCGGAGGGCACTGAGCCCCCGGTCTGCAACCCAGGCGCCGGCGGCGATGGCGGCGAGGGCCAGGATGGCGGCGGTGCCGAGCGTCGGCACGCCGGCAAGACCGGCGCCCACGGTGCATCCGCCCGCAAGCACGCCGCCAAAGCCCATCAACACGCCGCCGGCGAGATAGCGGCCGGTCTCGGCCGGGCCGGAGAAGCTTTGCCAGCGGAAGCGGCGGGTGGCGAGGGCGAGCAGCAGGCTGCCGGCCAACGTCCCGGCCACCAGCCCGGTGCCGAAGCCCGCCGGTACGGCGGTGGCCGCGCCGGACCAGAACAGAGCATCGGCCCAGGGTCCGGCGAAGGACAGGCTTTCCAGCGGGATCGGATCGAAATCATCCTGCAGGACGAGGCCGGTACCGATCCAGCCCAGCGGTACCAGCAGACCGATGGCGAGGCCGAGGCCGACACCGCGCCCACCGATTCGGCCGCGCAGCCCCGCAGCGGCCGCCGCCGTCAACGCCACGGCCGCCCAGAGAAGGGGCGGTCCGGACAGGAGCCCACCGACCGGAAGGCTGACGCTGCCGAGGGCCGTGCGCAGCGGCGCCAGCGCCCCGCGCAGCGTCGCCAGCGCCACCACAGCGAAGACCAGCATCACCAGCGCCGCACGCAGGTTGCCGGTGCCCGCCAGCACCGTCAGCCGCGAGGCGCAGCCGCGGGCGAGCACCATGCCCGCGCCGAAGGCCAGCCCGCCGAGCAGCACCGCCAGAACCGGCAATTCGGCGGCGAGCATGCGGTGGTCGGCGAAGCCGATCAGCCCGGTCCGGACCGCGGCCTGCGTGCCGACCACCGCGCTCGCCAGCGCCACCAGCCAGAGTCCCAGCGCGGGCGCGCGCTCCTCCCGGTTTCCGGCGATGGCGCGGCGCAGGCAGAACCCGCTCGCAAGGGCCAGCGCGCCGAACAGCAGCCCCAGCGCCGCGCCGAAGAGGAGGCTGGCAGCCCGCGGCGAGAGGGATTCGATGCCCAGGGTCTCGTACATGCGCGCCGTCTCCCCGATCGATTGCGACAGGCTGCATCTGCGCCGTATCACCCTGTCGGGCAAGCCGCAGTCGACGGTGCGCGCACGCTTCGGGCGGAACGTCGTTCCGTCTGCGATTGCGGCAAGGGAGTGCCGTTTCTCGGGATGCGCGGGCGGCGGGCACCTCCTCCCGCTGTGGCGGAACGCCGGGGCAAGACGTCCTTATTCCCCGGGCATTCCCCGGATCGGGCCGGAACCGGGCCCGACCGGCGGTGGGCAGCCGCGGCCGGCGAAAGGGGTCAGCGACCGCGGATGCGTGGGTCGAGGGCGTCGCGCAGCCCGTCGCCGATGAAGTTCACCGAGAGCACGGTGAGCGAGATGAACACCCCGGGCCAGACCACCCGGCTGGGATACTGCTCGATCCAGTCGCGCCCGTCGAACAGCAGCCGTCCCCAGGTGGGGAAGTCGGGCGGGAAGCCGAGGCCGAGGAAGGACAACGCCGATTCTGTGATGATCGCCGCGGCAATGCCCAGCGTGGCCGACACCATGATCGGCGACATGACGTTGGGCAGGATGTGTCGCGTCGTCATGCGCCCCGGCGGTGTACCGATGGAGCGCGCCGCGAGGACGAATTCGCGCTCCTTCAGCGCCAGCACGTCACCGCGCACGATGCGCGCCGTCTGCATCCAGCTGGTGATGCCGATGGCAGTGACGATCAGGATGAAGATGCCGGTCGCCTCGCCGAAGTTCTTCGACAACACCTCGCGGAACAGCAGCACCATGACCAGCAGCAGCGGCAACAGCGGCAAGGCGAGGAACAGGTCGGTCAAACGCATCAGCGGGCCGTCGAGACGGCGGAAGTACCCGGCAACGACGCCGATCAGGGTGCCGATCGCGAGGCCCACGAACATCGCCGTCAGCCCCACCGCGACCGATACCCGCCCGCCATGCATCATCCGGGCCAGCATGTCGCGGCCGAGCTGGTCGGTGCCGAGCGGATAGGTCCAGCTCATGCCCTGGTTGCGCGCACGGATGTTGATGAAACCGGGATCGGCGGTCCAGAGCCACGGCCCCACGGCAACGAAGAGCACGATCCCGAGGAAGACGATCATCCCGGCCATCGCCCCGTTGTGGGTCTTGAACTGGTCCCAGACGTCCAGCCACTGGCTGCGCGGCGGGCGCATCGCCTCGTCGGGAGTAAAGGGCTTGGGGCCGGCGACGGCGTGCGGCTCCTTCTCGGTGATCGGGCGCGGGATCTCAGTCATAGCGGATCCTCGGGTCCAGAAGGCCGTAGAGGACATCGGCGATCAGGTTGAACAGCACGATCAGCACCGCGAAGATGAAGGTGATCGTCTGCACCATGGGAATGTCGTTGGCGTAGATCGCGCCGATCAGGGCATGGCCCAGCCCGTTCACGCGAAAGATCTGCTCGGTGATGATGGCGCCCGAGAACACCGCCGGGATGCCCAGCGCGATCACCGTGACGACCGGGATCATCGAGTTGCGCAGCACATGCGTCAGCACCACCGTCTGTTCCTTCAGACCCTTGGCGCGGGCGGTGCGGACATAATCCTGGTTGAGGTTGTCGAGCATCGAGGCACGCATGAAGCGACTGATCTGGCTGGCGTTGAACAGCGCAAGGACCGACACCGGCAGAATTATCTGCTTCACCTGTCGCACGAAGCTGTCCCAGTCGCGCACCTCCAGCGTGGTGTCGTACATCGATGGAAACCAGCCCAGCCAGACCGAGAAGACGAGGATCAGCACCACCCCGGTGAAGAAGGTCGGCACGGAAAAGCCGACCATCGAGACGAAGGTGCCGACCTGATCGAACCAGGAATACTGCCTGTAGGCCGAAATGATGCCGATCGGCAGGGCGATAAGCACGCCGAAGATATAGCCCAGCCCCACCACCCACAGCGTCTGCGGGATGCGCTGGGCGATGATGTCGCCGACCGGCGAGCGGGTCTGCCAGGACAGGATGCGGGGCGCGTCGCGGGTGACGTCCCAGCCGGTCATGTTGGCCAGCGCGTGCAGCGGCTCGTTGACGAGCATCATCTCCAGCCATTTCAGGTAACGGATGTGCACCGGCTCGCCGAGGCCGAGGGCCATGCGGATCTGCTCGCGCACCTCGACCGGAATTGTCAGCGGCAGGTCCGCAGTCGGGTCGCCCGGGGCGAGATCGAGCAGAAGGAACACGATCAGGCTGATGATCAGGACGGTCGGCACGGCAAAGGCCAGCCGGCGCAGGGTATAGGTGAACATCGCTCAGGACCCCCGATCGGACACGACGCGGAACGGAAAACGCCCGCCCCGGGGCAACCGGGGCGGGCGGCGGTCAGGCGCGGGTCAGTTCTCGATCCGGTACCAGTCGTGGATCTGCCAGTGCTCGCTGTCCCAGACGTTCAGGATCACGCCGCCGAGGCTGTTGGCCTTGGCCGAGACCCGGCCGCGGGCCACGAGCGGCAGATGCGCATAGTCCTGCACGAACATGTCGTTGAGTGCGATCACCAGCTCCTGCCGCCGGTCGGGATCGGCCTCGCGCGACAGTTCCAGCCACAGCGCATCATACTCCTCGTTGCAGTAGCGGTTGATGTTCTGGCCCTGCCACTGGGTGTCGGGCTTGGGTTCGCGGCCGCAGCGACGCTGCTCGAGATGCGCGGTCGGGTCGGTGCCCTCGAACAGCGAGGCGTACATCTGCACATCGGCATAGAACTTCAGATAGGTGTCGGGGCTGCCGGGATCTGAGCCGAAGAACACGCCGGCGTTGATGTTGCGCAACCGGGTATCCACGCCGATCTCGCGCCAGTCCTGCTGCACCAGCGCCTGGAAATCCTGCCGCACCGCGTTGGTCGAGGTCTGGAACAGAAGCTCCAGCCGCTGGCCGTCCTTCACGCGGATGCCGTCGGGCCCCATCTCCCAGCCGGCCTCGTCGAGCAGGGCGTTGGCGCGGTCCTTGTCGGGGGTCAGGCAGGCGTCGTTGTTGGGCGAGGCCATGGCGGGCGGCGCGACGATGAAGTTGCAGGTCGGCTTGCCGGTGGGGCCATAGCCGATCTCGGTCAGGAGTTCGCGATCGATGGCCAGCGAGAGCGCCTCGCGCACGCGAATGTCCGAGAGGATCGGATGCGGGTGCATCCGGGTCGAACGCTCGCCCTCGGGCAGGTCCGGCGAGGGGTCGGTGAAGTTGATCTCGATCCGCTCCATCAGCGGGCCGAAATCGACCAGCAGTTCGCCCATGCCGCCGGCTTCCATCTGCTCGATCACTTCCGGAGCCAGTTGCAGGTTCCAGGCGTAGTCCATCTCGCCGGTCTGGAACACCGCGCGTGCCGCGCCGGTGGCGTCGCCGCCGCCGGCCCAGGTGATGGTCTGGAAGAATGGCCGGTCGGGGTCGCGATAGTTCGGGTTGGCCTCGAACTGGATCACGTCGTTGGGGCGGAAATCGACCACGCGATAGGGGCCGGTGCCGATCGGGGCGAAATTGGCGTCGGTGCACTCCGGGGCCCGCGCGCCGAGGCAATCGGCGAACTGCGCCTGCTGGATCATCGGCGAGCCGGCGCCGACGAAGGGCAGGTAGGGGAACGGGGTGATGTCGGAGAAATTCACCTTCACCGTCCGCTCGTCCAGCGCCTCGACCGAGTCAATGTTGGCGAAACGGTCGCGGTAGGAACAGCCGCCTTCGGGGTGGGTGCAGTATTCATAGGTGAAGACCGCGTCGGCCGAGGTCACCGGCGTGCCGTCGGACCAGACCAGCCCCTCGCGCAGCGTCCAGGTGATCGAGAGCAGATCTTCGGACACGCCGCCGTTGTCGATCGTCGGGATCTCCTCGGCGAGCCACGCAACCAGTTCGCCGGTTTCGTCATAGCGCGCCATCGGTTCCAGCACGATCGAGGCCGCGTTCATTTCCTTGGTGCCGCCCGACAGGAACGGGTTCATCGTCGAGACCGCCTGCCAGTAGATGATGTTCATGTGGCCGCTCGAGCCGCGCTCGGCCATCGCCATGGCCGGCAACAGCGCCAGCGCCGCGGCGGTGCCCATGAGGGACGTTTTCCGGATCATCGGGTTACTCCTTGTTGGTTTGGCTCTTGCCTCGTGCCGGGGGTTCGGCCCCCGGTCGGATCGTGGGTCGCGTCGTGGAGATGGCAGGCGACAAAGCGGCCGTGGCTCACCTCACGCGTTTCGGGTTCGATCTCGCGGCAGACGGGCATCACCTGCGGGCATCGGGTGCAGAAGTTGCAGCCCTGCGGCGGGCTTGATGGCGAGGGCACGTCGCCGGTCAGGATGATCCGCTCCACCTTCTCGGCAAGGGACGGATCGGGATCGGGCACCGCGGAGAGGAGTGCCTGCGAATAGGGGTGCAGCGGGTCTGCATAGAGCGCCTCGCGCGGCGCAAGCTCGACGATCTTGCCAAGATACATCACCGCCACACGGGTGGCGATGTGGCGCACCATGCTGAGGTCATGCGAGATGAAGAGATAGGTCAGCCCGAAGCGTTCCTGGAGTTCCTCCAGCAGGTTCACCACCTGCGCCTGGATCGAGACGTCGAGCGCGGCGATGGGCTCGTCGCAGACGATGAATGCCGGGTTGAGCGCCAGCGCCCGGGCGATGCCGATGCGCTGCCGCTGCCCGCCGGAAAACTCGTGCGGATAGCGGTTGGCGAAGTTGCGGTTCAGCCCGACCGCGTCCATCAACTCGTAGATCCGGTCCAGCCTTTCCCGCCGCCCCCAGCGCGTGTGCTCGTCCAGCGGCTCGCCGATGATGGCGGCGACGGTCATGCGCGGGTTGAGGCTGGCCTGCGGATCCTGAAAGACCATCTGCATCTTCGGCCGAAGCCGGCGCAGCGCGGTCTGCGACAGGCTGCCGATCTCGGCCCCCTCGATACGGATGGAGCCGGCGGTGATGTCGTAGAGCCGCAGCACGGCACGGCCGGTTGTGGACTTGCCGCAGCCGGACTCGCCCACCATTCCGAGCGTCTCGCGCGGGAGAATGTCGAAGCTGACGTCATCGACGGCCTTCACCGCACCGACCTGTCGGCGCAGCAGCCCCGAGGTGATCGGAAAATGCATCTTCAGCCCGCGCACCTGCACGAGCGGCTCACGGGCGCCGTCAGCCATGGGCAACCATCGTTTCGGCGGGGTTCCAGTGACAGGCGACGTCGTGGCCGTGCCCGACATCGCGCCGCAGCGGATTCTCGTCGCCGCAGCGGTCGAAGGCATGCTCGCAGCGGAAGCGGAAGGGGCAGGCGGCCGGATGCGCGCCGAGCATCGGCGGTTGCCCCTCGATCACCTTCAGCTTGGGCTCGCGCTGGCCGCGCACGCTGGGCACGGTCTTCAGCAGCGCCCGGGTGTACGGGTGGCGCGGATCGGCGAAGAGCTCGCGCACCGGCGCCTGTTCCACCACCTGACCGCCATACATCACCATAACCCGGTCGGCGATTCCGGCGATCACGCCGAGGTCATGGGTGATCCAGACGATCGCCATGCCCAGCTGCCGGCGCAGATCCTTGACCAATTCGAGGATCTGCGCCTGGATGGTGACGTCGAGCGCCGTGGTGGGCTCGTCGGCGATCAGCACCTTGGGATCGCAGGCCAGCGCAATGGCGATCATCACCCGCTGCCGCATCCCGCCAGAGAACTGGTGCGGAAAATCGCGCAGCCGGCGTCGCGCATCGGGGATGCCGACGAGGTCCAGCAACTCGGCCGCGCGGCTGCGCGCCTGCGCGCCGTTCAGCCCCATGTGCTTGCGCAATGGCTCGATGATCTGGAAGCCCACGGTGAACACCGGGTTCAGCGAGGTCATCGGGTCCTGGAATATGAAGCCGATCTCGCGGCCGCGCAGCCGGCGCAGTTCGCGGTCGGTGGCTTTCAGGAGGTTGCGGCCGCCGAACATCACCGTGCCGCTGCGCACCTCGGCCGGGGGCGAGGGCAACAGCCGGATCAGCGACATCATCGTTACCGACTTGCCCGAGCCGCTCTCGCCGACAACGCCCAGAAGTTCACCGGGGCGCAAATGAAAGCTCACGGAATTGACAGCGTGGATCTCGCCACCGCGTGTGTGGAACACGGTCTTGAGATCACGCACGTCCAGCACCGGCTCGACGCCGTCGGACATCCCATTCTCCCTGCCAGATCGCCCTGGTCTTGTTGTATGTTTTTCAAGGCTTTTCGGCCTTCCGCCAGTCTGCCGCCGACGGTTCGGGCCAGTGTTAGCGTTTTTTCGGCATCCCGCAACACTCTTGTTCGCCGGGCACGGAGCGGGCCTTGACCTTGCACCGGGGGCGGCTCACTCTGCGCGCTTCTTGGGCGAACGGGTCCGGTCGATGCAGCAATCCCTGTCCGCGCGTGCGATCCTCGAACGGCTGGTGGCCTTTCCGACGGTCAGCCGCGACAGCAATCTCGCGCTGATCGACTGGGTCGAGGCGTATCTCGACGGGCTGGGTGTGACGGCGGAGCGGGTCTGGAGCGCGGATCGCGGCAAGGCGCACCTCTTCGCCCATGTCGGCCCGGCGGCGCCCGGTGGCACCGTGCTGTCGGCGCATACCGATGTGGTGCCGGTCGATGGCCAGCCGTGGTCGACCGATCCCTGGCAGGTGACCGAGGCCGGCGGGCGACTTTACGGCCGCGGCACATGCGACATGAAAGGCTTCGCCGCGCTGGCGCTGGCGGCGGTGCCGAAGGCGCTGACGGCACCGCTGAAGCGGCCGCTGCAGATCGCCCTCTCCTACGACGAGGAGGTGGGATGCGTCGCCGTACTCGACATGATCGAGGTGATGGCCGGGAAACTGCCGCGCGCCGGCGCCGTCATCGTCGGCGAGCCCTCGATGATGCGGGTGGTCACCGGGCACAAGGGCGCCACCGGCTATGAGGTGGAGGTGCGCGGCCACGAGGTGCATTCCTCGCTGCTCCATTGCGGGGTCAGCGCGGTGATGGAGGCGGCGCGGTTGATTGACTGGGCCAACCGGCAGAACGCCGAGAGCGCCGCCGCCGCGCCTTCGCCGGTGGCCGTGGCCTTCGATCCGCCCTGGACCAGCGTGCATGTCGGCCGGGTGCAGGGGGGAACCGCGGGCAACATTACCGCTGGGCGCTGCCGCTTCTGCATCGAGTTTCGCGTCGTCCCCGGCGAACGGGTGGAGGACTGGGAGGCCGCCTTCGAGACCGAGGTCGCCCGTGTCGAGAGGGAGATGCAGGCGCGGCATCCGGATTGTCGCATCATTCTTGAGAAATACTACGCCCTGCCGCCGCTGCAGCCCGAGACGGCCGCCTCGGGCGGTGCGGCCGCCGAAGCGCTGGCGCGCCGCATCACCGGCGACAACGGAACCCATGTCGTCAGCTATGGCACCGAGGGCGGCCAGTTCCAGCGCTTCGGCTTCTCCACCGTGATCTGCGGCCCGGGCGATATCGCCCAGGCGCACCAGCCCGACGAATACCTCAGCCTTGAACAGTTCGCCGCCGGTGACCGCTTTCTCGATCGTGTCGTCCACAGCCTTACGGAGTAGCCAGAATGCCTGTCCGCAACCGTTTCGCCGAACTGCTGCCCGAGATCACCGCGTGGCGGCGCGATCTGCACGAAAACCCCGAGCTGCTCTATGACACCCACCGCACCGCCGGCATCGTCGCGGCAAGGCTGCGCGAGTTCGGCTGCGACGAGGTCGTGGAGGGGATCGGCCAAACCGGGGTCGTCGGCGTGATCCGCGGCCGCGCCGACGGGTCCGGTCGGGTGGTGGGGCTGCGCGCCGACATGGACGCGCTGCCGATCCTCGAGGCTTCGGGCGTTCCGCATGCCTCGAAGACACCCGGCAAGATGCATGCCTGCGGCCATGACGGGCACACGGCGATGTTGCTGGGCGCAGCGAAATACCTGGCCGAGACGCGCAATTTCGATGGCACCGCGGTGGTGATCTTCCAGCCCGCCGAGGAAGGCGGCGCCGGCGGCAAGGCGATGTGCGATGACCGGCTGATGGAGCGCTGGGGGATCCAGGAGGTCTACGGGATGCACAACATGCCCGGCCTGCCGGTGGGCCAGTTCGCGATCCGCCCCGGCGCCTTCTTTGCCGCGGCCGATCTGGTGACCATCGATGTCGTGGGCAAGGGCGGTCATGCCGCCAAGCCGCACGAGACCATCGACACCACGCTCGTGGCCAGCCACATCGTGATCGCGCTGCAGTCGATCGCCAGCCGCAACGTCGATCCGACGAAGCAGGTGGTGGTGTCGATCACCTCGTTCCGCACCGAGTCCGAGGCGCACAACGTGATCCCCGAGCGGGTGCAGTTGCGGGGCACCGTGCGCACCATGGACGAGGCGGTGCGCGATCTGGCCGAGACAAGGATGAAGCTGGTGGCGGAGCAGACGGCGGCGGCCTTCGGCGCGACGGCCGAAGTCACCTATCAGCGCAATTATCCGGTGATGGTGAACAGCGAGGTCGAGACCGAACATGCCGCCGAGGCGGCGCGGCGGGTGGCCGGCGCCTGCGCCGAGGCGCCGCTGGTGATGGGCGGTGAAGATTTCGCCTTCATGCTGCAGGAACGGCCGGGCGCCTACATCCTCGTCGGCAACGGCGACACGGCGATGGTGCACCATCCGGCCTATGATTTCGACGACAACGCGATGCCGGCCGGCTGCTCGTGGTGGGCCGAGATCGTCGAGACGCGAATGCCGGCTGGCTGATCGGGCGGCGCCGGCGGCGCGGGTCGCCGACGGGGGATCACGCATCGGCACGCAGCATCACGTCTCATTGAAGCCGGCGCTTCGGCTTTGCGTTCACCGGCGCGACACTTATGTTCCGGAGCGCGACAGGCGGCCGGCCGGACCGGTCGTCACCTCGCCATGACAAGGGAGTTTCTGATGCATCCTTCGGCCGTATCGACAGGGGCCGTCTCCACTTCCGGGTCCCGCACCAGCGCCCCGGCGCGCGCCGTCCCGGCGGTTACCCCGCCGCGGTTGCTGACCGTCCTGATGTCGCTCGCGCTGATGCTGGCGCTGGCGCTGCCGGCCTTTGCCCGGATGCCGGGCAGCTTTGCCGATCTCGCCGAGAGCGTCAGCCCGGCGGTGGTGAACATCACCACCTCCACCACCGTCGCCGGCGGTACTGGCGGCGGCCCGACCTTGCCCGAAGGCTCGCCCTTCGAGGATTTCTTCCGCGATTTCTTCGACCGCCGGCAGGAGCGTGACAGGCCGCGGCGCAGCCAGGCGCTGGGATCGGGTTTCGTGATCTCGCAGGACGGGTTCATCGTGACGAACAACCACGTCATCGAGGGCGCCGACGAGATCAACGTGGAGTTCTTTTCGGGGCTGGAGCTTTCGGCGCGGCTGATCGGCACCGATCCGTTGACCGATCTGGCCTTGCTGAAGGTCGAGCATGAGAGCCCGCTGCCGCATGTGCCGTGGGGCAGCAGCGAAAGCTCGCGCGTCGGTGACTGGGTGATCGCGGTGGGCAATCCGCTGGGGCAGGGTTTCTCGGTCAGCGCCGGCATCATCTCGGCCAAGGGCCGGGCGCTGCAAGGCAGCTATGACGACTACATCCAGACCGACGCCGCGATCAACCGCGGCAACTCGGGCGGGCCCTTGTTCAACATGGATGGGGAGGTCATCGGCGTGAACACGGCGATCCTGTCGCCGACCGGAGGCTCCATCGGCATCGGCTTCGCGATGTCGTCGGAAGTGGCGATCCGCGTGGTCGATCAGTTGCGCGAGTTCGGCGAGACCAAGCGCGGCTGGCTGGGTGTGCGCATCCAGGACGTGACGCCCGAAATCGCCGAGGCGATCGGGCTGGATCAGCCGCGCGGCGCGCTGGTTACCGATGTGCCCGACGGGCCGGCCAAGGCTGCGGGCGTGCAGTCGGGCGACGTGATCGTCAGTTTCGACGGCGGCCGGGTCAGCGACACCCGGGATCTGGTGCGGCGCGTCGGCAATGCCGATGTCGGCCGCGAGGTGCAGCTCGGCGTCTTCCGCGAAGGTGAGGATCTGGGGCTGGTGGTGGTGCTCGGCCGCCGCGAAGAGGCCGAGGGCGGCGGCGCGACCGCACCGTCGGCGCCTGCCACGCCCAGCGAAGCGGACATGCTGGGGCTGAGGCTCTCGACCCTGACCGATACGCTGCGCGAGCAGTACGGCGTACCGGCCGGCACGGATGGCCTTGCCATCCTGGACGTGGACGAGACCAGCGAGGCATGGACCAAGGGTCTGCGCCCGGGCGACATCATCACCGAGGCCGGGCAACGCCCCGTCAGCGACATTCCCGGTTTCGAGGAACGGGTTGCCGAGGCGCGGGACGCCGGGCGGAGGTCGCTGCTGCTGCTGATCCGACGGGCGGGCGAGCCGCGTTTCGTGGCGATCACCGTAGCGGACTGACCTTCGCAGTGTTGCGCACGATGGGCCGGAGCCTTGCCAGGCTCCGGCCTGCCTGTTGCGCCGCATCACCGCGCAGGAAGGGGTGC
>SLBI01000286.1 GCA_007126375.1 Paracoccaceae bacterium
ATTGTCTCGGCGCAGTTGAACGACGGCATGGGGTTTGACGTCGGGGGCATGCGGGTTCGTCAGGCCGACCGGTTTCATAGGCCCGTGGCGCAACGTCTCGCGACCGCGCTCGGCCATCACCTCGATCGGCAGGCAGCCGTCGAAATAGCCCGCAGTCTCGCCGGGTTTGAACGTGGTCTTTTCCGCCGCGAGCAGGGCATCGATGAAGGCCCCGTACTGGTCGCGGTCCATCGGGCAGTTGAGATAGGCCGTGCGCTCGGCCTCGGTCTCTCCCTTGTCATAGCGAGACTGGAACCAGGCCTTGCCGAGGTCGATCGAATCGAAATGAACGATGGGGGCGATGGCATCGAAAAAGGCCAGCGCCTCGGCGCCGGTCTCGGCTGCGATCGCCCGTGCCAGACCGGAGGAGGTGAGCGGCCCCGTGGCGATGATCCAGCGTCCGGTCGGGGGAAGCTCTGCAATCTCATCCTCCGAAATGCTTATCCGGGGATGTGCGCGCAAGCGGGCGGTCACCGCGGCTGCGAAGGCTTCACGATCCACCGCCAGCGCGCCGCCGGCGGGCAGACGATGCGCATCGGCCGTGGCGATGATCAGGCCGCGTGCCGCCCGCATCTCCCAGTGAAGCAGCCCGACAGCGTTGCGTTCGTCATCATCCGACCGAAAGGAGTTGGAGCAGACCATCTCTGCAAGGTGACCGGTCTGGTGGGCGAAGGTGCCGATACGTGGCCGCATCTCGTGCAACACCACCGACACGCCTGCCTCTGCCGCCTGCCAGGCAGCCTCGGACCCGGCCATGCCGCCGCCGACGATATGCAGCGTCTCGGTCATCGAACGGGATGTAGCGGTCTCGCGTGGCAAAGGAAAGGGGCCGCCGCGTGGCCGCCGGCGCGGACGAGTTTCTTGAA
This sequence comes from Paracoccaceae bacterium, assembly GCA_007126375.1. Classification (GTDB taxonomy): domain Bacteria; phylum Pseudomonadota; class Alphaproteobacteria; order Rhodobacterales; family Rhodobacteraceae; genus Rhodobaculum. The sequence goes on from SLBI01000286.1 coordinate 906, forward strand.
CAGCCGTGTCGCCCGGTGCCGGCGCGGGTCCCGAAAAGCTCCGCCGGCCATGCAAGGAATGCCCCGTTGCCATGCAGGCATCGAAGCCCGCGGCATTCCACGAAGTTGCGGGCCGGCGCATCTGGAGAGCAGACGCGGTGCCGGGGCGTGCACGGACGCCGGTACGGCTGATCTGCATCGGTTCGAGCCGAAGCAGGCGTATCGGACGGGGCAAGGCGCATGGCGCCCGGAGAGAGCGGGTCTCAGACCTCGGCCGCCTCCTCGCCGGTCTCGGCGATGCGTGCGACCGAAACGACCTGCTCGCCGGGGGCGGTGGCAAAGACACGCACCCCGCCCGCCGAGCGCGACCGGAACGAGATTCCTTCAACCGGAATGCGGATCGACTGGCCGGTGGAGGTGGCCAGCATCACCTGATCGGCGAGGTCCACCGGGAAGGCGGCGACCAGCCGGCCGCCGCGCATTGCCCGGTCCATCGCCGCCACACCCTGGCCGCCGCGCCCGCGCACCGGATAGTCGTGGCTGGACGAAAGCTTGCCCAGCCCGCGGGCGGTGACGGTGAGGATCAGATCCTCGGCCGCCGACATCTCGGCATATCGCGCCTGGCTCAGCGCAACCTCGGCAACGGCATCCTCCTCCTCCTCGGCCTCTGCGGCCTCTTCCAGCGCCCCCTCGACGGCGCGGCGCATGCGCAGATAGGCGACGCGCTCTCCCGGGGTGGCATTGAAATGACGGATCACCGCCATCGACACGACGCGGTCGTCGCCGCCCAGACGGATGCCGCGGACGCCGGTGGAGTCGCGTCCCTTGAAGATGCGCACATCCGTGGTGCGGAACCGTATCGCGCGCCCCGTCGCGGTGACCAGCAGCACATCGTAGTCCTCGCCGCAGATGCGGGCGTTCACGAGGCTGGTGCCCTCGGGCAGTTTCATCGCGATCTTGCCGTTGCGCATGACATTGGCGAAATCCGAAAGCTGGTTGCGGCGCACGTCACCGGCCGAGGTGGCGAAGACGATCTGCAGGCTCTCCCAGTTCTCCTCGGGCCGGTCCACCGGCATGATCGCCGCGACAGAGACGCCCGGCTGGATCGGCAGGATGTTGACGATGGCCTTGCCGCGGGCCGAGCGGCCCGCCAGCGGCAGCCGCCAGCACTTCAGCTTGTAGGCCATCCCGTCGGTGGTGAAGAACAGCAGCGGCGTATGCGTGTTGGCGACGAAGAGGGTGGTGACCACGTCGTCCTGCTTGGTCGCCATCGAGGCCAACCCCTTGCCGCCGCGGCGCTGCGCGCGGAACTCGGCCAGCGGCGTGCGCTTGATGTAGCCGGACTGGGTGACGGTGACGACCATGTCCTCGCGCTCGATCAGATCCTCGTCGTCGAGGTCGCCCTCCCAGTCGAGGATTTCGGTGCGGCGGGGGACGGCGAAGGCGTCGCGCACCTCGATCAGTTCCTGGGCAATGATCTCCATGATCCGCGCCCGCGACCTGAGGATGTCGAGGTAATCGGTGATCTTTCCGGCCAGATCCTGCAACTCGTCGGTGACCTCGCGAACCCCCATCGCGGTCAGGCGCTGCAGCCGAAGGTCGAGGATGGCGCGCGCCTGCAACTCGGAAAGGTGGTAGGTGCCGTCGGCGTTGATGGTATGGGTGGGATCGTCGATCAGCCGGATGTAATCGGCGATGTCGGCTGCCGGCCAGGCCCGCGTCATCAGCCGTTCGCGCGCCTCGGCCGGATCGGCCGAACTGCGGATCGTGGCCACCACCTCGTCCACGTTCGAAACCGCGACGGCGAGACCGCAGAGCAGATGCGCCCGTTCGCGGGCCTTCCGCAGATCGTAGGCCGTGCGACGCGCCACCACTTCCTCACGGAAGGTGATGAAGTGGCTCAGGAAATCCCGCAGCGAGAGTTGTTCTGGCCGCCCACCGTTCAGTGCCAGCATGTTGCAGCCGAAACTGATCTGCATCGGCGTGAAGCGGAACAGCTGGTTCAGAACCACCTCGGGCGTGGCGTCCCGCCGAAGCTCGACCACCACGCGCACGCCGACGCGGTCGCTCTCGTCCTGGACATGGGCGATCCCCTCGATCTTCCTTTCGCGCGCCGCCTCGGCGATCCTCTCGACCATGGTGGACTTGTTCACCTGATAGGGGATCTCGTCGATGACGATGGCGAAGCGGTCCTTGCGCAGTTCCTCGATGTGGGTTTTCGCCCGCACGATGACCGAACCGCGTCCCTCGACATAGGCGCGCCGCGCGCCGGAGCGGCCGAGGATCACGCCGCCGGTGGGGAAATCCGGGGCCGGCAGATGCTCCATCAGGTCTTCGGAAGCGAGGTCGGGCGTCTCGATCAAGGCCAGCGTGGCGGCGATGACCTCGCCCAGATTGTGCGGCGGGATGTTCGTGGCCATGCCGACGGCGATGCCGCCGGCGCCGTTGACCAGCATGTTGGGAAAGCGCGCCGGAAGGACGGTCGGTTCCCGGTCCTGACCGTCGTAATTGTCCTGAAAGGCGACAGTGTCCTTGCCGATGTCGGCCAGCAGCGCTTGCGCCGCCTTGTCCATGCGCACCTCGGTATAGCGCATGGCGGCCGCGTTGTCGCCGTCCATCGAGCCGAAATTGCCCTGGCCGTCCAGAAGCTTGAGCGACATCGAGAACGGCTGCGCCAGGCGCACCAGCGCGTCGTAGACGGCTTGATCGCCATGCGGGTGATACTTGCCGATCACGTCGCCGACCACGCGCGCCGATTTGCGGTAGGGCCTGTCGTGGGTGAAGCCGTTCTCGTGCATCGAGAACAGGATTCGCCGATGGACCGGCTTCAGACCGTCGCGCAGATCCGGCAGGGCACGCGACACGATCACGCTCATGGCGTAATCGAGGTAGGAGGCGCGCATTTCAGCGGAAATTGACACCGTGGGGCCGGCCGCGCGCGGCTTTTCATCCGTGTTCTCAGGAGGTTCCGGAGTATCGTTCACCAGATTGTGCCTTTCCTGCCCGCTCCCATATCTGGGGTGGCGGGACTATACCCTATCCCTCATATGGGGTGCAATGGCTGCACGGCGCGGTTGGCAGCCATGCGGCATGAGTGCCAACATGCTGTTTCTGTTGAAAATTGCTGTCGGTCGGGCATGATCGGATTGCACGTTGGACTGAGGGAGACGCGATGCAGCAGAGCGACACCGAGCTGATGCTCAAGGGGTATGGGCTCACCACTGCTGAACTCTACTACAGGATGCCGGATTATCGGAGCGTTCTCAACAGCTTCGTCTGGCAGCTCTACGATCTGGAACCGGATTACCCACGACTCTTTGCCTTCATCGAGTTCTGGCAGAACGAGATCGACGGGCCGCTGCACTCCGTGCGCTTCACCCACCGCAAGCTTATCGGGCCGGGCGAATGGCGCCAGGTGGTCGGCGAGTTCAGGCTGCACTGAGCGTGCGCGCCTGACCGCCGTGTCGTGTCACCGGTTACACCGTCCGGCGCGCCGCCATGAGCCACAGGCCCGCGAGGACGAGCGAGGCCAGCGCGTTCCATGATGCCATGGAAAGCCCGAGGAGCGCCCACGGGATCTCGTCGCAGCGCACCACCGGCGCCTCCATGATCTGCGCAAGAAGGTCCTCGGCGCTGAGCGCGGAGATGTCGGGGGCGGCGCAGGTCGCCGGTCCGTCCCACCAGCCCTGTTCGACCCCGCTGTGATAAAGGGCGATCCCGGTGCCGGCGAGCATCGCCGCCGCACCGAGTACAGGCAAAGCCGGGCCGCCGATGGCCAGGGCCACCGGCCCTGTAACCGCCCCCAGCAGATGCGGCCAGCGCTGCAGGATGCACAGAGGGCAGGGCGCCAGCCCGCCCAGATACTGAAACGCGAGCGCCGCGATCACAAGCGTCGCCGAAGCGCCTGCGGCAAGGACAATGAGATGCGTGCGTGTCACAGATACCGGATTGCCATGAAGCCGCCGATCAGCAGCACGAGGAACAGGGTGAACATAAGGCCCAGCCGCCGTTCGATGAAGTCACGGATCGGTGCGCCGAACTTCCACAGCAGCGCCGCGACCAGAAAGAATCGGAAGCCGCGCGCCAGGATCGAGGTGACGATGAACAGAGGCAGGTTCAGCGCCGCCGCGCCCGAGAAGATGGTGATGACCTTGTAGGGAAAGGGTGTCACCCCGGCGAAGGCGATGGTCCAGAAAACCAGCGCCGGGTCCTCGTCGAAGCGCGCCTGCAGCGTCTCCCAGGCGCCGGTCTTGCCGTAGAACTCCAGCACCGGCCGGCCGACCGTCTCGTAGAGCCCCCAGCCGATGCCGTAGCCGGCCAGCCCCCCCGCCACCGAGGCCACCATCGCCACCCCGGCGATGACGAAGGCCCGGTGCGGCGCCGCCAGGATCATCGGGATCATCAGCACGTCGGGCGGGATCGGAAACACCGAGCTTTCGATGAAGGCGACGAAGGCCAGCGCCCAGAGCGCATGACGCGAACGGGCGAGCGAGATCGTCCAGTCGTAGAGGGCGCGGATCATGCGGGGCTCCTGGAGGTGCGCCCATCCATCACGCCGCGCCGCAGCGGTCAAGCGTCAGACGGTTGACCCCGCCCGCCCCCGCAGGCTACGGAAACAATGCGGCCCGAGTGGCGGAACGGTAGACGCAGGGGACTCAAAATCCTCCGCCGCAAGGCGTGCGAGTTCGACTCTCGCCTCGGGCACCAGTATTCGGTTATGATTACCTTGGGTGTTATCTTGAGGCGAATTGATCTTCAAAGAATGTCGAAGGCCAAGCTTGAGGCAGCCGAAGTTCTCGCTCGGGCTGGCAAACACTCAAACGCCTACTATTTGGCAGGCTATTCTGTGGAATTCGCGCTGAAGGCGTGTATCGCGCGGTTGATCTCCGCTGATACTTTACCAGAAAAAGGCTTAATCGTCGAGACTCATTCGCATGATTTCGGCAAGCTGATGGGGCTTGCCGGCCTTAGGGCAGAACTAACCGCTGCTGAAAGAACAAGCCCATCATTCGCAGCAAACTGGGGAATCTGTTGCGAGTGGTCACCGAATGACAGATACAACGAGCGCTCGGCTTTTGAGACAAACGATCTGTTACGGTCAATCAACGATAGTCGCGACGGAGTATTGACTTGGATATCTCGCTATTGGTGAGCGACGCTCAAGCACTAACCACTGCCCTCGACAGGACAAAGGTCCATCCACGTGCGGTTATGGTCGTCGTGGCACCAGAAACTGGCAACGTGCGCGTCTGGATAGTTCCTAGGGAAGACGCAATCAATAAACATGAATTCTATAGAATAGTGGCTGAATGTATTTCAGGCAACGATCTTGCGTCACTTGATGTGGGCATGGTTCAACTGACGAGGTCATCAAACTCAGCGATTCGGGGCCTAGCAAGTTTGATGTCAATTCAGGGCATCAACGACATACAAATGTCCGCAAACAGTTATGATGGCGTCATGTTGCCTGAAGGCATAGTTATCCGGTTGGACATCTAGCCTTTATATCCAAGACGCTCCGAATTCTCTCCGAAGTGGCTGGAAGCCCGCAAACAACATCACACCTCCGGCACCAGGATCTCCCGTTTCCCGACATGGTTGGCGGGGGTGACCACGCCCTGGGCCTCCATCTGTTCCACCAGCCGGGCGGCCTTGTTGTAGCCGATTCCGAGTTTGCGCTGAATATAGCTGGTGGAGCATTTGCGGTCCTTCGCCACGATGGCGACGGCCTGGTCGTAGAGCGCGTCTTCGCCGCTCGAGTCGCCGCCCAGCCCCAGCACCGCGTCGATGTCGGCCTCGCGCGCCTCGTCGGGGCCCTCCAGCACCGAGCCGACATAGTCGGGAGGGCCGAAGCTCTTCAGGTGGTTGACGATCTCCTCGACCTCCTCGTCGGACACGAAGGGGCCGTGGATGCGGGTGATGCGCCCGCCGCCGGCCATGTAGAGCATGTCGCCCTGGCCCAGCAGCTGTTCGGCACCCATTTCTCCCAGGATGGTGCGGCTGTCGATCTTCGATGTTACCTGAAAACTGATGCGGGTGGGGAAGTTGGCCTTGATCGTGCCGGTGATGACATCGACCGAGGGACGCTGCGTTGCCATGATCAGGTGAATGCCGCTGGCGCGCGCCATCTGTGCCAGCCGCTGGATGCAGGCCTCGATCTCCTTGCCCGCGACCATCATCAGGTCGGCCATCTCGTCGACGATGACGACGATGAAGGGGATTGCCTGGGGCTCGAACTCCTCGTGTTCGAACACCGGTTCGCCGGTATCGTCGTCGAATCCGGTCTGGACGATGCGGGTGAATTTCTCGTCCTTCGCCAGCGCCTCGCGGACGCGGCCGTTGTAACCCTCGATGTTGCGCACACCCATCTTGGACATCTTGCGGTAGCGGTCCTCCATCTCGGCCACCACCCATTTCAGCGCCACGACCGCCTTCTTCGGATCGGTGACGACCGGGGAGAGCAGATGGGGGATGCCGTCGTAGACGCTGAGTTCCAGCATCTTCGGATCGATCATGATCAGCCGGCATTCCTCTGGCGCAAGCCGGTAGAGCAGCGACAGGATCATGGTGTTGATCGCCACCGACTTGCCCGAACCGGTGGTGCCGGCGATCAACAGATGCGGCATCTTCGCGAGGTTCGCCACGATCGGTTCGCCGCCGATTCCCTTGCCCAGCGCCAGCGGCAGGCGCATCTGGCTGTCACCATAGTCGCGGGCCGAGAGGATCTCGCGCAGCACCACCTTTTCGCGGTGCGCGTTGGGCAGTTCGATGCCGATTACCGAACGGCCGGGAACGGTGGAGACGCGGGCCGAGAGGGCGGACATCGAGCGGGCAATGTCATCGGCGAGGCCGATAACGCGACTGGCCTTCAGCCCCGGAGCCGGCTCGAGTTCGTAGAGGGTCACAACCGGGCCGGGCCGGACCGAGACGATCTCGCCCTTCACCCCGTAGTCGTCGAGGACGGTCTCGAGCATGCGCGCGTTTTCTTCCAGCGCATCCTGGGAAAGCGGGTGGCGGGTGATCGACTCGGGCGCCGTCAGCAAAGACAGCGGCGGAAGTTCGAACGACGGGTCGTCGCCGTCGAAATCGAGCGTCGGTTGCGACTCTGCCTGAGCCCGACGCGAGGGGGCGGCCGAACGGCGCGCCGGCGGCTGTACCACCTTGCGCGGGCCGAAGAGACCGCGCAGGGCCGCAGCGCGGCCGGGGCCGGCTGCCGGCGCGGCGGGGGGGGCTGCCGGGTCGTCAAACAGCGCCGCAGCGGCGCCTTCTTCTGGTGGTTCCTCGATGGTCTCGGGCCGTGGTGACGGCGCGGGCGGCGCGGTGTCGGCGACAACCGCTGTCGCATCCGGCCGCAAGGGCGGCTCGGGTCGCAGGGCCGTCGGCGTCCGTGCGGGTGCCGGGCCGGGATCCGCGCGGCGGCGGGCGCGGATCACGTCGGCGATGCGGGCGCGTATGCGATCCTCGCCCGGAGCTTCGGCGTCGGCGCCGCCTTCGGTTTCCACCAGTTCTGGAACCGGCTCAGCGGTGGTGTTGCGACGGACCAGATTGGGCAGACGGGCGAGCAGGCCACCGCGTGGCCGGTTGGCCGCCGGCGCACCGGCCACCGAAGGCGCCGCAGACCGCAGCGGTGGCGCCGGGCGCTGTTGCGGCTCGGCCCGCAGTCGCGGCTGTTGCCGTTCGGCCCGTCCGCTCGCGGACGGCGGGGCAGGGGAGGCTTCGGCCAGTGCTTCGGTCCGGACGGTGTCGCGTCGGGCAGAGAGGGCGGCGGAACCGCCGGCCAGAGCGGCCAACGCCAGCCGGCCGAGCCGGAGAGCGACGCTGCCGGCCCCGCGAAGGCCGCGCGCCAGCAGCGACAGCGCCCCATCATAGGCGACGAGCAGGCCGAACAGCAGGAAGCGGCCGAAACCGCGCAGTTCCGCCAGTGTCCAGCCGGTTACGAAAAGGCCGAGCACGAGCAGGACGCCGGCGATAAGGAAGGAGAGGGTCTTCAGCGCGGCCGCCGTCGGCACCGGCAGTATGCCGAGGAGTGCCCCGAGCACCGTGTCGCCGAAGAGGCCACCGAGGCCGAACGAATGCTCCCACCCCGGCCCCGGGACGAGGGTCGCAGCGTAGACGGCGCCCACAGCCACCGCGATGGGCGCGAAGATCAACCGCGCCGGCGCACGCTCGCCGCCCCGATGCAGCAGGAACCGCAGCCCCCAGACGCAGAGCACCAGCACGATGCCCCAGGCGCCATGGCCGACAAGGATGAACAGTGCCGAAGCGATGCCGGCACCGAGACGGCCCATCAGATTCTGTGCCGGGGCATCCGTGGCCGCCATCCAGTTGGGATCGTCGGGCGTGTAGGAGCCAAGCATCGCAGCCGCCAGCGCTGCCAGCAGCAGCATGCCAAGCCCGATCAACTCCTTGCCGCGCCGCTCCAGCGTGCTGCGGGTGGCGCTGTCGAAGAGCGGATCGCGGGGACGGGCGTTCCAGCTTGCCATCTTGTCCTCTCGCTTCAGTCGTAAAGGCAGGAACGAATGCGGGCGAGGCCATCGCGCATCTCTTCGAGCGGCGCCACCATCGCCACGCGGATGCGGTCGGCGCCGGGGGTCTCGCCGCCGACGGAGCGGGCCAGATACCCGCCCGGCAGGACCTTGACGCCGGCCTCGCGCCAGAGCCGGAGCGCGGCCGTCTCGCCGTCGCCCCCGGGCGCCGGAAGCCACAGGAAGAAACCCGCCTCGGGGGTTTCATATCCGGGCAGACCGCCGAGAAGCTCTTCCGCGGCGCGGTATTTTTCCGCATACAGCGCGCGCGAGGCGACGACATGCGCCTCGTCGCGCCATGCGGCCTCGGCCACCGCCTGCAGCGGCAACGGCAGCGGTGCGCCGGCATAGGCCCGCAGTTGACGGACATGCGCCATCGCCTCCGGGCCGCCGGCGACGAAGCCCGAGCGCAGGCCGGGCATGTTCGACCTCTTGGAAAGCGAGTTGAACACCACCACCCTCTCGGGGTCGGTGCCGGCCTCGGCGACAAGCTCCAGCCCGCCGGGGGGCGGCCCGTCGCGCCAGATCTCGGAATAGCACTCGTCCGAGAAGATGCGGAAATCATGCCTTTCGGCGAGCCCGAGCAACTCGTGCCAATACGCCCGATCCGCCACCGCGCCCTGCGGATTGGCCGGCGAGCAGAGGAACACCACCGCTGCACGGTTCAGCACCTCGGGCGGAAGGCCGGCGTAATCGGGCAGGTGGCCGGTGGTCTCGGTCGCCGGCACATAGACCGGCTCTGCGCCGACCGCGAGTGCCGCAACGGCATAGACCTGATAGAACGGGTTGGGCATCAGCACGATCGGCCGCTTGCCGCGTTGCGTTTCGGGGCAGAGCGCCACGACGGTGTTGAACAGCCCCTCGCGGGTGCCGTTCAGCGCCATGATCTGGCTGTCGGCGTCGAGCGCGACATCGTAGCGCCCCTCCACCCATTCGGCGATAGCGCCCCGCAGACCGTCGCTGCCGTCGTTGGGGGGGTAGACGGCAAAACCCGCGGTCGCCCCGGCCAGCACCTCGGCGACGAAGGCGGGCATCGGGTGGCGCGGTTCGCCGATTGTCATCGTGATCGTGTCGGGCCGCCCCGGCGGCGTTCCCTGCAGCAGCGCACGCAGGCGCGGAAATGCGTAATAGGGCAGCTTCGAGAAGCGCTCGGGGAAATTCATGCTCTGCCTCGCTCGCCGGGGTCGTCACGCCCCGTTCGCACGCGACCATAGCGGGCGATTTGCCGAGGGTCCAGAAAACGACGCCGGGTTGCGGGCTTGCACGGCGGCACTTGTGGCATTTCCGTCCTGCCGCGCCCCTCAGCCTGAGAGGGCGGCCTCGGCTGCAGCGCCAAGGCGGAGAAGCCTCTGATCGGCACCGGGCGGTGCCATCAGCATCACGCCGGTCGAGGGTACGCCCGTGGGCAGCGTCAGGGCACAGAGCCCCATGAGATTGCCAATCCGCGTGTTGCGCAGGGTCATCAGGTTCTCGCCGACATAGAAGTCGGGATCGTTCAGCAGCCGGCGCACCGGTGGCGGCAGGATCGGCACGGTGGGGGCCAGCACCGCATCGAAACCCGCCGTGACCGCACGCCAGGCCTTGCGGGCGCGCCTCAGCGCCTCCCAGCCGGCAATGTAATCGGGGGCCGAGAAACCGGCACCGGCCTCGAAACGCGCTCGGATACGCTCATACATCATCTCGGGTCGCGCCTCGATCGTCTCGCGCCACAGTCCGTATGCCTCGCCGGTGTACAGCACGCCGGACAGCGCCATCGCATCGGCGACGGCGGGCACTGCGCGCCGCTCGATCCGCGCCCCCTGTGCCTCCAGCCGGGTCAGGGCCCGCTCGAAACCCAGCCGTGGGCTGTCGCGCAGATCGTCGAGGGCGACGGTTTCGAGGATCATCAGCCGCGCGCCCTCCAGCCGGGCGCCGCCGAGGTCCGGCGCGCGTTGCCCGGCGAGTGCGGCATGAAGCAGCGCCACATCCTCGACCGAACGCGCGAGCGGGCCGACGGTATCGAAACGCGGCGCCAGAGGCAGCACACCGGTCAGCGGCAGTGCGCGGTGCGTCGGCTTGAAGCCGACAAGATCGTTCCATGCCGCCGGAACCCGCACCGAGCCGCCCGTGTCAGATCCGACGGCCGCCGCGGCCAGCCCGAAGGCCACCGAGGCCGCCGCGCCGGACGAAGACCCTCCCGGCGCCGCGGCGGGGTCGTTGACGTTGGGCGGTGTCGCCGTCATCGGGTTGAGGCCGAGACCGGAGAACGCCAGTTCGCTCATGTGCGTCTTGCCGAGGCAGACAAGCCCGCCCAGCGTGGCGGTGGCGAGCACCTCCGCATCGCGCCCGGGCACACGGCCGGCCAGCAGTCTCGAGCCGCCTTCGGTTGGCGTGCCGGCACTGTCGAAAAGATCCTTCCACGAGATCGGCACCCCGTCGAGCGGTCCGCGGCGCAGGCCCAGCCTCGACCGCTGCCGGGCCGCCATCGCCTCGTCGCAGGCGCGCAGCCGGGTGATGGCGCTGTAGATGCGCGCGCCGTCGGGATGGGCCGCGATGGCGTCGAGACAGCTTTCGGCCAGTTCGACCGGACAGGCACGTCCGGTGGCAATGGCGCGGCCGACGGCGGCTGCGCTCATGCCGCGAAACCCTGTCGAGGCGCCGGGGTCCGCGCCGGTGCCGATCCTGTCGTTCCTGTCCACCAAGCCCCAGGCCCCTCGTACCTTCACGGAGGGTGCGACGTTAGCGGCGGCTGGGCGCATGGACAAGCGGCCGGCCCCGCCCTAAGCCCGGCAAGAGGGCGACAGGAGGCGGAGAATGACGCGGGATGCGGATGTGCTGATCGTCGGCGGCGGGCTCAACGGCCCACTCCTTGCGCTGGCGCTGGCGCGGGCGGGCCTGCGGGTCACGGTTCTTGATGCGCATGCCGAAGCCGTACGGGCAGATCCCGGCTTCGATGGCCGCGCCTATGCGCTGGCGCTGGCCTCGGTGCGGCTTCTGCGGGCGCTGGATCTGTGGCCGGAACTCGAGGAGGCGGCGCAGCCGATCCTTGCCGTGCGCGCCGCCGACGGGCGACCGGGCGAGGCCCCCTCACCGTTGTCGCTTGCCTTCGACCATGCCGAAATCGAGGAAGGCCCCCTCGGGCATATGGTCGAGGACCGACATCTGCGCCTGGCACTGCTGCGGGCGATTGCGGCGGCACCACAGGTGACGCATCGCGCGGGTGCCGAGGTCGTGGCGCAGTCGGCCGGGAAAACGGGGGTGGAACTGGAGCTTGCCGACGGCGAAAGGCTGACCGGCCGGCTGCTCGTGGGTTGTGACGGGCGGTCGAGCGGCACTGCCCGGCGCGCCGGCATCCGCCGGTTGGGATGGGGTTACGGCCAAACCGCCCTGGTGTGCGCGGTCTCGCATGACCGACCGCATGACGGGGTGGCGCAGCAACTCTTTCTGCCGGCCGGTCCGCTGGCGCTGCTGCCGCTTGCGGGCAACCGTTCCTCGATCGTCTGGACCGAGTCGGCCACCACGGCGGCGGCGCTCGCAGTGCTCGACGACACCGGCTATCTCGCGGCACTGGCGCTGCGGTTGGGCGATCTGGTTGGCCGGTTCAGCCTGGCGGGCGAGCGCTATGCCTATCCGCTGGGCCTGTCGCTGGCACAGACCCTCGTGGCTGGCCGGGTGGCGCTTGTGGGCGATGCGGCACACGGCATCCACCCAATTGCCGGGCAAGGGCTCAACCTCGGCTTTCGTGATGTCGCGGCACTGGCAGAAGTGCTGACGCTTGCGGCCCGCCGCGGCGAAGACATCGCCGCAGAACCGGTGCTGGAGCGGTATCAGCGCTGGCGGCGCTTTGACACGGTCACGATGGCGCTGGCGACCGACGGTTTCAACCGGCTCTTCTCCAATGACAATGCGCTGCTGCGCGGGGTTCGCGATCTGGGCCTCGCAGCGGCAGGGGCGGCACCGGTGCTGCGCCGGAACTTCATGCGTGAGGCGGCCGGGCTGACCGGCGATCTGCCGCGGCTGATGCAGGGCAGGGCGATCTGATCGGCGGGTCGCGCCGTCGGCCCCGCCCAGCACCCGGCAGGTGACGGGGTCACTCCGTCTCTCGGGCCTCGTGGACCAGCATGATCGGGATGCCGTCGCGGATCGGATAGGCAAGATGCGCGGCGCGGCTGAACAATTCCTGGCGCGCCGGATCGTAGGTCAACGGCGCACGCGTTGCTGGACACACGAGCGTCTCCAGCATGCGACGGTCGAAGCGGTGGGGTTCCGGATGCGGCGCGGCGGCCGTCGATCCGGGGTGCGGTGCGCCCTCGCCGGAAGCGGGCGCGCCTGCGTCCTGCTGCGGTGGATCGCCGATGGGCGCGGTCATTGCAACAACTCCTCTCCGGACCCGCCGCGCAGGGCGAATTCGATCAGTGTCACCAGCGTCTCGCGTCGGGTATCAAGCGACGGCGCCTCCAGCAGCGCCTGTTTCTCCTCTGGCTCGAACGGGCAGAGCATGGAGAGCGAGTTGATCAACAACTCGTCCTCGGCCTCTTTCAGCGTGTCCCAGTCGGTCGACAGGCTCTGATGCTCGAAGAAACGCGACAACAGCGAAAGAAAGCTCTTGCGGCAAAAGCCCTGATCCTCTTCCTGCGGGCCGAGATCGCGCTCGAACCCTTCCCAGGAGGCCTCGACGGTTCGATAGGGCGTGCCCTCGGTCGTCTCGCGCACCACGCGATAGCGCGATATGCCGGACAGGGTGATCAGATAGCGCCCGTCCTCGGTTTCCGAGAAGCCGGTCAGCCGCCCGGCACAGCCGATGCTGTGCAACCGACGCTCCCGGCTCTCCGGGCCGGCGGCTGGCTGGATCATGCCGATCATCCGGTGGGGCGTGGCAAGGCAGGCCGCCACCATGGCCCGATAGCGAGGTTCGAAGATGTGCAGCGGCAACCGCGCCCGCGGCAACAAGAGCGCCCCGGGCAACGGGAAGATGGGCAGGGTGCGCGGCAGGTCGGCTGATTCGATCATGCCCACGAGTTAGCGCGCCCCTGAGCTGTTGCAATCTTCGCCGGTCATGACGGTCTCAGACGAAAACCATGGAACTGAGCCGCCGCCGACCCTTCAGAACGATGGGATCGTTCGGCTTCAGCGCGTCGAAAATGGTGAACAGTTGCGCCTTGGCAGCACCCTCGTTCCAGTCGCGGTCGCGGCGGAACAGTTCCAGAAGCTCTTCCACGGCCGCCTCGATCTCTCCCGCGGCATGCAGCGCCTGCGCCAGATCGAAGCGCGCCTGATGATCCTCCGGACGGGACGCAACGGCAGCGCGCAACTCGTCCAGAGGTCCGGCGTTCTCCGCCTGACGGGCCAGCGCCAGACTGGCGCGCGCGGCCTCAACCTCGGCGGCACCGCGGATCGCCTCGGGCAGGTTTTCCAGCATGGTCTCGGCCTGCTCCAACTGGCCCGCAGCTATGTACGCACGGATCATGCCGCCGTGGGCGGCGGCGTTTTCGGGCGCTTCGCGCAGGATTGCGGCGAAGGTCTGCGCCGCTTCGGCCAGCGCGCCCTGCTGCAACATCTGCTCGGCCGCGGCCAGCGCCTCGCTGACGCCGCCATCACCGGCAAGGGCGGAGACGCGCTCGACGAAGGCCTTGATCTCGCTGCCGGGCAAGGCGCCCTGGAAGCCATCGGCCGGCTGGCCCTGCCAGAACGCATAGACGGTGGGGATCGACTGGATCTGAAGCTGCGCGGCGATGCGCTGGTTCTCGTCGACATTGATCTTGACCATGCGAACCTTGCCCTGCGCCGCGGTCACCGCCGCTTCGAGCGCCGGGCCCAGCGCCTTGCAGGGGCCGCACCAGGGCGCCCAGAAATCGACGATGACCGGCACCTCGCGGCTCGCCTCGATCACCTGCGACATGAACTCGCGTTCGCTGCCCTCGACGATCAGCCCGTCCTGCGGCGCCGCCTTCGTATCGGCGGGTGAGGCCCCGCCGCCAAATCCCAGCATGGTTCTTCCCTCGATCGTGTCCGGTTTCCTTTGCGCCCTATATGTGGCGGGCAACCGCCGAGGCCAAGGGGGCCGGTGATGCGGTGCGTTCCGCTCCGGGCCCTAGAGATCGAAACTCGCCAGCACCGGGGCGTGGTCCGACGGCTGATCCCAGCCGCGCACCGGGCGCAGGATGCGGCTGCCATGCGCCGCGGCCGCGAGATCGTGGCTGGCCCAGATATGGTCGAGCCGGCGGCCGCGGTCCGACACGTCCCAGTCGCGGGCGCGGTAGGACCACCATGAATACAGCCGGCCATCCGGGATGTCGGCGCGTGTCACGTCAAGCCAGCGTCCCGCTTCGGCGGCTGCGGTCAGGCGCTCCACCTCGACCGGCGTGTGACTGACCACCTTCAGCAGCGCCTTGTGGTTCCAGACGTCGTCTTCGCGCGGGGCGATGTTCAGATCGCCCACGAGGATTGCGCGCTGCGGCGCGGTCTCGCGGCCCCAGGCGCGCAACTCGTCGAGAAACTGCAGCTTGTGGGCAAATTTCGGGTTCCGGTCCGGATCCGCCTCGTCGCCGCCTGCGGGAATGTAGAGGTTGTGGATGACGGTGCCGTCCTGCAGCCGCGCCGCCACATGGCGGGCGTCGCCCCTGCCGCACCAGTCGATGTGTCCGGCATCCTCCAGCGGCAGCCGCGACAGGATCGCCACACCGTTGTAGCCCTTCTGGCCGCGGGCGACGACATGGCGCCAGCCCAGCGCGACGAACTGCTCCAGCGGCATCTTCTCGACCGGGCTCTTGCATTCCTGCAGGCAGAGGATGTCGGGCGCCTCCTCGGTCAGCAGCCGCACCACCAGCCCCGCCCGCAGGCGGACCGAGTTGATGTTCCAGGTGGCAAGCGTGAAGGGCATTTGCGGCTCCGTCCGGGCAGGTGGGCCAAACACCAAAGCTGCGCGTTGTGCAAGGGGAGGGCGGACCAGTCAGCCGGCCGACGCAGCCATGCGGGCGCTGCGCGTTCGCATCCAGTCCTCGAGCGCGGCGGCCTCGTCGGGGCCGAGGCGCAGGCCGAGCTTGCTTCGCCGCCACAGCACATCCTCGGCGGTGATTGCCCATTCGCGCGTCATCAGCCAGTCCACCTCTGCCTCGGTGAGCCCCGCGCCGAAGTCGCGGCCGAGATCGGCCGCGCGCCGCGCGCCGCGCAGCACATCACCCGCCTCGGTGCCGTAGGCACGCACCAGACGCCGCGCCCAGGCGGCATCGAGGAACGGGTAATCGCCGCGCAACCGGTCCGCCAGCGCCGCTGCGCCGTCATGGGGAAAATCACCGCCGGGCAGGGCTGCGCCGGCGGTCCAGGCATCGCCCGGCACCTCCAGAACCATGCCGATCCGGGCGAGGGCCGCCTCGGCCAGTCGCCTGTACGTAGTGATCTTGCCGCCGAATACATGGAGCACCGGTGCCCCGGCGGAACGATCGATCTTCAGCGTGTAGTCGCGTGTGGCGGCGGTGGCCGAGCTCTTTCCGTCGTCGTAGAGCGGGCGCACGCCCGAATAGCTCCAGACCACGTCGTCCGGCGTCACGGGCCGTGCGAAATACTCCGAAGCGAAGCGGCACAGATAGTCGCGTTCGGCTTCGGTGCATGCCGGCGCACGATCCGGATCTTCATGTTCCGCATCGGTAGTGCCGATCAGGGTGAACTCGCCCTCATAAGGGATGGCAAAGACGATCCGGCCGTCCGTGCCCTGCAGGAAATAGCATTTGTCGTGATCGTGGAGCCGACGGGTGACGATATGGCTGCCGCGCACCAGACGCACGTTCTCGGTGCTGTTGAGCCCGAGCGTGCGATGGATCACCGTGCCCGCCCAGGGACCCGCTGCATTCACCAGCATCCGGGCACGCAGGTTTCGCCCGCCCTCGGGCGTCTGCAGCGAGGCCACCCAGGTGCCGCCCTCGGCCCGGGCGCTGACGACCTCGGTGCGGGTAAGGACCGTGGCGCCGCGCGCCGCTGCGTCGCGCGCGTTCAGCACCACCAGCCGGCTGTCCTCGACCCAGACGTCGGAGTATTCGAAGGCGCGGTCGAAGCCGGGCTTCAGCGCTGCGCCCTCGGGCGTGCCCGGCAGCCGCAGCGACCGGGTTCCGGGCAGGATCTCGCGCCCCCCGAGATGATCGTAGAGGAACAGCCCGAGTCGGATCATCCAGGCCGGACGCCGCCCGCGCAACCACGGCATCAGCCGCGCCAGCAGCCGGGCGGCCGGGGTCTCGGTGTCGAAGCGCATCTCCCGATGCAGCGGCAGCACGAAGCGCATCGGCCAGCTGATATGCGGCATCGCCCGCAACAGTGTCTCCCGCTCGCGCAGCGACTCGCGCACCAGGCGGAATTCGAAATACTCCAGATAGCGAAGCCCGCCGTGGAACAGCTTGGTCGAGGCCGAAGAGGTGGCCCCGGCCAGATCGCCCTTTTCGGCCAGCACCACCCGCAAGCCGCGCCCGGCGGCGTCGCGCGCGATACCGCAGCCGTTGACGCCGCCACCGATGATCAGCAGATCGCAGTCCGGTCCATCCTGCCCCTGCGCGGCCGGGGCGTTTCGCGGCTGTGTGTTGCTCACCTGTCGCACCTCCGAGCGCGCAGAGGTATCCGAGCAGGGCCGGATTCGCAAGGAACGGGCCTTTCCGCGCGCTCGCTGCCGGTTGCTTCGCCGCGTTTGCGGGCGCCCGCCGCCGTGCAGGCCCGCCCGTGTCTGCCGTGGAGGCTTGACCTTCCGCGTCGGTTTGGGTGCTGTGCGGGCGCATCGCGTGCCGCGCCGTGGTTTCGGGCGGACCGCGCGGCACGGCTGCAGATGGAGATCGCGCGATGGCGTTGAAGGTCGCCTTTCAGATGGACCCGATCGGCAAGGTGGACATCGACGCCGACAGCACCTTCCGTCTTGCGCTAGAGGCGCAGGCGCGCGGACACCAATTGTTCTACTATCCGCCCGATGCCCTGAGCTATCGTGCCGGCCGGTTGGTCGCGCGCGGCTGGCCGATCGAGCTCCGCCGCCGCAGGGACGACCATGTCAGCTTCGGCATCGAGACCGAGATCGACCTTGCCGACTGGGATGTGGTCTGGCTGCGCCAGGATCCGCCCTTCGACATGCATTACATCACCACAACGCATCTGCTGGAGATGCTCGCGGGGCGCACGCTGGTGGTGAACGACCCCTTCTGGGTGCGCAACGCGCCCGAGAAACTGCTGGTGCTGCAGTTTCCCGACCTCACGCCGCCCACGCTGATCGCGCGCGAACTGAGCGCGATCCGCGCCTTCAAGGCCGAGCATGGCGACATCATTCTCAAGCCGCTCTACGGCAACGGCGGCGCCGGCGTCTTCCGGCTGGATCCGAACGACCGCAACCTTGCCGCGCTGCACGAGCTGTTCGCCGGCTTCACCCGCGAGCCGCTGATCGCGCAGAAGTTCCTGCCGGCGGTAGCGAAGGGCGACAAGCGGGTGATCCTGGTCGACGGCGCGCCGGTGGGGGCGATCAACCGCATCCCCGCGGTGGGCGAGACGCGCTCGAACCTGCATGTGGGCGGGCGGGCCGAGCCGGTGGAGCTGACCCAACGGGACCGCGAGATCTGCGCCCGGATCGGCCCGGTGCTGCGCGAGAAGGGGCAGGTGTTCGTCGGGATCGACGTGATCGGCGATTGGCTGACCGAGATCAACGTCACCTCGCCCACCGGCATCCAGGAGCTCGAGCGGTTCGACGGCACCAATGTCGCCGGCCGCATCTGGGAGGCGGTGGAGGCACGACGGGCGGCGATGTGACCGGCATGCCGCGCAGCCTGCGGGCGCGGCTGCTGACCGCGGCCAGCCGCGTGCTGATGAAGCCGTTGATCGCGCGCGAGCGTGATCCGCGGGCGGCGCGGGCGCGGTTCCTGCGCATGGCGCGCCGCGTCGCCCCCGATCCGCCGCTGGCGATCTTTCTTCCCGACCGGCTCGGGCAGGCTGGCCTGCCGGCGCTCTGGGCCTCCGTCGCGGGGCGCGGCGATGCCGGGGTCTTGCTCTATCTCCATGGCGGGGCTTTCGTGATGGGCAGCCCACGCACCCACCGGGCGCTGGCCGCGCGGCTGGGCGCGGCGGCGGGACTGTCGGCGCTGATACCGCATTACCGACGTGCGCCGGAACATCCGTTTCCGGCGGCGCTCGAGGATGCGCTTGCGGCCTATCGGGCGCTGCTCGCACGCGGTTACCGGCCCGGGCGGATCGCGTTTGCGGGCGACAGCGCCGGCGGCGGGTTGGCGTTGGCGATGGCGGCGGCTGCGGTGCAGGAGGGGCTGCCGCGGCCGGCCGGACTGGTCGCCTTCTCTCCGCTGGTTGATCTGACCTTTTCCGGAGCGTCGTGGTCGGAAAACCGCGGACGCGACGCGCTGCTGCCTGCGGAACTGGCCCCCGAGGTCGCGGCGTTCTGGCTGAACGGCGCCAACCCGGCCGATCCGCGCGCCTCGCCGCTGCTGGCCGACTGGGCGGCGCCGCCGCCGCCTGCGCTGCTGTTCGTGGCCGAGAGCGAGGTGCTGCGCGACGATGCGGTGCGCATGGTTGCACGGTTGCGCGCGGCGGGGGGGCGGGCCGAGTTGCGACTTGCCGGCGATCTGCCGCATGTCTGGCCGTGGCTCTGTCCCTGGCTGCCGGAAGGCTGCGCCACCATCGCCGAGGCGGGCAGTTTCCTTGCCGGCTGCCTCGGGGAGTTCGACGGCACCCCATGAGGCCGAGCAAGACCATGGCGCAGCCTGCGTCGGCTCAGCCCTGCAAACTCTCCGCCGCGCCGACGATGCGATAGCTTGCCGCCTCGGCAATGTGGGCGGCCCGCACGGCATCGGAGCCATCGAGATCGGCGATGGTGCGCGCAACGCGCAGAACGCGATGATAGCCCCGTGCCGAGAGGCCGAGACGGTCGGCGACGCGGGCCAGCAGTGCGCGGCCCTCGGCGTCGGGGGAGGCCACCTGCTCCAGCAGCGCGCCCTCGGCATCGGCGTTGACGCGCACGCCCGGCATCGCGGCGAAGCGGCGGGTCTGGCTGTCACGGGCGAAGGCGACGCGGGCCGCGATGTCGGCAGAGCCGTCGGTCGCCGGCGGCAGGTCGAGGTCGCGAAAGGCGACCGGCGGCACCTCGAGCCGCAGATCGAAACGGTCCATCAGCGGCCCGGAGATGCGCCCGAGGTAATCCGCGCCACATGCCGGGGCGCGGCTGCAGGCCCGGGCGGGATCGGCCAGATGCCCGCAGCGGCAGGGGTTCGCCGCCGCGACCAGAAGGAAGCGGCAGGGATAGCGGACATGGGCGTTGGCGCGAGCCACGACCACCTCGCCCGTCTCGATCGGCTGGCGCAGGGTCTCCAGCACCTGGCGCGGGAACTCCGGAAACTCGTCGAGGAACAGCACGCCATTGTGGGCGAGGCTGATCTCGCCGGGCCTGGCACCGCGGCCGCCGCCGACGATGGCGGCGACGGAGGCGGTGTGGTGCGGCTCTCGGAAGGGACGCTCCCTGCGGATCCCGCCCTCGTCCAGCAGGCCGGCGAGAGAATGGATCATCGCGGTTTCCAGCGCTTCCTCCGGCGTCAGGTCGGGCAGGATGCCGGGCAGGCGGGCGGCGAGCATCGACTTGCCTGCTCCCGGTGCGCCGATCAGCAGAAGATGGTGGCGCCCGGCCGCAGCGATCTCCAGCGCGCGTTTTGCCCTTTCCTGTCCCTTCACGTCGCGCAGATCGCGGATATGGTCGCGCGGTGTGACCTCGCCGGGTTCGGCATCGGCGAGCGGGGCCTGTCCGGTAAAATGCCGGATCGCCTCGGAAAGCGAACCGGCCGCAAGCACCCGTGTCGCCCCGACCCAGGCGGCCTCGGCTCCGCAGGCGCGCGGGCAGAGAAGCGCGCGACCGCCCTCGGCGGCAGCCATCGCTGCCGGCAGCGCACCCGCGACGGGTGTCAGTCGTCCGTCGAGCGACAATTCGCCCAGTGCTACCGTCTCCTCGGCGGCGTCCGCCGGCAGGATTTCGAGCGCGGCGAGCAGCGCCAGCGCTATGGCAAGGTCGAAATGCGATCCTTCCTTCGGCAGGTCGGCCGGGGCGAGGTTCACCGTTATCCGTCGCGAGGGCAGCGCGATTGCCAGCGTCGCCAGCGCCGCCTTGACCCGTTCGCGCGCCTCCGACACGGCCTTGTCGGGCAGCCCGACGATGGCAAAGCCGGGCAGGCCGGGTGTGACGGCGCATTGCACCTCCACCAGCCGGGCCTCGACCCCCTCGAACGCCACGGTGAAGGTGCGTGCGACCATGTTCACCCCTGCTGCCCACCGCCCAGCCGGTCACGGCTAGGTTGGCATGATTGACGATCGGTTAACAGCCATGCCGCAGTTCGTCGGATACAGGCGGCCGGGGCTGTGGGCCGAAGTGCCGCAACCCCGGGATCGGTGTTCACGATTGCGCAATATCTGTTCGATTTTGCGCAGGGCTGTTGTGATCCGATGGCCACAGGGGCACGTAATCTACACGTCAAGGCAGAAATGGCCCGTGTCGGGCCGGAACCGGGGGGTTTCAGAGATGGCTTTTGACGGCACCAACGACCGTACGCTGTCGCGCCGCGCGATGAAGGCAGAGCTTCTGGATGCGGAAACAGAACTGGCACTGGCGTATGCCTGGCGCGATCATCGCGATGAACAGGCCCTGCACCGGCTGATCACGGCATACATGCGGCTGGCGATCTCCATGGCGGCCAAGTTCCGCCGTTACGGCGCGCCGATGAACGACCTGATTCAGGAGGCCAGCCTGGGTCTGATGAAGGCCGCTGACAAGTTCGATCCGGATCGTGGCGTGCGTTTTTCCACTTATGCGGTGTGGTGGATCAAGGCATCGATCCAGGATTATGTGATGCGCAACTGGTCGATGGTGCGTACCGGCTCGACGTCCAGCCAGAAATCCCTCTTCTTCAACATGCGCCGTGTGCAGGCGCGGCTGGAGCGGGAGGCTATGGCGCGGGGCGAAACGCTGGATACTCATCAGATGCGCGAGCTGGTGGCCCGCGAGGTCGGCGTGCCGCTGGCGGATGTCGAGATGATGGAAGGCCGTCTTTCGGGGTCCGACTTCTCGCTCAACGCGACTCAATCGACCGATGAGGATGGGCGCGAGTGGATCGACGCGCTTGAGGACGACCGTGCTCAGGCAGCCGAAAGCGTGGCCGACGACCGCGACAATGCCAAGCTGCGCGACTGGCTGGTGCACGCGCTGGGCGCTTTGAACGAACGCGAACGGTTTATCGTCCGCGAGCGGAAGCTGCGCGAGGAGCCACGCACGCTCGAGAGCCTGGGACAGGAACTGAAACTGTCGAAGGAGCGTGTCCGCCAGCTCGAGGCGGCAGCGTTCGCCAAGATGCGCAAGACGCTTGAAACCCAGTCGCGGGAGGTTGTCCAGCATTTCCTCGCCTGACAGGAACATGGATCCAGCGCACGGCAGCTCGGACGGGCGGGGAGTATCTCTTCGCCCGTTTTCCGTGCTGGTCGCGAAACGGGAGTGGCTGGGCGGTGCAGCGGGATTGCTGGCCGGTGTCGCTGCGGCATTGCTGCCGGCGCTGGCCGCCGAAGCCGATCTGCCGCAGGCCGATGTCGTGATCCTCGGAGAGGTTCACGACAACCCGGACCATCATGCGTGGCAGGCCGAAGCCATTGCCGCGATCGCGCCGTCGGCGCTGGTGTTCGAGATGCTGCTTCCCGAACAGGCAGCGGTCGTGACGCCGGATCTGCGCGCAGATGTCGAGGCCCTGGGGGCAGCGTTGGGTTGGGAGGCACGCGGCTGGCCGGATTTCGCGATGTATCACCCCCTTTTCGTCGCGGCGGCAGACGCCGCCGTTTTCGGTGGCGATGTGCCGAGCTCGACGGTAAGGCGAGCGCTTGACGAAGGCGCTGCGGCGGCCTTCGGGCCCGAGGCCGGCCGTTACGGGCTGACGCAGCCCTTGCCGGAGCAGGAACAGGCAGCACGTGAGGACATGCAGGCGCGGGCCCACTGCGATGCGCTGCCGGCAGACCTGCTGCCGGGAATGGTTGAAGCGCAACGGCTGCGCGACGCTGCCCTCGCACGCGCCGCCGTGAAGGCACATGCCGCGACCGGGGGGCCGGTGGTGGTGATCGCCGGCACCGGTCATGCCCGCACGGATTGGGGAATGCCGGCGGTCCTCGCCGTGGCGGCACCGGAGTTGACCGTCTTCTCCGTCGGCCAGATCGAGGGCCGAGCCGGTCCCGATGCGCCGTTCGACATGACACGCGCCACGGAGCCGCAGCTGCGCGACGACCCCTGTGCGGCCTTCTCGCCGGAGCAGGGGCCGGCGCTGCGCTGAGTTGCCCCTGCGGCAGGGCCTCAGGGCGCGGTGCCCTCGCCATCAATCCGGTTGTCACCTGCCCGGCCGGCTCCTAGAAACTCTGGGGGAGGTGCAGGATGCTCGCCGGCCGGCGGATACTTCTGATCATCGGCGGCGGCATCGCCGCCTACAAGGCACTGGAGCTGATCCGGCTGCTGCGCGGCGCGGGCGCGACCGTGGCGCCGGTTCTGACGCGGGCGGGGGCCGAGTTCGTGACGCCCCTCTCGGTGTCGGCACTGGCAGGCGAGGCGGTGCATCAGGCGCTGTTCGACCTGACTTCCGAGGCCGAGATGGGCCACATCCAGCTCAGCCGTGCCGCCGATCTGGTGGTGGTGGCACCCGCCACCGCCGACCTGATGGCGAAGCTCGCGACCGGGCTCGCGCCCGATCTTGCCTCCACGCTGCTCCTCGCGACCGACAAGCCGGTGCTGATGGCGCCGGCGATGAATGTCCGGATGTGGGAACATCCCGCCACGCGGCGCAACCGCGACGTTCTGGCCGCCGACGGGGTGCGCTGCGTCGGGCCGAATGCGGGCGAGATGGCCTGCGGCGAGTTCGGCCCCGGCCGGATGGCCGAGCCGGCGCAGATCATGAGCGCCATCGCTGCGGCGCTGGGCGACGGGCCGCTGGCGGGCCGGCACGTGCTGGTCACTTCCGGCCCCACGCATGAGCCGATCGACCCGGTGCGCTACATCGCCAACCGGTCCTCGGGCGCGCAGGGCGCAGCACTGGCCGCGGCACTTCGGGATCTTGGCGCACGGGTCAGCTTCGTCACCGGCCCCGCCGCAGTGCCGCCGCCGCCGGGTGTCGATGTCATGCGGGTCGATACGGCGGCACAGATGCTGCAGGCCGTGCAGGGACGCCTGCCGGCCGACGCCGCAGTGTTCGCTGCCGCCGTGGCCGACTGGCGGGTGCAGGACGCCTCGGCGCAGAAGATCAAGAAGGGGCCGCAGGGCCCGCCGCGGCTGGCAATGGCGGAAAACCCGGACATTCTGGCCAGCGTGGCGCGCATGGCCGAGGGCCGGCCACGCCTCGTCGTCGGCTTTGCCGCCGAGACCGAGGCGGTGGCGGAGCACGCCGCGGCGAAACGCGCACGCAAGGGCTGCGACTGGATCGTGGCGAACGATGTCTCGCCAGGCACCGGCATCATGGGGGGCGCCGAGAACGCCGTGACGCTGATCACCGCCGAAGGTGCGGAGGTCTGGCCACGCCTTGCCAAGGACGAGGTGGCCCGCCGTCTCGCCACCCGCATCGCGGCCGCTCTGACGTGACACCGGTGCTGCGCATCGTCTGGGAGGACTGGGCAGACCGCGCCCTTGGCCTGCCAGGGTATGCCACGGCCGGTGCGGCCGGGGCCGACATCCGCGCAAATCTGCCGGTGGCCGACCGCATCCGCGGCGTGACGCTCGAACCGTTGCAACGCGGGCTGATCCCGACCGGGTTCCGCATCGCGATCCCGACCGGCCATGAGGTTCAGTTGCGCCCGCGGTCGGGTCTGGCATGGCGCCATGGCATCACCCTGCCGAACAGCCCCGGCACCATTGACAGCGATTTCCGTGGGCCGCTCGGCGTTCTGCTGGTCAATCTGGGGTCTGCGCCCTACACCGTACACCATGGTGATCGGATCGCGCAGATGATCGTGGCGCCCGTGGTGCAGGCACGGTTCTCGCAAGTCGAGGCGTTGCCGGGAACGCCGCGCGGGGCGGGGGGCTTCGGCTCCACCGGCCGCGACTGATGCTGTTCGTCTTCGCGCTCATGGCGGCGCTCTGGGCGGTCGGCGCGTTGCTGAAGGCACCGGTGAGGGCGCGGCTGATCATGATCGGCGTGCTCTACCTGGGCGTGGTGCTGATCCAGCTCACGCTGCCGGAGGGCGCTGCCTTGCGCCGGGCCACCGGCGACTCGCCAGCGCCCTGGCTGCTGCTCGGGGTGCTGCTGTTTCTGGTTCTGGGGTATCGCGGGCTGCTTCGGCACCTTCGGGCGCGCGCGGCCGTCCCGGTGCCCGCCCCCGAGCCGGCGGCCGACGCCCCGTTCCGTCCGGCCGAACTCGACCGCTACGCCCGTCACATCATGCTGCGCGAACTGGGGGGGGCGGGCCAGCGACGGCTGAAGGCGGCGCGGGTGCTGGTGATCGGCGCCGGCGGCCTGGGCTCGCCGGCCCTGCTCTATCTCGCTGCTGCAGGGGTGGGCACCCTCGGGGTGATCGACGACGACGCGGTCGAGAACTCTAATCTGCAGCGTCAGATCATCCACAGTGATGCGCGCATCGGCATGCCCAAGGTGTTTTCCGCCAAGGCCGCGGTCGAGGCGCTGAATCCCTTCGTCACCCTGCGCCCCTATCGCCGCCGGCTGACCGCGGAGATCGCGGTTGATCTCTTCGGCGATTATGATCTGATCCTCGATGGTTCGGACAATTTCGACACCCGCGAGATCGCCAACCGCGCTGCCGTGGCCGCGGGAAAGCCTTTGATCTCGGCCGCGATCGCGCAGTGGGAAGGGCAGATCGGCGTGTATCATGTCGCTGCAGGCGGACCGTGCCTTGCCTGCGTCTTTCCCGAACGCCCGGCACCGGGGCTGGTGCCCTCCTGCGCCGAGGCCGGCGTGGTTGCGCCCCTGCCG
Source organism: Paracoccaceae bacterium (assembly GCA_007126375.1). Lineage (GTDB taxonomy): Bacteria > Pseudomonadota > Alphaproteobacteria > Rhodobacterales > Rhodobacteraceae > Rhodobaculum. Next base: position 26,338 of record SLBI01000286.1, read on the forward strand.
GGCATCCTCGGGGCGATGATGGCGTCCGAAGCGGTGAAGGTGATCACCGGCGCCGGCACGCCGATGATAGGGCGGCTGGCGATCCATGACGCTCTGGAGGCCGAGACGCGGGTGATCCGCACCCGGCCGCGGCCCGGCTGTCCGGTTTGCACCACAGCCCGCACGATTGCCCCCGTTGCCCTGCAAGGAACCGACGCATGACCAACCCGCTGCTTGCCGACCGGGCCGACCGGTTCGAACTGCCGCCCTTCGACCGGATCGCCGAGACCGATTTTCTCCCGGCCTTCGAGACCGCGCTCTCGGAGGCGCGCGCGCGTGTGGCCGTGATCGCCGGGAACTCCGCCCCGCCCGATTTCGCCAATACAATCGAGGCGCTGGAACTGGCGGGCGAGTCCCTTGGTCGGGTCTCGGCAGTATTCTTCAACCTCACCGGCACCGATTCGACACCGGGGCTGGAGGCACTGGCGCGCGATCTGGCGCCGAAGCTCTCGGCTTACGGCTCCGAGATCACCAACAACGAGGCGCTCTTCGCCAGGATCGAAGCGCTCTGGGAAAGGCGCGACGCCTTGCGGCTCGACCCCGAGCAGATGCGGGTGCTGGAGTTGACCCGTCGGCGGTTCCTGCGTGCAGGCGCGGCGCTGCAGGGGACGGCGCGCGACCGGCTGACCGGGATCAAGTCCCGTCTCGCGAGCCTTGGAACGCAGTTCGGCCAGAACCTGCTGGCCGACGAACGCGGGTGGGTGTTGCCGTTGGCCGAGACGGACCTGCACGGCCTGCCGGCCTGGCTGGTTGCCGCCGCGCGCGACGCCGGGGCCGAGCGCGGGCTGGGCGGACCGGCGATCACCCTCGCGCGGTCGCTCGTCGTGCCCTTTTTGCAGTTCTCGCCCCGCCGGGATCTGCGCGAACGCGCCTTCCGGGCCTGGGCGGCGCGCGGGGCGAACGGTGGCGCCACCGACAATCGCACGATCGCTGCCGAGATCCTGGCGCTGCGCGCCGAACGGGCGGCCCTCCTCGGCTATCGCAGCTTTGCCGCCTACAAGCTGGAGCCGGAAATGGCCGGCACGCCAGAGGCGGTGCGGGCGCTGCTGATGCGCGTTTGGGAACCGGCCCGCGCGCAGGCCGATGCCGATGCCGAGGCACTTGCCGCGCTCATGGCCGCAGACGGCGTGAACGGCCCGCTCGAGCCCTGGGACTGGCGCTATTATGCCGAGCGGCGCCGCCGGGCCGCCTTCGACTTCGACGAGGACGCGGTGAAGCCGCATCTGTCGCTGGATGCGATGATCGCGGCTGCCTTCGATGTGGCGGGGCGCCTCTTCGGGCTCGAGTTCCGGCCGATCGACGTGACCCTCCACCACCCGGACGCGCGCGCCTGGGAGGTGACGCGTGGCGGTCGGCACATGGCTGTGTTCGTGGGCGACTATTTCGCGCGACCGTCGAAACGCTCGGGCGCCTGGTGTTCCAGTTTCCGCGGACAGCGCAAGCTGGGCAGGGAAGAACGGCCCGTGGTGCTCAATGTCTGCAACTTCGCCAAGGGGGCGCCGGCGCTGCTGAGTTGGGACGATGCGCGCACCCTCTTTCACGAATTCGGCCATGCGCTGCATGTCGTGCTGTCCGACGTCACGCATCCCAGCGTGGCCGGCACCAGCGTGGCGCGCGATTTCGTGGAACTGCCCAGCCAGCTTTTCGAGCACTGGCTGGAGGTGCCGGAACTGCTGGATCGGCACGCCCGCCATGTCGAGACCGGCGCGGCGATTCCGGCCGACCTGCGCGACCGGCTGATCGCCGCGCGCAACTTCGACCAGGGTTTCGCGACGGTCGAGTACCTCGCTTCCGCGCTCGTCGATCTGGCCTTTCACGACGGGCCGGCGCCGGCCGATCCGATGGCACGGCAGGCCGAAGTGCTGGCAAGGCTGGGGATGCCTCGGGCGATCACGATGCGCCATGCGACGCCGCAGTTCGCGCATGTGTTCGCGGGCGACGGGTATTCCGCCGGGTATTACAGCTACATGTGGTCAGAGGTCATGGACGCTGACGCATTCGAAGCCTTCGAGGAGGCGGGCAACCCGTTCGATCCGGGTGTGGCGCAGTTGCTGGAACGGCACATCCTTTCCGCCGGCGGGTCGGCCGAGCCCCAGACGCTCTACACTGCCTTTCGCGGCCGGATGCCCGGGGTGGAGGCGCTGTTGCGCGGTCGCGGTCTCGACCGAGCCGCCTGACGGCGGGATCGCCGCCGCGGCCCGTCTGTGCGCAGGGCGCGCGGCGGCGGACGGGATCAGCCTTCGCCCGACATCTCTTCCAGCGTGGAGAGGATACGCGCGTTGAGTTCCTCGTCGGCCTGCGCGGCCTCGTTGATCGCGATATAGCGCTCGACCGTCATGCCCGGCTCGTCCTCGATCGCCGTCATCATCGCGGCATTGCCCTCTTCGACAAGCGCTTGCTGCTCGGCATCGGACCCTGCACTGGAGATGCGGTCGATGTAGGTCTCGCGCAGTTCCGCCATGGAAAGCGTGGCGCGCACGAAGGCGGCGAGTTCATCGCTGTCAACCTCGGCCCCCGAGATCTGCGCGGTCTGGGCGCCAGCGGTGCCCCAGCCGGCAATCGGCGCGAGGGCCGGGCCCGCCGTCCCGATGACCAGGGCAAGAGTGGCGACGGCGAAAGGTCTGGCAAATGTCATGATGTCTCCTTTTGCGTTGCGCGTTCCGAGCCGAACCGATGCGTTGCATCGGTGAGACCCGGACCGCCTCTCGCACCTATGCATGCCGCCCGGCGATGCAACCGCAAAGGCCGGGTCGATCCGCCAGGCATGCTCCCATCGGCAGCACGCCGCCGAACCGCCGGAAAGGTACCGGCAGGCCTCTGCCGATCTGCGCCGTGGCGTTCTTTCGGGGTTGCATCGGGCGTGTCCCGGATCGGGGCGCCGTGCCGCACGGGATTGCCGCGCCACGGCAGCCGCCCCATATTCCGCGCATGCTGAAGCTCACGCCGATCCTTCTTGCCTTGGCCTATGCAGTGGGCCTCTACTGGTTTTCGGCCTGGCGCACCGGGCGCGAACTGGATGCGAATTCGACCGAACTGGCCGATGCGCGGCTGCGGCGGCTGACCGAGCGGATGGCGCGGGCGCTCGGGCTCGAAAGGATCCGGGTTCATGTCTACGAGATCGCGCCGGTCAACGGTCTCGCTGCGCCGGACGGGCGGATCTTCATAACCCGCGGTTTCCTCGACCGCTATCACCGCGGCGAGGTGACGGCGGAGGAGCTTGCCAGCGTCATCGCGCATGAACTGGGGCATGTGGCGCTCGGCCATTCGCGGCGCCGGATGATCGATTTCTCCGGCCAGAACGCGGTGCGGGTGGCGATGGCGACGATTTTCAACCGGTTTCTTCCGGGGCTGGGCGTGGTGATCGCCAACGGGCTGGTGACCCTTCTGGCTGCGCGTATGAGCCGGGGCGACGAATACGAGGCCGACGCCTATGCCTCGGCTCTGCTGATCAAGGCCGGGATCGGAACCGAGGGGCAGAAGACCCTGTTTCGCAAGCTGGAGAAGCTTACGGGCATGGCCGGCGGCATGCCCGTATGGCTGATGTCGCACCCGCGCAGCGATGACCGCATCCGGGCGATCGAGGCAAACGAGGCCCGTTGGCTGGGGCAGGCACCGGGTTGAGGCGCGCTCAGGCAGCCGGGCCAAGCGCCTTGCCGAGGCGGGGCAGCTTCGCACGCTTCAGAAAAGGGCGCAACGCCGCGGGCCGGCCGCTGCGCTGTGCAGCCTCTGTGAGCGCGGCGGACACGGCCGCTTCTACCGCGGACGGGCGGGCGAGCCAGAGGCCCATCAGGAAATCGTCGGGCGAGAGCGCGACGCGACCGTGCGGGGCCAGTGCGCGCGCCGGAAAGTCGCGCAGGTTCAACGTGACGATCCGCTCCGCCCCGCCGTCGATCGCCGCCGCAAGCACATGGGCATCGGCCGGATCGGGGAGAGCGAGGTCGCTCAGGGTTGCGGCATCGGGCAGCACTTCTGCGGCGGGAAAGGCGGCGCGGAGCCGCGTGATCGCCGGTGCGGCGTCGGTGCTGCGCCGGGCCGCGGCATGGGCCCATTCGGCAAGGATGCGCGGCGACCAGAGCGGCGCGAAGAGACCGGCCGCCGCGCAGCCGAGGAGTATCTCGCGCAACACCGGCGGGTAGAGCACGCAGGCATCAAGCACGACCGGCGCCGGCAGATCCTCAGCCATCGAGGCGGAAGAACAGCGCCTTGAGATAGCCGCTCTCGGCCAGCTGCGGCAGGGTGGGGTGATCGGGTGCGGCGAAGCCGGTGTGCAGCAGTTGCGCCGCCCGCCCGGCCCGGCCGATGCCCCGGTTGCAGGCCGTGCGGAACCGCGCGAGATCCGCCGCGTGGGAACAAGAGCACAGGCCCAGATAGCCGCCCGGCGCCACCAGCGCCGCAGCGAGGCGGGCGGTCCGCTCATAGGCTCGCAGCCCGGCCTCCAGAGCCGCTTTCGCGGGCGCGAATGCGGGCGGGTCGCAGATCACCAGATCAAAGCGCGCGCCCTCGGCAGCCAGTGCCTCCATGGCCGAGAAGGCATCCTCGTGGCGTGTCTCGAAGCGGGTGGCAACCCCGGATCGCAAGGCGCCCTCGGTGGCCAGTGTCAACGCGGGGGCGGAGCCGTCAACGGCCAGCGCATGGTCGGCGCCGGCGACGAGCGTGGCCAGCGCGAAGCCACCGACATGAGAGAACACGTCAAGCACGCGTCCACCGTGAGCCAGCCGGGCGGCGAAGGCGTGGTTGTCGCGCTGATCGTAATAAAGCCCGGTCTTCTGTCCGGCGATGACGTCGGCAAGATACGTCGCCCCGTTCATCGGCACCGCAACGGGACCGTCGACCGCGCCGTGCAGGATCCGGGTGTCCTCGGCGAGCCCCTCGCGCAGGCGCGCCCGTCCGGTGCCGTTCTTGACCACGTGCGCGACACCGGTCTCCGCCACCAGCGCCTCGCTCAGCGCGTCGAGATGCGCCTCGGCCCAGGCGGCGTTCGGCTGGATCACGGCAAGGTCGCCGAAACGGTCGATCACCACGCCGGGCAGCCCGTCTGCCTCGGCGTGCACCAGCCGATGAAACGCCGGATCGCACAGGCGCGTGCGGAGCGACATCGCGCGGCGCAGGCGCACGGCGATCCAGTCGGTGTCGACAACCGCCATGGGGTCTTGGTCGAGCATCCGCGCGACGATCTTCGAATGCGGGTTCACGGTGACGAGGCCAAGCGGCCGACGTTGCGCATCTTCGAGCACCGCGAGGGTGCCGGATGCCAGAGAACGGCTGCGTCGATCGAGCACCAGCTCGTCGGCATACACCCATGGCGCACCGTGGCGAACTGCACGGGCGTCAGCCGTGGGCCGTAGCCGGACGCGGGGGCGCGTGGGGGCGTCGGTATCTGATGCGGTGGTCATGCCCTTCCCTTACGGCGCGACGGGAGCGGGCGGAAGGGGAAGCGCAGACCGCCCGACGGGCCGTGCCGTCCGCGTCGGGCGTGGCTGGCGCGATTCAGACCGTCTGGCCCCGGCCGACGGTCCGCCGCGCTGCGTTGCGGCGCATGATGGCAGCGAACAGCGCAGTCAGCGCATCTGCGAAAGCCTGGGCGCGAAGTTCGCGAGCCCGGCGCTCGATGGCAACGATATCAACGGGCTCAGGCAGATCGACCATGAAATTGTTGCCGGGGGTGCGTTCAGTCATCGGAGCCTCCTTCGGGGGCGTTGTTTGCATGTGCAGCAATCTAGGTGCGCTCGGCTGGCGCCACCACGAGCAATCGGGAAATCCTGCCATGCATGAAGCGCATGGGTTTTCGTGGACCGTTGCACACCGCACAGGGCGGGCTTCCTCCGACGGTACTGGCCAAGGCCGGGGTGCATGCCTAGACTCCGGAGTGTTAGCGCTAGCGAGAGGCAGCGCGAAACCGCCGGAGGCCGCCATGACACTCGATTCCCGCATCGCCGCCGTGACCGAGCGCATCACCGCGCGATCTGCAGCCAGCCGCAGCGCCTATCTCGACCGTCTCGACCGTGCGGCAGACGCGGGTCCGGCCCGGGCGCATCTGAGTTGCGGCAACCAGGCCCATGCCTATGCCGCGACGGGGCCGGACAAGGATCGGCTGGCCGAGGGCCGGGCGCCGAATCTCGGCATCGTCACCGCCTACAACGACATGCTCTCGGCGCATCAGCCGTTCGAGAGCTTTCCGGCACTGATCCGCGCAGCCGCGCGGCGGGCCGGCGCGACGGCGCAGGTGGCGGGGGGCGTGCCGGCGATGTGCGACGGAGTCACCCAGGGCCAGCCGGGGATGGAGCTGAGCCTCTTCTCGCGCGACGTGATCGCGCTCGCCGCCGGGGTGGCGCTGAGCCACAACTGTTTCGACGCCGCGCTCTATCTGGGCGTCTGCGACAAGATCGTGCCCGGTCTGGTGATCGCCGCCGCCACCTTCGGCCATGTGCCGGCGGTGTTCCTGCCCGCCGGGCCGATGACCAGCGGCCTGCCGAACGACGCCAAGTCCGAGGTGCGCAAGCGCTTCGCCCGTGGCGAGATCGGCCGTGAGGAACTGATGCGCGCCGAGATGGCCAGTTACCACGGTCCCGGCACCTGCACCTTCTACGGCACCGCCAACACCAACCAGATGCTGATGGAATTCATGGGGCTGCACCTGCCGGGCGCGAGTTTCGTCAACCCCGGCACGCCGTTGCGCGACGCGCTGACCGAGGCCGGCGTGGCGCGCGCCGCGGCGATCACGGCGCTGGGGAACGACTATCGCCCCGCCGGCCGCATCCTCGACGAACGCGCCTTCGTCAACGGGATGGTGGGGCTGATGGCCACCGGGGGCTCCACCAACCTCGTGATTCACCTCCCGGCGATGGCGCGGGCGGCGGGCGTGCTGCTGGAACTGGAGGATTTCGCCGCCGTCTCGGCCGCGGTGCCGCTGATGGCCCGGGTCTATCCCAACGGGCTGGCGGATGTGAACCATTTCCACGCCGCTGGTGGCCTCGGCTACATGATCGCCGAATTGCTGGGCGCGGGGCTGCTGCACGACGATGTCGTGACGGTCGCGGGCGACGGGCTGGCCCGCTACGCGCAGGAGCCGAAGCTGACGGAGGATGGGCTGGCCTGGCAGCCGGGCGCCGCGGCCAGCCTGAACGATCGCATCCTGCGGCCGGCCGCCGGCCCCTTCCAGCCCACGGGCGGCCTGCAGCGGCTGGCGGGCAATCTGGGCGAAGGGGTGATCAAGGTTTCCGCGGTGGCCGAGGAGCATCTGGCGCTGGAGGCGGCGGTGCGGGTCTTCGACAGCCAGGAGGCGGTGAAGGCCGCCTATCAGGCCGGCGAGTTCACCGAGGACACGGTGGTGGTGGTCCGCTTTCAGGGGCCGAAGGCGAACGGCATGCCGGAACTGCACGCGCTGACGCCGCTGCTGTCGGTGTTGATCGATCGCGGGCTGAAGGTGGCGCTGGTGACCGACGGGCGGATGTCCGGAGCGTCGGGCAAGGTGCCGGCAGCGATCCACATGTCTCCCGAGGCGGCCGAGGACGG
>SLBI01000087.1 GCA_007126375.1 Paracoccaceae bacterium
CGGGGCGCGCGGGGCGGGGCGTCAGCCGGCAGCCAGCGCCGCCGTCGCCGCCTCGACCGCACCGGGGCCGTGCGGGATCTCCAGCGCCTTCAACCCCGCGTCGATCACCGCCAGCGCCCCCAGGGTCATGTGCGCATTGACGTGACCCATATGCGCCAGCCGGAAGAACCCGTGCCAGGCGGGGTCCTGCGGCTCGGCCATGCCCAGGCCGATCCCAAGCGTCACCCCGGCCTCGTGCTCGCACCACTCGCGCAGCCGCGTGCCGTCGGGCGCCTGCAGCCGCAGCGCCGTTACCGCATGGCTGCGCGCGGCCGGATCGGCGATGTTGAGCGCCATCGCACCGCCCTGTCCCCAGGCGCCCACCGCCGCCCAGACCGCCTGCGCCAGCCGGGCATGGCGGCGCCAGACCGCCTCCAGCCCCTCCTCGGCCAGCATGTCGAGCGCCGCGCGCAGACCGTAGAGGTGATGCGTCGGCGCGGTGCCGCAGAAATGCTCGTAATACTGCTCGGCCGCGACCCGCGGCTCCCAGTCCCAGTAGGGGGTGCGCAGATCGGCCCGCCGCCCGGCCTCGCGCGCCTTGTCCGAGAACCAGACGAAGGCAAGCCCGGGCGGCACCATCACCCCTTTCTGGCTGGCCGACACCATCACGTCCACGCCCCAGGCATCCATGTGGAACGCGTCGCAGCCGAGCGATGCGATGCAGTCCACCATCAGCAGCGCCGGATGCCGGGCGGCATCGATCGCCGCCCTGAGACCGGCGATGTCGTTCCGCGCCGTGCTGGCGGTATCGACCTGGGTACACAGAACGGCACGGATCTCGCCTGCCGGATCGGCGGCCAGACGCTCGGCCAGCCTTGCCGGATCGGCCGGCGCCTGCCGGCCGAAATCCATCACCTCCACGGCCACGCCCAGCGCCCGCAGGCTGTCGGCCCAGCCATGGCCGAAGCGCCCGGTGGCCAGCACCAGCGCCCGGTCGCCGCGCGCGAAGACGTTGCAGTTCGCCGCTTCCCAGCCGGCATGGCCGTTGCCGATGTAGATTGCCACATGGCCCTCGGTCCGGGCCAGCCGCTTGAGGTCGGGAAACAGCGACGCCGTCATCTCGACCAACTCGCCGGCATAGATGTTCGGCGCGGCCCGGTGCATCGCCCGCAACACCCGGTCGGGCATCACCGAGGGGCCCGGAATGGCGTGATAGGTCCGACCGTGACCGAGGCTCATGAGCGATCTCCGTTGACTGGGGCTGGAAAGGCAGGGCGCGCGAAACGGGGCCCCGGCCGGCCGTCGTCGCGACCTAGGCCGGCGTCGCGACGAGGTCAATCGCCAGCGGCCGGCGGCCGGGCGGACGTCGCCGCCCCCTAGCGTCCGGCACAATTCCGATTATATCGGTCGGGAACGCGGCCGAGAGCGACGGGAGGGCTGGGCCATGATGGGCGAACGCGACGACGACCGGCAGGTCTTCCGCCTGACCGGGGCGGATCGTGAGAGCTTCCTGCAGGGGCTGGTCACCAATGATGTCCGCAGGCTCGCCGAAGGGCCGGTGCATGCCGCGGTGCTCACGCCGCAGGGCAAGTATCTCGTCGATTTCCTGTTGCTGCGGGTCGAGGGGCCGGACGGCGCGGCGGTGTTGCTGGACGTGGCCGCGCCGCTGGCGGAGGCGCTGATGCGGCGGCTCGCGCTCTACCGTTTGCGCGCCGATGTGCAGATCGCGCCGGCCGGGATGGCCGTCGTGCGCGGGCTGGGCGATCCGCCGGAGGGGGCCGTGGCCGATCCGCGCCACGCCGCCCTGGGCTGGCGGCTCTATCTGCCCGAGGCCGAGGCGGCCGACCTGCCCGGCAGCGTCGGGATCGACTGGGACGGTATCCGGGTGGCGAACTGCATTCCCGAGAGCGGGATCGAACTGATCCCCGAGGAGACCTTCATCCTCGAGGCCGGTTTCGAACGGCTGCACGGCGTCGATCACCGCAAGGGCTGCTATGTCGGGCAGGAGGTCACGGCGCGGATGAAGCATCGCACCCAGCTGCGCAAGGGGCTGGTGACGGTCGAGGTGGAGGGGCCGGCGGCACCGGGCACCGAGATCACGGCCGCCGGGAAATCCGCCGGCCGGCTGTTCACCCGATCGGGCAACCGCGCCATCGCCCATCTGCGGTTCGATCGTGCCACGGGGCCGCTGCAGGCGGGCGCCGCCACGGTGCGCTGGCCCGATGCCGAAACCGTGGCCTGACGCGCCGGGTCAGGCGCGTTCGACGTATTCGAAGGTCTCGGTATTCACTATGACCGCCTCGCCCTCGCCGACGAAGGGCGGCACGGTGACGCGCACGCCGTTGTCGAGGATCGCCGGCTTGTAGCTGTTCGCGGCGGTCTGGCCCTTCACCACCGGCTCGGTCTCGGCGACGGTGCAGGTCACCTTCTGCGGCAGGGTGACGTTGAGCGCCTCCTCGCCGTAATACTCGATGGTGACGATCATGCCATCCTGCACGAACGGTCGGCGGTCGCCGAGGATGTCGGCAGGCAGTTCGGTCTGTTCGAAGGTTTCGGAGTCCATGAAGACCAGCATTCCGTCGGTCTCGTACAGGAACTGCTGGTCCTTCTGATCGAGCCGCACCCGCTCCACCTTGTCTTCCGAGCGGAAGCGCTCGTTCAGCTTGGTGTTGTTGCGCAGGTTCTTCAGTTCGACCTGGGCGAAGGCACCGCCCTTGCCGGGCTTCACATGGTTCACCTTCACCGCGACCCACAGGCCGCCGTCATGCTCCAGCACGTTGCCGGGACGGATTTCGTTGCCGTTGATGCGGGGCATGGCAGAACCTTGACATATGTTTGACGCTGGATCGGTGGAGCCTATATATCGCGGGTCGCAGCGGCGCAAGACGACCAGATAGAGGGGCAGCGCCCCCGAAGCCATGCGGCGAAATCATGGCAGGCATGCATGATTTAGATATCGAATCGCGCGCAAACCCCGTAAACAGGCGGGACGCGGAAAACACAAGAGCAAGAACAGGACGACAGGATGTTTGACTTCGTGGACGGGACGGCCTTCAACCACGAGCAGGGTCAGCGCGCGCGCAAGCTTTTCGCTGCAGTCGTGCTGGCGGCTCTGGATGATGCGATCGCCGACGACAAGAAATTCGGCAACGGGCCCGAGCAGATCGCCCGCTGGGCGCGCTCGCGCGATGGGCGCGACGTTCTGACCTGCGCCGGGATCGACCCCAACGAGCGTGTCGTGAAGGGGTTGATGGAGTTCGTGGGCAAGGGTGTGCGGACCTCGGTGGCGCTGTCGCGCGAGGAAAGCGAACGCCGTGCCCAGGCGCTGATGGACGCCTCCGAGGCCGCCTGACCGGACCCGCCCGCCCCGCGCGGGGCGGGGAACGGCATGAAGCGACGCGCCGTATCGCCA
>SLBI01000374.1 GCA_007126375.1 Paracoccaceae bacterium
TGAGCCCCTTCGCCTCCAGCCGCGAGTAGATGAAGGGCTTGAACAGCTCCAGCGCCATCTTCTTGGGCAGGCCGCACTGGTGCAGCTTCAGCTCGGGGCCGGTCACGATCACCGAACGGCCCGAGAAATCCACCCGCTTGCCGAGCAGGTTCTGGCGGAACCGGCCCTGCTTGCCCTTCAGCATGTCGCTGAGAGACTTCAACGGCCGTTTGTTGGTGCCGGTGATGACCCGGCCGCGCCGGCCGTTGTCGAACAGCGCGTCCACCGCCTCCTGCAGCATCCGCTTCTCGTTGCGCACGATGATGTCGGGCGCGCGCAGCTCGATCAGCCGCTTCAGGCGGTTGTTGCGGTTGATGACGCGACGGTAGAGGTCGTTGAGGTCCGAGGTGGCGAAGCGGCCGCCATCCAGCGGCACCAGCGGGCGCAGCTCGGGCGGGATCACCGGCAGCACGGTCAGCACCATCCACTCGGGCCGGTTGCCCGACTCGAGGAAGCTCTCCACCACCTTCAGCCGCTTGATGATCTTCTTCGGCTTCAACTCGCCGGTGGCCTCCTTCAGCTCGTCGCGCAGCTTCAGCGCCTCGGCTTCAAGGTCGATGTTGGCCAGCATCTCGCGGATCGCCTCGGCGCCGATGTTGGCGGTGAAGGCATCCGCGCCGAACTGGTCCTGCGCGTCGAGATACTCCTCCTCGCTCAGCAGCTGGCCATAGCTCAGATCGGTCAGCCCCGGTTCGATGACGACATAGTTCTCGAAATAGAGCACCCGCTCCAGATCGCGCAGGGTCATGTCCAGCATCAGCCCGATGCGGCTGGGCAGCGACTTGAGGAACCAGATGTGGGCGACAGGGGCAGCCAGCTCGATATGGCCCATGCGCTCGCGCCGGACCTTCTGCAGCGTGACCTCCACGCCGCATTTCTCGCAGACGACGCCGCGATACTTCATCCGCTTGTACTTGCCGCAAAGGCACTCATAATCCTTGATCGGCCCGAAGATACGGGCGCAGAACAGTCCGTCCCGCTCCGGCTTGAAGGTGCGGTAGTTGATCGTCTCGGGCTTCTTGATCTCGCCGTAGGACCAGCTGAGGATCCGCTCGGGGCTCGCCAGCGAGATCTTGATCTCGTCGAACGGCTTGGGCGTGGCCAGCGGGTTGAACGGGTTGGTGGTGAGTTCCTGGTTCATCGGGACAGTCCTTGCAGAGGCAGCGGGGAGCGACGGTCGGGCCGGGCGCGCGCAAATTCCTTCGAAGGAATTTGCCAAAATCCTTCAAAGGATTTTGGGCGCCCGGTTCAGCCGTCCTCCTCCGCGTCCAGGAGTTCCATGTTCAGGCCGAGGCCGCGCACTTCCTTGACGAGCACGTTGAAGCTCTCCGGCACCCCGGCCTCGAAATTGTCCTCGCCCTTGACGATGGACTCGTAGACCTTGGTGCGCCCAGCCACGTCGTCGGACTTGACCGTGAGCATCTCCTGCAGCGTGTAGGCCGCGCCATAGGCCTCCAGCGCCCAGACCTCCATCTCGCCCAGCCGCTGGCCGCCGAACTGCGCCTTCCCGCCCAGCGGCTGCTGGGTCACCAGGCTGTAGGGGCCGGTGGAGCGGGCGTGCAGCTTGTCGTCCACCAGATGGTGGAGCTTCAGCATGTACTTCACCCCCACCGTGACCTTGCGCTGGAAAGGCTCGCCCGTCCGGCCGTCGAACACCCGCGACTGGCCCGAGGTGTCGAAGCCCGCGCGCACGAGCGCGTCGTTCACATCGGCCTCCTTGGCGCCGTCGAACACCGGCGTCGCGATCGGCACGCCGGTGGTGACGGTGGCGGCGGACTCGGCCAGCGCGTCATCCTCCATACCGTCGAACATCTGCGCATAGGCGTCCTCGCCATAGGCGATGCGCATGGCCTCGCGCACCGGCGTCATGTCGCCCGAACGCCGATAGGCCTGCAGCGCCTCGTCGATCTGCTGGCCGAGGCCGCGCGCGGCCCAGCCCATATGCGTCTCGAGGATCTGGCCCACGTTCATCCGCGACGGCACGCCGAGGGGGTTGAGCACGAGGTCGACCGTGGTACCGTCCGCCAGGAACGGCATGTCCTCCATCGGCACGACCTTGGAGATCACCCCCTTGTTGCCGTGCCGGCCGGCCATCTTGTCGCCCGCCTGCAGCTTGCGCTTCACCGCAACGAAGACCTTGACCATCTTCATCACGCCCGGCGGCAGGTCGTCGCCCCGGCGCACCTTCTCGACCTTGTCGTCGAACCGGTGCTCGAGCTGGCGCTTCTGCGCGTCGAACTGCGCATGCAGCGCCTCCACCGCCTGCGCATCGGCCTCCTCGCCCAGCGCGAGCTGCCACCACTGGCCGCGGCTGAGCGTGTCGAGCAGCTCCTCGTTGATCTCGGAGCCGGCCTTGACGCCCTTGGGCCCCTTCACCGCCACCTTGCCCAGGATCAGCGACTTGAGTCGCGCGTAGATGTTGCGCTCCAGGATCTCCAGCTCGTCGTCGCGGTCGCGGCTCAGGCCCTGGATCTCCTCGCGCTCGATCTGCAGGGCGCGCTCGTCCTTCTCCACCCCGTGGCGGTTGAAGACGCGCACCTCCACGATGGTGCCATAGGCCCCCGGCGGCAGCCGCAGCGAGGTATCCCGCACGTCCGACGCCTTCTCGCCGAAGATCGCGCGCAGGAGCTTCTCCTCCGGCGTCATCGGGCTTTCGCCCTTGGGGGTGATCTTGCCCACGAGGATGTCGCCCGGCTGCACCTCGGCACCGATATAGACGATGCCCGCCTCATCGAGGTTGCGCAGCGCCTCCTCCCCCACATTGGGGATGTCTCGGGTGATCTCCTCGGGCCCGAGCTTGGTATCCCGGGCCGCCACCTCGTATTCCTCGATATGGATCGAGGTGAAGACGTCGTCCCGCAGGATGCGCTCCGAGATCAGGATCGAATCCTCGAAGTTGTAGCCGTTCCACGGCATGAAGGCGACGATCACGTTGCGGCCCAGCGCCAGCTCGCCCAGATCCGTGGAGGGGCCGTCGGCGATGACCTCGCCGCGGGCCACCGTGTCGCCCACCTTCACCAGCGGGCGCTGGTTGATGCAGGACGACTGGTTGGAGCGCTTGAACTTGCGCAGCCGGTAGATGTCCACGCCCGGCTCGCCCGGCTCCAGGCTCTCGGTCGCGCGCACGACGATCCGGGTGGCGTCCACCTGGTCGATGATGCCGGCACGCCGCGCCATGATGGCAGCCCCGGAGTCGCGCGCCACCACGCCTTCCATCCCGGTGCCCACGAAGGGCGCCTCGGCCTGCACCAGCGGCACCGCCTGGCGCTGCATGTTCGAGCCCATCAGCGCGCGGTTGGCGTCGTCGTTCTCCAGGAA
>SLBI01000176.1 GCA_007126375.1 Paracoccaceae bacterium
AACCGACGGCGATGTTGCCCATCCCGAAGTCGTAGCCCGCGGCGATAGCCAGGCCCAGCGGCCGGTAGGTCTGACCGGCGGCGGTGTACTCCCGGAACTGGTCGACCGAGGCCGACAGACTGAAGGCGTCGAAGCTGTAGTCGTACCGGGCCGCGGTCCGACGGTCCTGCGCCGCAGCCGTGAAGGCGGCCACCGAGTTGACGATGCGCGCCTGCGTCGCCGCGGGCAGCGCCGCAAGGCGCGCCGCCGGGATCGGAGCGGTCAGATCGACACGGCCGCCGAGGTCGGCCGCGCTCGCCTGCTGGGCACGGTCGAGGTACAGCATGTTGTTCGGGTCGCCCAGACCGGTGAGGCTGGTGAAGGCGGGATCGCCGACGCGGAAGCGGGCCGCGTTCGCGGCGTCGCCGATGGTCAGGCGACCGAAGGCGCCGCTGACAAACACGCCCGAGCCGGTGTTGGTCAGGTTGCCTTGGGCGGGGCCCGCGTTGTCGGCGCGGAAGCTGGCGCCGAACGAGATGCCCGAGTCGCTCTGACCGGACAGGGTGAAGGTCACCCGCGCCCGGCTGGTCATCTGCCAGCTGGCGCTGTTGGCGGCGGCGCCCGTGGCGCGACGGTCGTTGTATTCGATACCCATCCGGGCGTCGCCGGAGAGGCTCACGCCCTGGGCGGCCGCGATGCCGGCCGAGAGGACCAGGGCAGTCGAGGCAAGGAGGAGCTTTTTCATGTTTCCCTCGTGTGTCTTGAATGTGCTGCCCAAGCCGGAAGGCCCAGTTTGGGTCTGTCCCTCTTTGGCCCTCGCCACGGTCGTTTGCAAGTTGAAGCGGCGGGGCCGCCGGCAAGCGGCCGGCTGTGGTGCAGCTTTGCCACAGTGTCGTCACAGGGCCGGTCAGGCCGCGTTGAAGGGGGTGCCGGACGCGGGTCGCGCCATGGGGAAATGCCTTGTTCGACCGGGGGGGCTCGGCTAGACCCGTGGCAACGGGACGGTGTGGCGAAAAGGGGGCTGGGCATGGCGGGGCGACGGCGGATCGGTGTGGCGGCAGCGGCTCTGGCGGCAGCGGCGGCGCTGGGCGGGTGCGGGCCGGTGGCCGGCTGGTTCGGGCCCACCGACCCGGAGATGCAGCCCCAACTGGACGTGCCGCAGGAGCGGGTGGCGCGGCGGCAGTCGACCATCTGGGACCTGTTTACCGACGCCAACCCGCCCAGCACCACGGTCGAGGTGAACCGCTACCTGTGGCAGGCCTCGCTGGAGGTCCTGGATTTCCTGCCGGTGCAGACGGTGGATCCGTTCTCGGGTGTGATCGTCACCGGCTTCGGCACGCCACCGGGGGGCGGGCGGGCCTATCGCGCGGCGGTGCTGGTGAACGACCCGGCGCTGGACGCGCGCTCGCTGAACGTGGCGCTGCTGACCAGCGCAGGTCCGGCCAGCCCGGCGACGATCCGCGCGGTCGAGGATGCGATCCTGACCCGGGCGCGCCAGATCCGGGTGCGCGACGGCCGGCTGTAGCGGCGCCCGGCCGCTGGACGTCCGGTCCGCGGCGGGTATAACCCGGGGCTCAAGGCAGATGACCGAGGCCCCGATGGCGCGCTACGACCCTGCAGAGATCGAACCCCGCTGGCAGGCCGCCTGGGAGGCCGCCGACAGCTTCGTCGCGCGCCACGACCCCGACCGGCCGAAATTCTATGTGCTGGAGATGTTCCCCTACCCCTCGGGGCGCATCCACATGGGGCATGTCCGCAACTACACCATGGGCGACGTGGTGGCCCGCTACAAGCTCGCGCAGGGTTTCAGCGTGCTGCATCCGATGGGCTGGGATGCCTTCGGCCTGCCGGCCGAGAATGCCGCGATGGAAAAGGGCGGCCATCCGGCCGACTGGACCTATGGCAACATCGCCGACATGCGCGCACAGATGAAGCCACTGGGCCTGTCGATCGACTGGTCGCGCGAGTTCGCCACCTGCGATCCGGACTACTATGGCCAGCAGCAGGCGATGTTCCTCGACTTCCTCGAGGCCGGGCTGGTCTATCGCAAGGCGGCAATGGTCAACTGGGATCCGGTGGACATGACCGTGCTCGCCAACGAGCAGGTGATCGACGGCAAGGGCTGGCGGTCGGGCGCCGAGGTGGAGCGGCGCGAACTGACGCAGTGGTTCTGCCGGATCTCGGACATGGCCGAGGATCTTCTGGAGGCGCTGGACGGGCTGGAGAACTGGCCCGACAAGGTGCGGCTGATGCAGAAGAACTGGATCGGCCGGTCGCGCGGGCTGCAGTTCGCCTTCTCGACCGTCGGCGCGCCCGAGGGGTTCGACCGGCTGGACGTTTACACCACCCGGCCCGACACGCTGCTTGGTGCGAGCTTCGCGGCGATCAGCCCCGACCACCCGCTGGCGAAACACCTCGAACGCCACGACCCCGCCGTCGCCGCCTTCGTGGCGGAGTGCCGGCGCACGGGCACCAGCGAGGCCGCGCTGGAGACGGCCGAGAAGATCGGCATGGACACCGGCATCCGCGTCCGCCACCCCTTTGACGAGAGCTGGGAGCTGCCGGTCTGGATCGCCAACTTCATCCTGATGGATTATGGCACCGGCGCGATCTTCGGCTGTCCGGCGCATGACCAGCGCGACCTCGATTTCGCCCGGAAATACGGGCTGGACGTGATCGACGTGTTCGAGCCCCTGGCCGATGCCCTGCCGGTGGCCGACGTGGCCTTCGTGCCGCCCAAGACCGAGCCCGTGCGCTACATCCGCGGTTTCGCGGGCGAGGAGATGCAGACCGGCGACGCGGCGGTGGAGGCCGCCATCGACGCCTGTGTGGCGCGCGGCGTCGGACAGGGGGTGGTGCGCTACCGGCTGCGCGACTGGGGCATCAGCCGGCAGCGGTTCTGGGGCTGCCCGATTCCGGTGGTGCATTGCCCGACCTGCGGCGTGGTGCCGGAGAAGAAACAAAACCTGCCCATCGCGCTGCCGATGGACGTCAGTTTCGACCAGCCCGGCAACCCGCTGGAGTGGCATCCCACATGGAAGCACTGTGCCTGTCCGACCTGCGGCGGGGCTGCGGTTCGCGAAACCGACACGATGGACACCTTCGTCGATTCGTCGTGGTATTTCGCGCGCTTCACCGCGCCGCGGGCGACGACCCCGACCGATCCGGTCGAGGCCGGCTACTGGATGAATGTCGACCAGTACATCGGCGGCGTGGAGCATGCGATCCTGCATCTGCTTTATTCGCGGTTCTTTGCGCGGGCAATGGTCGCGACCGGGCACCTGCCGGAACACTGCCGCGAGCCGTTTGCCGCGCTTTTCACCCAGGGGATGGTGACCCATGAGATCTACCAGACGCGGGACGACCGCGGCCGGCCG
>SLBI01000059.1 GCA_007126375.1 Paracoccaceae bacterium
CGCGAGGAGCGGGTGAAGATGACCCGCCTGCGCCAGACCATTGCGCGTCGGCTGAAGGATGCGCAGAACACCGCCGCCATGCTCACCACCTACAATGAGGTGGACATGGGCCCGATCATGGACCTGCGTAACGAATACAAGGCCCTCTTCGAAAAGAAGCACGGCGTGAAGCTGGGCTTCATGTCGTTCTTCGTGAAGGCCTGCTGCCATGCGCTGTTCGAGGTGCCCGAGGTCAACGCCGAGATCGACGGCACCGAGGTGGTCTACAAGAACTACGTCCACATGGGCGTCGCCGTGGGCACGCCGACCGGCCTCGTGGTGCCGGTGCTGCGTGATGCGCATCAGATGGGTTTTGCCGCCATCGAGAAGAAGATCGCCGAACTCGGCCTGCGCGCCCGCGACGGCAAGCTCTCCATGGCCGACATGCAGGGCGGGTCCTTCACCATCTCGAACGGCGGGGTCTATGGTTCGCTGATGTCCTCGCCGATCCTGAATCCGCCGCAGTCGGGCATCCTGGGAATGCACAAGATCCAGGAGCGGCCGATGGTGGTGAAGGGCCAGATCGTCGCCCGCCCGATGATGTATCTGGCGCTCAGCTACGACCACCGGATCGTCGACGGCAAGGGCGCGGTCACCTTCCTCGTGCGCGTCAAGGAGGCGCTGGAGGACCCGCGGCGGCTGTTGATGGATCTCTGAGCCATGCTCGGCCTGCTGTTCCTCGTTGCCCTGCTGCTGGTCGCGCTGGTCGTGGGGCAGAGCATCCGCCAGGGGCGACGGTTCATCCGCGCGGCGCTGTTCCTGCACGAGCTGGAGGGCGGCCGGCCGGCGCATGAGGCCAATGCGGCGGCCGGGATCCTGTTCACGAACGGCAGCTCGGCCTCGGCCGATGCCCATGCCGCGCAGATCGCCGAGACCCGCCGCAGGCGGGCCGGCGAGACCCAGGCGCAGGTGATCGGGGCGGCGCGCGCCCGGGGGTTCGAGGGGTGAGCGGGATGGATGCCGCGCTCTGGGGGCTGGTCGGGCTGGCGGTGCTGGTGTTTCTGCATATCGGAGTGCAGGGGCTGGCGCTGAAGGCGGCGGCGGGCAATGCCTGGTCGGTCGGGCCCCGCGATGCGCCAGCGCCGCTGGCGCCGGTGCATGGCCGGCTGCGCCGGGCCCTCGACAACCTGCTGGAATCCGCGCCGGTGTTCCTGTCGCTGGCGCTGGTGGCGCATCTGGCCGGCCGGCTCGGGCCGCTGGTGGAGGTCGGCATCGCCATGTTTCTCGCCGGCCGGCTGGCCTTTCTGCCGGCCTATGCCGCCGGCATTCCGTGGGTGCGCACGGTATTCTGGTATGTCGCCGGTATCGGGCTGCTGCTGATGCTGATCGGAGTGACGATGCCATGACCCCGGAACTGACCGTCCTCGCCCTCGCCGTCCTTCTGCAGGTCGCGCAGTACGCGATCTTCTCGATCACCGCGAACCTGCAGGTCGGGCTGGGCTACTCCACCTCGCCGCGCGACGAGCACCGGCCGCTCACCGGCCTTGCCGGCCGGCTGGAACGGGCGCTGAAAAACCACTTCGAGGCGCTGATGCTCTTTGCCCCGGCCGTGCTGGTGGTCACCGTCTCGGGCCAGTCGGGCGGCTTCACGGCTGGCTGCGCCTGGGTCTATCTGTCCGCCCGCATCCTCTATGTGCCGTCCTATGCCTTCGGCTGGGTGCCCTGGCGCTCGGCGATCTGGGCGGTCGGTTTCTTCGCCACGCTGGCAATGCTGCTGGCGGCGTTGCTGTGATGCCGCTTCATCTGTTCGAAAAAATCCTCGGGGGGCGCCGCATCGCGGCGCGGGGGGCAGACATCCCCCCCTCCCCGGCCAGCCCATGGGAGACCCCTTATGGCAAGTTATGACGTGATCTTCATCGGCGGCGGCCCTGGCGGCTATGTCGGCGCCATCCGGGCCGCGCAGCTGGGCCTGCGCACCGCCTGCGTCGAGGGGCGCGAAACCCTTGGGGGCACCTGCCTGAATGTCGGCTGCATCCCCTCCAAGGCGCTCCTGCATGCCACCCATCAGCTGCACGAGGCCGAGCACAATTTCGAGGCGATGGGCCTGATGGGCGCAAAGCCGAAGCCCGACTGGAAGAAGATGCTCGCCTACAAGGACGATGCCATCGGCCAGAACGTCAAGGGCGTGGAATTCCTGTTCAAGAAGAACAAGGTGGACTGGCTCAAGGGTTGGGCTGCAATTCCTGCTCCGGGCAAGGTGAGGGTAGGCGAGGAGGTTCACGAGGCCGGTGCCATCGTCATCGCAACCGGCTCTGAAAGCGCCAGTCTGAAGGGGGTTGAGGTGGACGAGAAGGCGGTCGTCACCTCCACCGGTGCGCTGGAACTGGGCCGGATCCCGAAGAAGCTGGTGGTGATCGGCGGCGGCGTGATCGGTCTGGAGATGGGCTCGGTCTACGCCCGGCTGGGGTCGGAGGTGACGGTGGTGGAATACCTCGACCGGCTGATCCCCGGCAACGACTCCGAGGTGGCGCGCACCTTCCAGCGGATCCTCAGGAAGCAGGGGATGGAGTTCATCCTCGGCGCCGCAGTGCAGGGGGTGGAAACGCTGAAGACCAAGACCAAGGTGCATTACAAGCTTCGCAAGGACGACAGCGCGCATGTGCTGGACGCAGACACCGTGCTGCTGGCCACCGGCCGGCGCCCCTATACCGAAGGGCTGGGGCTGGAGGCGCTGGGCGTGAAGCTGACCGACCGCGGCCAGGTCGCGGTGAACGCCCGCTTCGAAACCTCGGTCAAGGGGGTCTACGCCATCGGCGACGCGACGCCCGGCGCGATGCTGGCGCACAAGGCGATGGACGAAGGGCATGCGGTGGCGGAGATCCTCGCCGGGCAGGCGGGCCATGTGAACCACCTCCTCATCCCCGGCGTGATCTACACTCACCCGGAGGTCGCCAGCGTCGGCGAGACCGAAGAGACGCTGAAGGAGGCCGGCCGGGCCTACAAGGTCGGCAAGTTCAGCTTCATGGGCAACGGCCGGGCCAAGGCCAACTTCGCCGCCGACGGTTTCGTGAAGATCCTCGCCGACCGGGAAACCGACCGCATACTCGGCGCGCATATCGTCGGTCCGATGGCGGGTGACCTGATCCACGAGATCTGCGTGGCAATGGAGTTCGGTGCCGCGGCCGAGGATCTGGCGCGCACGTGTCACGCCCATCCGACCTATTCCGAAGCGGTGCGCGAGGCGGCGCTGGCCTGCGGCGACGGGGCGATCCACGCCTGAAGCGGCAGAAGCGCGCTGCGGTCCGCGCCGCGCGCGGCTCATCGCCCCATCCGCCCCGTCGCAGGGCATCACCGCGTGCGGGACAAGGCCGCAGGCC
>SLBI01000037.1 GCA_007126375.1 Paracoccaceae bacterium
GTGAACCGGCTGGTGCGGATCGACCTCGGCCCGGCGCTGCTGATCGGCCTTGCCGTGGGCATGCTCACCACCCTCGCCATGCGCCCGGTGATCCGGCGCCAGGCGGTGGGGATGGAGAACCGCAACCGCGGCCTGAAGAAGCTCTTCTCCGTGCCGCTCGTCTTCGCCGCCGCACTTCTCTCATTTGCCCATGGCGCCAATGATGTGGCCAACGCGGTCGGGCCCCTGGCGGCCATCGTCCACGCCATCGAGGCCGGTGACGGTACCGACCGGGTGACCATCCCGCTTTGGGTCATGATGATCGGCGCGGTGGGTCTGTCGGTGGGGCTGATCCTGTTCGGCCCGCGCCTGATCCGGCTGGTGGGCAGCGAGATCACGAAGCTGAATGCCATGCGCGCCTGGTGCGTGGCGCTGGCGGCCGCGATTACCGTGATCATCGCCTCCTGGCTCGGCCTGCCGGTCAGCTCCACCCATATCGCCATCGGCGGCATCTTCGGCGTCGGCTTCTTCCGCGAATGGTATGCCGAGCGGGTGCTGCGCAAGGACCGTGCCGCCAACGCCCTGCCCATCGAGGAACGCGCCCGCCGCAAGCTGGTGCGGCGGTCGCATCTGCTGACCATCGTCGCCGCCTGGGTGATCACCGTGCCGGCGTCGGCGCTGGTGTCGGGGCTGTTGTTCCTCGGCCTCGCCCTGATCCCCCTTGCGGGGTGAAACAGGCGGGGCTGCCGGGCGGTCCCGGCACCCGCCGCCCCACCTTGCCACGCCTTCGCACCGGCATTACCTATCCCCCACGCAACGCAGAAGGAGCGCGCGGCATGCCGATCTCGGCCGACGAAATCGAAGATCTGTTGCGGGAGAGCTTCCCCAAGGCGCGCATCACCATCACCGACCTCGCCGGCGACGGCAACCACTACGCGGCCGAAGTGGTCGACGAGAGTTTCCGCGGACTCAACCGGGTCCAGCAGCAACGCGCCGTCTACGCGGCCCTCAAGGGCAAGATGGACGGCAGCCACGGCGAGTTGCATGCGCTCGCCCTCACCACCAAGGCACCGGAGTAACCCGACATGGCCGACCCACAGCAGACCATCCGCCAGACTGTCACGGAAAACGACGTGGTGCTGTTCATGAAGGGCACCAAAAGCATGCCGCAGTGCGGCTTCTCCAGCCGCGTCGCCGGGGTGCTGAACTTCATGGGCGTCGAGTTCCGCGACGTGAACGTGCTGGCCGATGAAGGTATCCGTCAGGGGATCAAGGACTTTTCCGACTGGCCCACGATCCCGCAACTCTACGTCAAGGGCGAGTTCGTGGGCGGCTGCGACATTGTCACCGAGATGACGCTGTCCGGCGAACTCGACCAGCTTCTGGATCAGAAGGGCGTGGCCTACGACAAGGCGGCCGCCGACAAGATTCGCGAAGCCAACGCCTGATCGGCAGGGACCCGGCGGCGCGGTCCCGCCGACCCGCCCCGGACGCCCGTCGCCCGTCAGGCGGCGGGCTTGTGCGTTTGCGACGGCACACCGTCGGCGTCGCCCGTGCCCGACGGGCCGACCCCCAGCACATCGCCGCTCCGCGGCTCGGGCAGGCCTTCACGCGACAGCAGAACCGCGACGGGCCGCAGCGGCTGGATATGCGAGCAGACGATCATCACCGCCACCATGATCGGCACTGCCAGGAACATCCCCGGCACGCCCCACACGAGCCCCCAGAAGGCCAGCGAGATGATGATGCCGAAGGACGATAACCGCAGCGCGCGGCCCATCAGCATCGGATCGATCACATTGCCGATCGAGAACTGGATCGCCCCCGCCGCGAGGAAGATGAAGATCGCGGTGGCAAGGTCCGCAACCTGCACATAGGCCACCAGCCCCACCACGACCGTCGCGATGATCGAGCCGAGGTTGGGGATGAAGTTCAGCACGAAGGTCAGGATGCCCATCGCCGCCGCCAGTTCGAGGCCGAGGAGCGTCATGAGCCCGAACACCAGCAGCCCCGTCACCCCACTGACGAAGGTCTTGACCAAAAGGTAATAATTCACGTTGCGGATGATCGAGCCGATGATGCGGCCCACCCGCTCGGCCTGATCGGCGTCGCCGACGAGGCTTTTCAGCTTGGTGTCGAACCAGATCCGCTCGGCGAACAGGAAGCCCACGAACAGGATGATCAGCACCACGGCCGAGAGCAGGTTGCCCGCCTGCCCGGCGGCGGTGCGCAGATAGCCCGACACCTGAATCGTGCGCATCGAGGCGAGCACCGCCTCCTCGACATCCTGTCCCATCCATGAGAACGCCTGCGCGATCGCCCGCTGCGCCTGATCGGTATAGGACAGCGTGGTCGTCACCACCATGTTGATCTGCGCCAGCACCAGCCCCACCAGCGTCAGCAGCGCCGAGGCGATCAACAGCACCGCCACCATCGAGGCCACCGCGTTCGAGATCCGGAACGGGCCGATCCGCACCCGCGCGATCGAGTTGATCGCATCCGCCGTCAGGCTGAACAGGATGATGGCGATGGCCAGCGAGATCAGCACGAACTTCGCCGCGATCAGCATGTAGAGCATGATGCCGAAGGCGATGATGCCCATGAGCCAGGTCTGCAGCCGGAACTTCTCGCCGAAGGTCAGGCGCGTGGGCGGCGTCAGTTCGGCCTTCTCGCTCGGCTTCATGGGTGGACTCCCGTGGCGCCCATTGTCGTGCCCGCTCATACAGGCCCGCGGCCCCTGCGCCTCCGCGCAATTCCAGACCCGCCAACCACCGAAACTAGGCCGGGACGCACGTCTGCGCAAGGCTGCGGACAGCGCGGAAACGGTTGCCGCATCACCGGCGGGCGCGTAACAAACACAAAAGTGCCCGACGGTGCGCGAAAGAGTCTTGCCTTGTGCGCTCGAATTGGTAAGCCCACCTTACCATATGACGTCCAGGGAGGGATAAAAATGTCCATGACGACCAACAAACTGCTCGGCACCACTGCCGCAGCGGGGTTCCTTGTTGCCGCAATCGCCACGCCGGCGGACGCGCAGGACCGGATCCGCTGGCAGGTTCCGATGGGCTTTCCC
Source organism: Paracoccaceae bacterium (assembly GCA_007126375.1). Lineage (GTDB taxonomy): Bacteria > Pseudomonadota > Alphaproteobacteria > Rhodobacterales > Rhodobacteraceae > Rhodobaculum. The sequence continues at coordinate 3,053 of SLBI01000037.1, forward strand.
AGCACGCTGGCGGGTCTGGCGGACGCGATGCCGTGGATGGCCGATCAACTGCGCGACGCCACCGGCGGGCGAATCGACCTGCGCGTGGCCGAGCCGGGCACGGTCATCCCCGCCTTCGGCATTTTCGAATCGGCCGGCGACGGGTCCATCGACGCGGGCTATTCGTGGATGGGCTATGAACTGGGCACGCTGCCGTCGGCAGCGCTGTTCGGGGCGCTCCCCTTCGGCCTGGAATCGGCGGAATATCTGGCGTGGATGTATTTCCATGGCGGTCGCGA
>SLBI01000245.1 GCA_007126375.1 Paracoccaceae bacterium
CCGGGCGCAGCGAGGGATGCAGCCGCTTCGACGCCTCGACCATCAGCACGCCGCCGGCCAGATGCGACGAGATGCGCCGGCCCAGCCGCTCCCAGTATTCCGACGAACGCAGCCAGAAGCCGCGCGTCGCCGGCGGTGCGTAGAGCGCGGCGAGATGGCGCTCGGCCACGAAGTCGAAACTGTCGAGCAGCGTCTCGATCTGGCCCAGCGAAAAGGTGCGGCCATGGCCGAAGGGGGTGACGTCGCGCTGCGCCCAGAGGCCGCGCCGGTTCGGCACGATGAACAGCGCGCGGCCCCCGTCGTCGAGGACGCGATGCGCCTCTTCCATCACCGCGGCGCTGTGGTCCGACCCCTCCAGCCCGTGCAGCAGCACCAGCCGATGCGCGAGACCGGCAGGCAGCGGCCAGCTGCCCTCGTCGCACAGCACCGAGATGTTGGGCATGCCGGCCGGCCAGGGCATCACCCCCTGCTGCGCCGGCATCAGGCTGATCACGCGGCGCGCCTGGCCCAGATAGGGCCGCAGCAGGGGCACCGCGAAACCGTAGCCCGCCACCGTCATGTCGCGCACATCGGGCCACAGCGAGAGCATCTGCGTGCGCACCGCACGCTGCACCGCCCGGCCGAGGCCGGTCCGGTAATAGAAGTTCCGCAGCTCCACGACGTCGAGATGCATTGCACGCCCCCTCCGACCGGGCGACACTGCGGCGAACATAACCATGAGGGAAGGAAACGCCATGCCCCTGCGGATCGTCACCGTCCCCTGCCTGTCGGATAACTTCGCCTTCCTGGCGCATGACCCGGCCACCGGCGCCACCGCCGTGGTGGACGTGCCCGAGGCGGAGCCGATCCTCGCCGCCCTGGCGCGCGCCGGCTGGCAGGCCACGGATGTGCTGCTGACGCATCACCACGCCGACCATGTCGGCGGGCTGGAGGCGCTGCAGGCGGGGCTGCCGGCGCCGGCCCGGGTGACCGGGGCCGCCGCCGACGCGCACCGGCTGCCGCCGCTCGACCGCGCGGTGGCGCCGGACGACACCGTCAGCATCGGCAGCGAGACCGGCACGGTGATCGACGTCTCGGGTCACACCGTCGGCCACATCGCCTATCACTTTCCCGGCTCGGAGGCGGCCTTCACCGGCGACAGCCTGATGGCGCTGGGATGCGGCCGGCTGTTCGAGGGCACCGCGCCGATGATGTGGGACAGCCTGTCGCGGCTGATGGCGCTGCCGGAAGGGACGCGGATCTTCTCGGGCCACGACTATCTGGCGGGCAACCTCGCCTTCGCCCGGTCGGTCGAGCCCGGCAACGCCGCCGCCGCTGCAAGGGTCGCCCGCAGCCGCAGCGGCGGGCCCGAGTCGGTGCATGTCACGCTGGGCGAGGAAATGGCCACCAACCCCTTCCTGCGCGCCGCGCGGGCCGAGACCAAGACCGCCCTCGGCATGGCCGGCCGGAGCGATGCCGAAGTCTTTGCCGAACTGCGCCGTCGCAAGGACGCATTCTGAGCCCTATATGAAGGCAGGATCGGTCGCAGGGGCCGGGCTGCGGGACCGTCACGCAAAAAAGACTTGAAGCGTCGCGGATTCCACCGAAGTTTAACCCCTGAGGCTCACGGTCGGCGGCGGAGCCGAGATGCTCCGCTCCGCCCACAGGTAAGGGAGCACGTCGTGCCGTCATTTTCGTCCACTCTCGAGCAGGCCATCCACGGGGCGCTGGCGCTTGCCAACGCCCGGCGCCACGAACTGGCGACGCTGGAACACCTGCTGCTGTCCCTGATCGACGAGCCGGACGCGGCCAAGGTGATGCGGGCCTGCAACGTCGATCTCGACGAGTTGCGCAAGACGCTGGTGGAGTTCATCGACGACGATCTCGCCAATCTCGTCACCGACATCGAGGGCTCCGAAGCGGTGCCCACGGCCGCCTTCCAGCGGGTGATCCAGCGCGCCGCGATCCATGTCCAGAGCTCGGGCCGCTCCGAGGTGACCGGCGCCAACGTGCTGGTGGCGATCTTCGCCGAACGCGAATCGAACGCGGCGTATTTCCTGCAGGAGCAGGACATGACCCGCTACGACGCGGTGAACTTCATCGCCCATGGCGTGGCCAAGAACCCGAACTTCGCCGAGAGCCGCCCGGTCTCCGGCGCGACCGAGGCCGAACAGGCCCAGGCCGCGCAGCAGGAGGCCGCGGAGGCGAAGGATTCGGCGCTGGCCAAGTATTGCGTCGATCTGAACGCCAAGTCGGTGAAGGGCGAGGTGGACCCGCTGATCGGTCGCACCGACGAGGTCGAGCGCTGCATCCAGGTGCTGTGCCGGCGGCGCAAGAACAACCCGCTGCTGGTGGGCGATCCGGGCGTGGGCAAGACCGCCATCGCCGAGGGGCTGGCGCTGAAGATCGTGCGCGGCGAGACGCCCGACGTGCTGGCGGGCTCCACCATCTTCTCGCTCGACATGGGCTCGCTGCTGGCCGGCACCCGCTATCGCGGCGATTTCGAGGAACGGCTGAAGGCCGTCGTCAAGGAACTGGAGGATCACCCCGACGCGATCCTCTTCATCGACGAGATCCACACGGTGATCGGCGCCGGCGCCACCTCGGGCGGGGCGATGGACGCCTCCAACCTGCTGAAACCGGCGCTGCAGGGCGGCAAGCTGCGCTGCATGGGGTCCACCACCTACAAGGAGTACCGCCAGCATTTCGAGAAGGACCGCGCCCTGTCGCGGCGGTTCCAGAAGATCGACGTGAACGAGCCCACGGTGGATGACACGGTGAAGATCGTGATGGGGCTCAAGCCCTATTTCGAGAAACACCACGACATCCGCTACACCAACGATGCGATCAAGTCGGCGGTGGAACTCTCGGCCCGCTACATCAACGACCGCAAGCTGCCCGACAAGGCCATCGACGTGATCGACGAGGCCGGCGCGGCGCAGCATCTCGTGACCGAATCGAAGCGGCGCAAGACCATCTCGCCCAAGGAGATCGAGGCGGTGGTGGCCAAGATCGCCCGGATCCCGCCGAAGAACGTCACCAAGGACGACGCCGAGATCCTGCGCAACCTCGAGAGCGACCTGCGCCGTGCGGTCTACGGCCAGGAGGCGGCGATCGAGGCGCTGTCCTCGGCGATCAAGCTGGCCCGTGCCGGCCTGCGCGAACCGGAGAAGCCGATCGGCAACTACCTCTTCGCCGGCCCCACCGGCGTCGGCAAGACCGAGGTGGCCAAGCAGCTCGCCGCCACGCTGGGGGTGGAACTGCTGCGCTTCGACATGTCGGAATACATGGAGAAGCACGCCGTCTCGCGGCTGATCGGTGCGCCTCCGGGCTATGTCGGCTTCGATC
>SLBI01000375.1 GCA_007126375.1 Paracoccaceae bacterium
CGACCTGGCCTTGGAGCGGACGCGGCCCCGCGTCAGGCTGCAAGGAGCTCGCTGGCACCTTGCTGGCGGTCAAATAAAATCAGAGAGTTACGCGATGATGGCAGAAAATGCCCCGTACACGACCCGCCGAAATCGCCGATTTGGCAAAACTGCCCCCGCCATTACAACCCGGAGCAGGACCGATGCCTGTCAGCCAGAACACTTCGAGTGACCGCAGGCACGGCAGGTCAGGCACCCCTCGATCATCACCATCTCGTAGGCGCCGCAGGCCGGGCAGGCGGCGCCGCGTGGCGTCTCGCCCACAGCGATCGCCTCGACCCTGGGGTCGGCACGTGGGTCGGTCTTGAGCCCCAGACCCTCGCCGTCGATGAAGCCGATGGCGATCAGGTGGCGTTCGATCACCCCGCCGATGGCGGCGAGGATCGAGGGGATGTAGCGTCCCTGCATCCAGGCCCCGCCACGCGGGTCGAAAACGGCCTTGAGTTCCTCGACCACGAAGGAGACGTCGCCACCGCGCCGGAACACCGCCGAGATCATCCGTGTCAGTGCCACGGTCCAGGCGTAGTGCTCCATGTTCTTCGAATTTATGAAGATCTCGAACGGCCGCCGCCGCCCCTGCACGGTGATGTCGTTGAGCGTGATGTAGATGGCATGCTCCGAAGCGGGCCATTTCAGCTTGTAGGTCACGCCTTCCAGTTCCACGGGCCGGTCGAGCGGCTCGGCGATATAGACCACGTCGCCGCTGTCGAGCGTGGCGGGCGTGGGGGCGGCCGGGGCCGGCGCGGCTTCGGTCAACTCCAGCACGCTGCCGGTGACGCTGTTCGGCCGGTAGGTGGTGCAGCCCTTGCAGCCTTGCTCGTAGGCGTCGAGGTAGACGTCCTTGAAGGCCTCGAAGGGGATGTCGGCGGGGCAGTTGATGGTCTTTGAGATGGAGGAATCCACCCATTTCTGCGCCGCCGCCTGCATGCGGACGTGATCTTCCGGGCCGAGTGTCTGGGCATTGACGAAATGCGCCGGCAGCGGCGCGTCGCCGAACCGGGCCCGCCATAGGGCCACGGCGTAGTCCACCACCTCTTCCTCGGTGCGCCGACCGTCCTTCTGGAGCACCTTGCGCCGATAACTGTAGGCGAACACCGGCTCGATCCCGGACGAGACATTGCCGGCCAGCAGGCTGATGGTGCCGGTGGGTGCGATCGATGTCAGCAGGGCGTTGCGGATGCCATGCGCACGCACCGCGTCGCGCACATCCTCGTCCATCGCCCGCATCGTGCCGCTGGCGAGGAACGCCTCGGCGTCGAACAGCGGAAACGGGCCCTTCTCGCGGGCAAGCTCGACGCTGGCCAGATAGGCGGCCCGGGCGATCCGGCGCATCCACGCCTCGGTCTGTGCCGCGGCCTCGGCGCTGCCATAGCGCAGCCCCAGCATCAGCAGCGCATCCGCCAACCCGGTGACGCCCAGGCCGATCCGACGCTTGGCCTGGGCTTCGGCTGCCTGCTGCGGCAGCGGAAAGCGGCTGACGTCCACAACATTGTCCATCATCCGCACGGCGGTGGCGACCAGCGCGTCGAGGTCCGCCGGTTCGATCCGGGCGCCAGGATCGAAAGGGTCGCGCACCAGACGGGCGAGGTTGACCGAGCCCAGCAGACAGGCGCCATAGGGCGGCAACGGCTGTTCGCCGCAGGGGTTCGTGGCGGCGATGGTCTCGGCATAGGCGAGATTGTTCGCGGCGTTGATGCGGTCGATGAAGATCACGCCGGGCTCGGCGTAATCGTAGGTTGCGCGCATGATGCGGTTCCACAGATCGCGTGCGGGCAGGGTGCGATAGACCTGCCCGTCAAAGACGAGATCCCAGAACCTGTCCTGCCTGACCGACTCCATGAAGGCGTCGGTCACGAGCACCGAGAGGTTGAAGTTGCGCAGCCGGGACGGATCCTGCTTGGCGGACACGAAGGCCTCGATGTCGGGATGGTCGCACCGCAACACCGCCATCATCGCCCCGCGGCGGCTGCCGGCGGACATGATGGTACGACACATCGCGTCCCACACATCCATGAAGCTGAGCGGTCCCGAGGCATCGGCCGCAACCCCGCGCACCTCGGCGCCGCGCGGCCGGATGGTGGAGAAGTCGTAGCCGATCCCGCCGCCCTGCTGCATGGTCAGCGCGGCTTCCTTCAGCGACTCGAAGATGCCGGCCATGCTGTCGGGGATGGTGCCCATCACGAAGCAGTTGAACAGCGTCACGCTACGGTCGGTGCCGGCGCCGGCGACGATCCGGCCGGCGGGCAGGAAGCGGAAATCCTCCAGCGCCGCATAGAACCGCGGCTCCCATGCCGCCGCGTCGGCCTCCACCGCGGCGAGTGCCCGGGCGATGCGCCGCCAGCTGTCCTCCACCGTGGCGTCGAGCGGCGTGCCGTCGGCCTCCTTCAGTCGGTATTTCATGTCCCAGATGGCTTCTGCGATGGGGGCGGCGAAGCGGCTCATGGCGGTCTGTCCCGGGCTGCGGAAGGGCCGGGATGATAGGCCCCGACCTCGGCCCGGTCAACGCCGCTGCCCGCTTGAACCCCGGCCGCATGCGACTAGGATACACGCATGCCTTGGGGATCCGGATGGCCGGCTGCATACATCTTGTGAAACTCTGTGTGGGTGGCGACGGGGTCGAGGATCTCGTCGCCTGGCAGGCGACGCCGGCGGCGCGCGGGTGGGACGGGCGGCCGGTGCATGTCACCAGGATGTGGCCGCGGCGCGAGGCCGAGCTTCTGGACGGCGGGTCGCTCTACTGGGTGTTCCGCGGCACCATGCTCGCGCGCCAGCGCATCCTGCGGCTGGAGGAGCGTCGTGGCGCCGATGGCATCCTGCGCTGCGCCCTCGTGCTCGACCCGGCGATCCGCCGCACCCAGCCGGTGCCGCGCCGCCCGTTCCAGGGCTGGCGCTATCTGGACCCGGCCGAGGCGCCGCCCGATCTGCCAGACACGCGCCGCGGCGACGACGCGCTGCCGCCGGGCCTCGCCGAAGCGCTGGCCGAATTCGGGCTTCGGTGACCGCGCTCCGCTGGGTCGCCCTCAGGGCGCGTGCCGGACATCGCGCAGAAATGCTGAAGTTTGGCAGAGGTTTCTCTTGCCCTAGCGTCAACGGGCTTCTAACCTTTTGCCAACGGCGGGGTGGCCAAGCCCGTGTATCCGTCGCGCCGGCCGAAGGAAGATCAATGCCGCGCCTGCCTCTGTCGTTTTCATCGGCTTTGCTCGCTGTCGTCGCCTTCGCCCACGCCGCCGCGGCCGACAGCTTTCGCCACTGGCAGGTGGACTGCGCCGCCGCACCCCGGGCCTGCATCCTCAGCACATCGGCACTTGCCGGCGACGACACATGGCTCGGCACGCTGCGGCTGCAACTGGCGGCCGGGGAGGTGGAGGCGGCGCGGCTGCAGGCGCTGGTGCCGCCTTCGGTGCATCTGGGCTCGGGGCTGTTTCTCGGTGTTGGCCGGCAGGCGCCGCTCCCGCTTGCCTATCTGCGCTGCGCGCCCGACCATTGCGAGGCCGCCGCGCCGCTGGATGCCGCGCGGTTGCAGGCGATGAAGGCAGGCCGGGCAGCGACGATGACCTACCGGCCGTCGATCAGCAGCCCGCCGGTATCCTTCGAAGTCTCGCTGATGGGTCTCACCGCTGCCCTCGGCCACGCCCGGGCGCAGCTTCCGTGAGCGCGCGCGCCGCTTTCGGGGTGCGCCTGCGGGCATGGCTCGCGCCTCTGGTGGCGCCGCTGGCGCTGCTGGTCGCCATGCAACCGGCGGTGGCGCAAAGCTTCTCCATCGAGCGCGTCGCCTTTCCGGACTCGGCCTATCTTTCCCAATCCGAGTTGCAGGCCGTCGCCAGCCGCTACACCGACCGCAGCATCACCTTTTCCGACCTCGAGGCGCTGCTGGCCGAAGTGCAGGGTCTCTACGCCGAGGCCGGGATCGTCACTGCCCGGGCGATCCTGCCGCCGCAGGACATCGTCGACGGCACGCTGCGGGTGGAGCTGGTCGAGGCGGTGGTGGAGAGCATCGAGATCGATGGGCTGGATCGCACCGATCCGGACTTCCTGCGTCGCAACATCGGTCTCGCAGAAGGCGAACTGCCCGATTTCGAGCGGCTGGAACGCGATCTGCGCGTCTTCGATATCGCCCATGACATTGCCCCGCAACTGAGTTTCGCCGCCGGCGGCACGCCCGGAACCACGCGCGTGATTATCGGCGGCGAGGAGCCTCCTGCGCGCACCTGGATGCTCTCGGCCGACAATTTCGGCCGCAAGGAGACCGGCGAATTGCGCGCCTCGGCCTTTGTCCGCTGGTCGAGTGTGACGGGGCGGCGCGACATCCTCTCGCTGCAGGCGCAGTTGTCGCGTGGCGCGCGCTTCGCCGCGGCGGGATATTCGCTTCCGGCCGGCCCCGGCGGCGGGCGGATCGTGGCGGCGGCCAGCTATTCGCGCTCGGACATCGTCGATGGCGAGTTCGCGATCATCAACGTGGTGGCCCGATCCGACACCGCGAGCCTTGCCTACAGCCGCCCGTTCCGCGTGCGTGCAGCCTCGCACTGGATGCTGGACGCGGGTGTGGGCTACGAGCGCAACGTCTCCAGCACCACCGGCCTCGCGTTTTCCGACATCCGCATTCTCGACGCCTATGTCGCGATCAACCACACGCGACGCTTCGCGCTCTCCAGTCTGCGTGCCGGCGTCGGGCTGCGCGCGGGACGGGCCCAGGCAGAGCAGACGACCGAGACCGAGGGAAGCTTCTGGCTGGTTTTCGCCAATCTCGACTATGCCCGGCGGGCGACGCAGAACATCGTGCTGGAAGCCGAACTGAGTGCCCAGATCGCTCCCGACCAGAACCTGCCGGTGGCGCGGCTGTTCACCGTGGGCGGGCCGACGACGATCCGCGGCTATCCGATCAATGTGCGGGGCGGCGATTCCGGGCTGCTGGCGCGGTTGCAGGTCTCGCGCGCCGAGCCGTTCGAGCGCGGCGATTTCGCCTTCCGGCCCTTCGGCTTCGTCGATGCAGCGGTGGTGGTGCCGTTTCGCCGTGACGGCGGGTTCGACAGCGACCAGGATCTTCTGGCCTCGATCGGCGCAGGGCTGCGGATGCAGTATCGTGACAACGCTTCGGCGCTGCTGATGGCCGGCGTCCCGCTGATCGAGACGCAGGGGTTCACCGACACGGGCAGGCCGACGGTCTATTTCGGCATCGATTACCGCTTCTGACAGGCGGAATAGGGAGGAAGACTTGCGCATGCGACTGCTTCGGGATCCGGCTCGGGGGTTTCTTGCTGCCTGCGGCCTGTCGCTCGCCGTGGCCGGGGCGGCGGCACAGACCGAACCGGCCGGTACCGGCGGTCTGCCGCAGGCGCCCGCCGGCATCGGTCCGGACGAGATCGCCAACAACACCGCCTTCGGCGACTGGGTGGTGATCTGCGAGGCAGTGACGATCCGGCGTACCGTCTGTCAGCTGGTGCAGGAGTTGAGCCTGCGCGACAGCGATCAGATGATCGCCCGCTTCGTCGCCCTGCCGGTCGAGGAAGGGGCGGTGCTGGTCGCGCAACTGCCGATGGGCGTCTATCTGCCCGGCGGCGCCGTGTTCCGTTTCGCCGAGATGGACGACGAGCCGCAGCGCGAGATGATCTGGCAGCGCTGCTTCGGCGAGGTCTGCGAGGCGGCAATCCCGCTTCCCGAGGAGGAACTCGCCGTCTTCGCCCGCGCCGAGTCGATGCTGTTCGGCTTCCGCATGGATGCAGAGGCCGATCCGATCATCCTGCGCGTCGATGTGAGCCGTTTCGCCGAGGCCATCGGGCTTCTGTCCGCCACCGACTGACCCGAGACCGACCCCCAGACCGGGACCCGAAGGATCCGAGCCGCCGTGACCGCCATGCCCCGCTTTCCCAACTTCGCCCCCCGCCCCGGGCGCAGCCGTTTCCGAGGGCTGTTCGGCGGCGCCTCCGCACTGGCGCTGGCGGTGGCGGGCGGGGCGGCGCGCGCGGATGTGGTGGCCGACGGCGCGCTCGGCAGTTCGGTTTCCAGCGTCGGATTGGACAGTACCGTCACCGGCGGCACCACCCGCGCCGGCGTGCATTACCACGGCTTCAGCGAGTTCAACGTGGGCATCGGGCACAGCGTGGATGTGCAGCAGGCCATCGGCACCGATGCGCTGGTCAGCATCGTCCGCGGCGGTGCCAGCCAGATCGACGGCATGGTGAACTTCACCAAGGGCGGCGATACGGCGGCGTCCAACGTCTTCTTCCTCAACGCCGAGGGCATCATCGTCGGCAAAAGCGGCGTCATCAACGCCGGGATTCTGACGCTGGCGACGCCGACGGCCGCCGAACTCGACGCGCTTTCCGCCGAGGCGCTGGGCTCGGGCACGGGCGCCTATGCCAAGCTGGTCGCCGGCGGGACGGATCTCGCCGCTTCGGACATCAGGATCTACGGCGAGATCAATGCCCGTCGGCTGACCCTGCGCGCCGGCGCCCGGATGATCCTGGACGGCCGGATCACGGCCGATGACCCGGACGCGTCGGGCACCATCGCCGCGGCGGTGAACACCGAAGGCGTGCCGGCCGCGGGCGGTGCCGAGGTGCTCGCCGGCGGGGTGATCCGCCTGCATGCCGGCACCACGATGCGCGCGGGCGGGAACGCGGAGGTCCGCGCGGCCCGCGGCACCGGCGGCGGGCTGATCGAGGGGCAGGCGGGCGAAGACCTGACGATCGAGGCATCAGCCCTGTTCGATACCGGCGCGACCGGCGCTTCGAACGCGGGGTCGACGGTGCTCTTCACCGAGGGCAACGCGATCCTCGAACCGGGGCTGCGGCTGGTCGCCCGGGCCGAGGCCGGCGAGGGCGGGCAGTTCCTGCTGACCGCCAAGGGCAATGTCGATATCGCCGGCGATTTCGATACCGGCAGCGACAGCGGGCTGGCCGGCTCGGTGGTGGTGCAGGCCGGCGAGGCCGACACGATGTTCGTGCTCGGCCTGCCGACGATCAGCGGCGGCGAGATCACCGTGACCGGCGATCTGGTCACCCGCGGCGGCGATCTGGCGCTGATCGGCGCCGACAGCATCACGCTGGGCGGCAACCGGGTTTCCGCGCGTGCGGTCGGGGCGGGCGGCGATCCCCTCGCCGACCTGCCGGACCGGGCGGCCGGGAACATCCTGCTGTCGGCGACCGCGATCACCGCCGGCCCCGGCGCGGTGATCGATGCCGCGGGCGACGGCGACGGCCATGGCGGGATGGTCGCGCTGCTGGCCGAGAGCCGGATCGGCGCCTCGGTCTGGGCCGTCGATCTGCCCTCGGCCGAGGCGCAGATCGAGCTGACCGACACGACCCTCCGCGGCGGTGCGGTGACGCTCTCGGCCCGCGCGCGGGCGGGCGAGCAGCTGGGCGGCCCGACGCCCGATTCCGCCCGCGAACAGATGGACACTGCGGAGACGGGCGCACAGAACGCCCTGCTCGCGGGGGATTTCGACGACTTCTTCGACAATATGGTGGATTTCGTCGAGGGGCTGCTGCAGCGCGAGCTTCTGGACCTGAACGATCTGCTGCCGTTCCGCGTCGCGCTGATGGAAGCCAGCGCCGAGATCGTCGTCAATGGCGGCAGCATCCGCGGCGACGGCAACTGGAAGAACGCCGGCGACGATCCGCTCTCGACCGACGAGGCGGAGAAATTCGCCACGCACGGGATGCTGTCGTCCGAGGGGGCGCGCTACAATGGCTACGGGCTGATCCGCGACAGCATCATCGATATCGAGACAGGCCTCACCGAGGGTTTCGAGGCCGCGTCCGACAGCGTGGTGATCCACAGCCACGCCCAGACCGACGTGACAATCAAGCCCGAGTTCACCGGCCTCGGCGTCGCCGTGGCGATCACCGACACCCATTCGCGCATCCGCATGACCGATGCGGCCGTCGAGGGCTCGGGCGCCGGCATCCGCATCGCCAGCACCGCGCATGAAAACCTCGACATCGCGCTCGCCCCCGGCGACAAGCGCGACCTCGCCGCCTCGGTGATCGTCTCGGTCCGCAATCTGACCAGCCAGGCGCTGATCGACGGTGGCAGCATCGCCAGCGCCGACGGGGCGGTGCGGCTGCAGGCGCTGACCGGCAAGACGCATGCGCTGTCGAACACCGCGAATGCAGGGCGCGACGGGCGCGCGGCGCTGGCGGTGACGGTGTCTGTCGGCGATGCGCTGACCGAGCTTGCGGTCAATTCCGACATCACCTCGGGCAGCCTCGATCTGCTGGGCGAGACGCTCTACTTCGCAAAGACCCATGCGACCGAGTCGACAATGGGAGTGAAAGAGCCCGAGGCCGAGACGGAGGAGGATTCCGAGGATAATGAGGCGGCCAAGGAAAGCTCCAAGAGCTTCGTGGTTCGCATCAAGGAGCTTCTGACCGGCGGCGATGCCGACGAGACCCCGGCCCCCGGCACCCCCGAGGCCGACCGGCGGGTGGGCTTCGCCTTTGCGCTGACCACCGACATCGCTCTGGACAACGACGAGACGGTGGTCTCGATCGGCGGCTCCTATCGCGACCTGACCGTGGATGCGCGGCCGGTCGTGCCCTTCGCCGGGACGGGCGAGATCGAAACGGGCGATCTGACCGCACATGCCGGCTTCCGCTTCGCTGACGAGGACGAGGGCGGCACGCCGCTGCGCCGCGACATCAAGGCGGCCTTCGGCGCGCTGAGCGACGAGGCGCAGAAGCAGCTCGACGAGAACAACGAGGGCAAGCCCGAGGACGAGCAGCAGTCCAAGGACGAGTTCCTGGGCGAGTTCGGAAATGCGCTGTTCCTGTCGGCCTCGGTCGCCTCGATGACCGGCACGACACGGGCCGAGATCGGCGCGCAGGCGCGGATCACTGCAGAAAGCGTCGACCTGACCGCGAGCTCCGCCTTCCCCGAGGCCGATCTGCTGGCCACCATCCGCAGCAACTTTGACGAGTTCATGGAGAAGACCGCGGATTTCAACCTCCTGGACGAGGCCCCGGACGAGGACAATCCCGAGGATCGGCCGCAGTTGCGCGACCTGCTCGACATCATCGACATCAGCTCGGACCTGACCACCCAGGCCGATGTCTCGGCGCTGGCGCCCGCGGGCGAGGATGCGCCGGCCGAGGAGGGCGCGGCGCAGACGCCCGAGGCAGAGGACCAGGAACTCGCCATCGGCGTCAACGTCAACTATTTCAACACCACGCACGAGACGCACGCGGTCATCCGGTCGGGCGCCGTGGTGCAGGCCCCCGATGCCGGCACGGTCAAGATCGAGGCGACGACCTCGGGAATGTTCCTGCACGCCACCAACCTGCCCGACAAGGACAGCTTCGACTTCGACGATTCGGTCAACAACGCCGTCGGCGGGTCGATCAACTTCGCCCGGACCGCCCGCACCACGGTGGCCGAGATCGAGGACGGCGCGACCGTCGAGGCCGGTGTCGGCGGCACGGAAGATGCCGAGGGCGGCACCGTCACCGTCAACGCCGACACGCGGATCATCCAGGCCCAGCTGGCCTACATGGGCGGATCGGGCTCCGAGGTTGTGGTCAATGCCGCGATCGGCGCGGGACTGATGGAGGGCACGACCGTCGCCCGGATCGGCGCCGGCGCCACGGTGACGGCGCGCGGGGCACTGGCGATCACTGCCGAGGACAGTTCGGTCAACTGGGGCAGCGCCGGGGCAATCTCCACCTCGGAGAACATCGGCGTCGGCGCCTCGGGCACGGTCAACTTCGTGCGCCGCACGGTCTGGGCGGGCATCGGCGCCGGGCCCGACGCGCCAGTAGCCGCAGGCGGGGCGGGCACCATCGCCGCCGGTTCCCTCGATGTCTCGGCCAGCAACTCCGCGCTCGACATCGCGGTGTCGGTCGCCGGCGCCAAGGTGGCGGGCCAGCCGGCCGCGGACCCGCCGGAAACCCCTGGTGGGGGCGATCCTGCGCCGGCGGAGGAGCGGGACGAAGACGATGACATGATCATCCCGTCCTGGCTCTTCGACGAGGACGAGAACGACGCGCTTGCGGCGCAGAACGAGCGCGACACGGGCGATCTTGGCGACGGCACCAGCACCGCCGACAGCGAGGGCAATACCCAGAGCACCGGCTGGGCGGTCTCGGGCGCAGCCACCGTGAACCTGATGCTCGGCAACACCACGACCGCCGAGGTCAGCGGAGCGTCGAAGGTGCGCATTCTTGGCGCGGCCGATGTGACGGCGGCGAACTCGGGCGTGGGCGTGACGCTGGCGGGGGCCGCGGCGGCCGGGCTGTCAACCGATCAGGACGCGAATGCGCTGGCCGGCTCCTTCGCGATCCATGTCGACGGGCGCAGCGTCACCGCGCGCATCGCCAACACCGATCTCGAGGCCGATGGCGCGGTCAGCCTCGGTGCCGAGGACAAGGCGAATGTGGTCAATGTCGCCGTGGGCGGCGCCGGCACCTCGCGCGGCGATCTGGCGCTGGCGGGTTCGGTCGCGGTTGCGGTGCTGACCGGCGGCGTCGAGACGGATGTTTCGAACGCCACGATCGAAGGCGGCACCGTCGATCTCTCGGCCGAGAACGAGTCGCTCACCGTCTCCATCGCCGGGGCCGTGGCGATCAACATGGACACAAGCCAGGGTTACGGCGTCGGCATCGGCATCGGCGTCAACGTGGTGACGCGGGACGCGCTGCTGCGCGTGCAGGGGACGTCCGACATCGTCTCGGCCGGGACCGTTTCGCTGACCGCCGATTCGAAGGCGTCGATCTACGGCTTCGGCATCGCCGGCGGCGTCGGCCAGACCGGGATCGCCGGGTCCGTCTCGGTCAATGTCATCACCGCCGGCGCCAAGCTGCAGGTCACCGGCAGCGCCGGGCGCAAGATCGACCTCGACGCCGGCGAGTTCTCCGCCACCGCGACCGAGACCAACCGCATCTGGTCGCTTGCCGGTGCCATCACCGGCGGCCAGAAATCCGCGGTCGGCGGTGCGATCACCGCGAACGTCATCGTCTCGCCCACCGAAACGGCCCTGTCGCACGTCACGGTGCGGCGCAGTGCCGGCGATCTGGGTGCCGTCACGCTGGCCGCAGCCGCCGACAGCCGGATCGGCACGCTGGCCGTTGCCGGCGCCGTCGCCGGCGAGGAGACGGCGGTGGGCGTGGGCATCTCGGGCAACAACATCACCGCCGGCGCGGTGCTGAAACTGACCCACAGCACGGTGACCGATGCCGCCAGCCTGAGCGCCACCGCCACCGGCAGCCGCATCATCGAAAGCCTCGGCGGCGGAGTTGCCGGATCCGGCAAGAACGCCGGCGGTTTTGCGCTGACGCTGAACCTGATGCTGGGCAACGATACACAGGTGGTGCTGGAGAGTGCGGAGATCAGCACCCGTGCCGATGGCGACATCGAGGTCGAGGCGGACGCCAGCGGCCGGATCTCCAGCATCGCCGCGGCGCTCAGCGCCTCGGGCGACACCGCAATCGGCGGTGCGGCCACGGCCAACGTCACCACCGCCAGCACCGGCATCAGTGCGACGGGCGGCAGCCTTCGGGCCGGCGGCAAGCTGAGCCTTTCGGCCGAAGATTCCTCGACGATCCAGAGCCTTGCCGGCGGGGTCGCGCTGAGCGGCTCCACCGGCGTCGGTGCGGCCATCGCCGTGAACGTCATCGCCCATGACACCTCGGTCGAGGTGGTGGGCGCGGGCACGTCGCGGACGCTGGCCGGCACCAACGGCATCAGCATTGGCGCGAACAACGCCGCGGAGATCGAATCCGCCGCGGTCGGCCTCGCGGTGGCGGGATCGGATGCGATCTCGGGCTCCATCGCCGTGGGCGACATCGGCAACTCGGCGCGTGTTTCGGTGGTCGAGGCCGAACTCGATGCCGGCGATGCGGCGGTGGAACTGGAGGCCACCAAGGCGAGCGAGATCGACATTCTCGCCGGCGCCGCGGCTGGGGGTGGCAGCAATGCGGTGGGCGCGGCGATCAGTATCGCGATGATCCACGACACCGTCACGGCCGATCTGATCACCGGCCAGCCGCTGACCGCCGGCAGCCTCTCCGTCACCGCGACCGGCACCAGCCGGATCGACGCGCTGGGCGTCGCCGGGGCGGCCGGCGGCAGTTTCACACTTGCCGGATCCATCGTTGCGGCGGTGATCGGGCGGCCGGGCGATCTGACGCCGACACCCCAGACCCCGCCCAACGAAGATGATGGCGATCCGGTCGGCGACGGGCAGAAGGAAGCCGATCGTGCCCGCGATGTGGCCTTCGACCGGTCCAATGCCGTCTTCGGCCGCGACGACGCGCCGACGCTGGACGCCGAGGACATCACCCGCGCCCGGGTGGACCTGACCGATGCCGCGGTCGTCCTGCCCGACACCACCATCGCCGCGACCGAGACCTCGACAATTCGTGCCCTCGCCGGCGGCGTCGCCGTCGGCGGAACCACCGGCATCGGGCTCGGCCTCGGCGTCAACCTCATCTTCGGCCGGGTCGAGGCCGACCTGACCCTGCCCGGCGGCACGGTCGATGCCGGCAGCGTCTCGGTCACGGCGCATCAGGGGGGCAGCATTCAGGCCGCCGGTATCTCCGGTGGCGGCGGAGGCACCGTGGGTGGTGCCGGATCGATCACCGTCAACCTGCTTGACCGCGATGTCCGGGCGCGCGTGATCGGCACGGCCGCGGGCGCGGAACTGACCACCGGCGGAGGCGACGCCGAGATCGAGGCGACTCAGGAGGGCACGATCGAGACCTTCGCCGGCGCGCTGGCCATCGGCGGCAAGGCCGGCGGCGGCGGCTCCGTCCTCGTCAACATCATGAACGACCGTGTCGCGGCGGAACTGCAGGACGTGCGCGTCTCGACGGCGTTGGCCGCCCCGCCGGGCCGGCCGCTGCAGGGGGCGGGTGCCTTCACACTGACCGCCGGGCAGGAGATGACGCAGACAAGCCTCGCCCTCGCCGGCGCCGGCGGCGGCGCCGGGGCCTTCGGCGGCAGCTTCGCCGTCTCCGTCGCCTCGGGGTCGGTTACGGCGCTGATGCGCCGCGCCACCGTGGAGGCTTCGAGCGTGACCGCCGCGACGGAGGCGGTGACCGAACTCGACGGAAAGGCTGGCGCGCTGGCCGTCGGCGGGGCCGTGGCGGCAGGGCTCGGCATCGTCACCAATGTGGCAGAGCTGACGGTACGCACCGATCTCGACGGCGCCACGCTGCGCGCCGACGGCAACGTGACCCTCGCCGCCGAGGCAAGGACGACGCTGACCGGTCTTGCCGCCGGCGGCTCGGGGGCGGGATCGATCGGGATCACCGGTACGGCCATCGGCAATTCCGCCGGCAACACGGTGGAGGTGCTGCTGCGCGACCTTTCGGGCAGCAGGCCCAGCGATGTGGTGGCGCGCGGCTCGGTGCTGCTGCGGGCGCTGGGGACGACCACGGTCGCGCTGGATGCCGGCACCGACGAGGAGCCGAAGAAGGACGCCGACGGCGTGCCGTCGATCAATATCAGCTTCGCCGGCGGTGGCGTCGCGGGGGTTGCCGGCTCGGTCAGTGTCAACACGTTGCGAAATGGCGTCGCGGTCGATGTCGGCGATGACGCGCGGCTGGTCGGACTGGGCTACACCGCCGTCGATGCCGGTGCGCGTCTGGGCGGTCTGGTGCGCGGCGTCGCCATCGACGCTTCGGCCTCCTCCTCCATCGGCATCGTCACCGCCGGCGGAGCCGTGGGCGGCACCGCCGGCGTGGCGGCGATGCTGGGCTTCAACATCCTCGACGACGGGGCGGATGTGCGGCTCGGTGGCGAGGGCAGTTCGGCCCTCGTCAACATCAGCCTGCCCGACGATTCCGAGGGGCCGGTGGACGGGCTCGATCTCGGCGTGTCGAATCCGCAGGCCGAGCAGGCCACGGTGATCCGTGCCGATGTGACGGCCGAAGTCGAGGCCTACACGCTGACCGTCGCGGTGGGCGGCACGGCCGGGGTGGGGGCGGCCGGCTCCACCACACTTGCGACCGGTGTCGCCAAAATCGTCGCGGACCGTGCCGTGATCGAGGCGCGAGACCGGGTCGAGATCGACGCCGCCACCGCGACCGAGATCGAGAGCTATGTGGTCGGGGTCGGTGGCGGCTTCGTCGGCGTCTCGGCCAGCGCCAATGTCAACGTCCTCTCCGCCAGCGCACTGGTGACTCTGCGTGCGAGCCGGATTGCGGCCGGGGCCGACGGTCTGACCGGGGCACGCGTGGCCATCGGCACGCATGTCCAAAACGAGGTCTTCACCCTCGTCACCGGGCTTGCCGCCGGGGCGGCTGCCGCCGGCGGCGCGGTGCAGGTCAACAGCTTCGACAGCACATCGCGCATCCGGCTGGAGGGCGAGGACACCTCGACCTCGTCCGTCACCTCTTCGGGCGAGGTGCGGATGGCCGCGGCGACCACGATGGATACCGAGACCTTCGCCGCCTCCGGGGCGGCCGGGGCGGTCGGCGTCGGGCTGTCGGCCAACGTCAACCTGGCCGAAGCGACCACCGAGGTGGTGCTGGCGGACGGCGGCCAGTCGGTCACCGCCGAGGGTGACGTGGAACTATCGGCCACCGAAACCGTCACGATCGAGGGACTGGCCGGCGCCATCGCCGTCGGCGCCGCGGGAGTCGGTGCCTCGCTGGATTATGCCCGTTTCGGCGGCAGCACCCGCGTCGAGCTGGGTGACGAGGCCGATGTGACGGCGGGCGGCAGCCTGGCACTTTCCGCCACCTCGTCGCGCAGTGTCGCCTCGCAGGTGGTGGTGGGCAGCGCCGGCACGCTGGCGGCGGCACTCGCCATCAGCGTGGTCGAGGTGGGGGCCCGCGCCGGCGCCACCGTCGAGGCCGAGGACGGCGATCGCGACATCGGTGCGGAGCGCGACGAGAAGCTGGCCGATGTGCAGGCCGCTCTGGCCGACGATCAGGACAGCTCCGGTTCGGCCGACGACCCCGCCGACGCCAAGAGCGGCACGTCCGGGCTGGCCGGTTACGCCGGCGGCGACGAGGACCGCGGCACTGCGGTCACGGCGCGCCAGGGCGTCACGGTGGATGCCGACACGCCCGACGTGATCGCCGTGAAAATGGGCGACGGCGTCACGCTCTCGGCCGGCTCCGAACTGACCGCCGATGCTCTGGCGCAGAGCAATGTCCGGCAGGAGGGCGGCGGCCTTGCCATCGGCGTCGTCGGCATCGCCAGCGGCACGGTGGTGGGCAATCTCGGCACCGCCGCACTGGTCGAGATGGGCGACGACGTCAGCCTTTCGGCCAACACGCGGGTGGCGCTTTCGGCCCGCACCGAGGGGTCCGGCACGGATGGAACCTCGCTCGACGCCCGTGCGGCGACGGTGGTGGGGGGGCTCTCCTTTGCGGCCGGTGTCGGCGTTGCGGTCTCCCGGATAAGCGGCACCGCGGCAGTGCGCGCCGGTGCCAACCTGCGGATCGAAGGGCGCGACTCGGCGCGTGTCGGCGAGTTGGAGGTAACGGCGGAACGGGCCGATGTCGTGGCCACCGATGTCTTCAACCTTGCGCTTTCGGGTGCCTATGGCGTCGGCCTCGCGGTCGTCGACGCGCGGAGCGGCGGCGTCACCGAGATTGCGCTGGGCCGCAGCGGCGCCGCTGCAGGCCGGCTGGCGGCGAACACCCTCAGCCTCGGCGCGGAGGACAGCACGCGGGTGCTGGCAAGCGGCGAGGGTTCGGCCGGGGGCATCCTTGCCGGGGTGAACGGTGTGGTGATCACCGCGATCAACGCCGGCACGGCCAATGTCGCGCTGCGCGAGGCGGGAATCGTCGCCACCAGCCTGGCGGTCGAGAATACCTCCACGGCCCGCGCCAGCGCGACTGCGCGCGGCATTGCCGCTGGCGCGGTGGGGGTCGGGGCCTCGGTTGCCTTCGCCCGGACGGCGATGACGATGACGACCACGGTGGCAGGCACGGTTGCCGCCGACCGGGTGGAGATCGACACCCGTCTGCATGCCGGCGGCACAGGGGTGCAGAACAGCTTCGCCCGGGCCGTTTCGACCTCGGGCGGGATCCTGGCGCTGAACGGGGCCGACGCGCGCGCCTACATGGCCAGCAGCCTGACCACCGAGATCGCCGGCGTCATCGCCGCCACGGACAGGGTTTCGATCCGCACCCGCAGCGACGACGCCCGCGCGCTGTCCGAGGCGACGGGCAAGCAGGGCGGTGCGGTTGCGGTGGGTCTTACCATGGCCCGCGCCGGGCAGCAGAGCGGGCAGCAGCAAAGCGTGATCACCCGGATCGCCTCGGGTTACATCGGCGCGCCGGTGCTGACCATCAGCAGCGCCAACACCCAGACGGTGCGGGCGCTCGGCGAATCCGGCTCGGGCGGGCTCTTCTCCGGCGCGGGTTCGGAGACGCGGATCGATACCGACACCGTCACGCGGACCGAACTCGCCTCTTCCGCGGCGCTGCGCCTCTTCGCCACGGAGATGACGCTGGGCGCGCAGCACGGCACCACCCTGGTCTCGAAGGTGGACAGCACCAGCGCCGCAGCTGTCGGGGCCTCCGGCGCCGACAGCGAGAGCACCGGCCGGGCGCTGGTCGAGGCGATCGCGCATGGCCCGACCACGATCGAGGCCGGCACGCTGGACTTCACCGCCGCCAACGCGTTTTCCCGGCCCAAGGACGGGTTCAACGTCCGTTCCGGCTCGGGCGGGGCGCTTGACGTCGCCGCGATGGTCAGCGAAGTCACCGTCACGCCGACGACCCTGCTCGATATCCGCGACGGCGCGGTGATCCGCCAACTCGGTACCGATCCGGCGCTGGCAGGCAGTTTCCGGATCGGCTCGACCACGGACATCTCGCTGACCGAGCGGCAGAAACTCGATTCGGGTGGTGCCATCGCCGTTCCGGTGGGCAATGCCCTTATCGCGGTGACCGGCAACTCCAACCGCGTGCAGATCGGCGCCGCCGAAATCGCCGGCGTCGGCCGGGTGGAAGTCTATGCCGGCGGCGACACAGACCTGTTCGCCGAGGTGGATACGAAATCCTACGGCGCCGCTGGCGCCGCCTCGTCGATCACGCGTACCAACTACGCCGCCGACAATCGTGTCGTGCTTGGTGACAGGGCGGAAATCGCTTCGCTGGGCGACATCGTGCTCAAGGCCGGGCATCTGGCGACGCGGGCGCAGGACGTGAAGCTGCGCGCCGAAAGCCGGGTCTTCAACAAGACCGCCTTTCCGATCAACATCCCCCCCGATGCGGATGCGCTGGCCAACACCCGCAGTCTGGTCGAGGTCGGCTCCGGCGCCCGCGTCGTGGCGGTGCAGGACGTCTACATCTTCGGCGAGGGCGGCAACCGCAGCATCGTCGGCTATGGCCGCGGCAAGGATCTCTACCGGGAGGTGGCGGCTGCAGTCGGCACGTTCTTCTCGAACCTAGTCGGCGGCGACGACGTCAGCCTCGATATCGAGACCGGCACCAGCTCCGACATCCGCGACGACGGCATACTGGTGGACGGGTATGTCCGCGCCGGATCCCGCAACAAGCAGGTGCTGATACTCGGTGCCGAGAACGAGGTGATCACCACCTCGTTCGGCATTCCCGAGGACTGGTCGCTCGGCGAAGACGACTTCACCATCCTGCGCGACGAGCCGGTCGCCTCGCTGCTGCTCGAGCGCAAGACCGAACTGGAGGGCTTTCTCGCCAACCCCGAGCTGAACACCAACGCTGCCGCCCGTGTTGCCTGGGAGGCCGAGATCGAGCAGATCGACCGTCGGCTCACCGCACCCGGAGCGACGGGGACCACCGATGTGATCGTGCTCGACGACATCCGCGCAGTTGAGGGCAACATCTATCTGCGTGGCGCCTTCGTGCAGGGGGCGGCGACCGGCACGCTGGAGGCGCCGGGCGATGCGCTGATCCGGGTGGAGACCTATTCGGGCGCCTTCCTGACGGTGAACGATGTCACCATTCCCGACATCGAGGGCGGGCGGATCCTGTTCAACGACGTTCCCGTGGTCAGCACGGCGCAGATCCGGGCGCTGTCGACACCGCCGCCGCTGCGGCTGCTGGGCCCGTCCGCCTTCGCCACGATCACCGGGGCCGACGGCGACCCCCCGGCCATCGAGATCGCCACCTTCGTTCCGGCGGGAGTGGCCAGCGGCGGCACCGTCACCGTGGACGGGAACATCAGCAATGTGCGTGGTGCGGTCAGCATCGTCTCGAACTATGGCGATCTGGATGTGCGTGGCGATGTCTCGGGGCTGACCATCGACCTGCGCGTGCCGCGGGGCGATTTCATCCTCGGCTTCAAGCCGGGTGTCCGCAATCTGCCGGACGTGCCGGAGGTGCAATACAGGACCTATTTCGAGGATGTTCAGGAAACGGTGCAATTCCGTGTGCTGTCACTGGCGGATGGCGGGTCCGTGGCTCTGGCGCCAGGGCAGCGGGTGATCCCCTTCCCGTTTTCGCCCCGGGTGCCGAGCTTCACACTGCGCCCGGCCGTCGGGCAGGTGCGCGCCGGCAAGAACGTCTACATCACCGCCGATTTCCTGAATATAAACGGGCTGATCCAGGCCGGCACCGGTGCCTACACGGTCGATATCCGCGAAGGGATCGAGACCCAGCTGGCCGGTCTCCGCGCTTCCGCCACCGAAGAGCGCGTGCTGCTCTACGATCCGGCCACCCCGGTCACCCCGCTGGTGGTGCGCAGCCCGCACATCACCTCGGATGTGCGGGTGTTCTACAACACCGTGAACGACCAGATCGAGATCGAACCGATGGTCGTGCAGGGCGGCAATGTCGAGATCGTCGGCAACATCATCTCCACCGGCGGCGGGCGCATCCAGTCGCTGGACGGGTTCGGCGCGGTCGAGGTGACCAGCGAAGCGACGACGCCGATCCTGATCAACCGCATCGACCTTGGCCCCTTCGAACTGATCGACGGCCTGCCCGAAGGCCTGAAGGGAACGGTGCGGATCACCGATACCGGACGGCAGATCGGCGGCACCGACGAG
The DNA here is from genome assembly GCA_007126375.1 of Paracoccaceae bacterium. Classification (GTDB taxonomy): domain Bacteria; phylum Pseudomonadota; class Alphaproteobacteria; order Rhodobacterales; family Rhodobacteraceae; genus Rhodobaculum. The sequence continues at coordinate 18,965 of SLBI01000375.1, forward strand.
GATCCGATATTCCGGATCACCGAGTTCCGCCGGCTGGGCGGCAATGTCGAGGTCTTCGATAATACCGTCACCTCCGAGGTGGTTACCACCGTGCTCGGCGAAGGGGAGGATGCGGCGCGGATCGACCGCGTGGTGCCGACCACGCTCGTCTCCAGTGTCGCCGGGCGGGACGCAAGCTATGCCCCTGTCGCGAACCGTGACTACATGCTGGTTTCGGCCGAAGAGGTGGTGCAGCGGACGCGGGTGCGGGAAAAGGAGAAATTCATCCTCTTCTTCAGTGCCGGCAGCGACAAGACCAAGAAGGAAGTCAGCCGCAGCACCACCGTCCTCACCCCGATCGCCAGCCCGCTGGCGCAGGCGCCGGCGGTGGTGCCCTCGCTGGGCGGGGCGGTTTACGACTATCGCGTCGTCGGGCGCAAGGTCACGTCCAGCTTCACGTCCGGCGAGAGCTCCAAGCGCGAAGTGGACCGGCTGATCACGCTGGCCTACAACACCTTCACCTACGAATGGACCGACACGACCACCTCGCTGCTGCAGTACGAGCACCGGTTGCGGGCGGACTTCCCCATCGCGGTGGAATTCGGCGGCCGCGAGTCGGGCTTGCTGTCGGTGGAATCGCGCGGCGACGTCATCTTCGGCAATACCGTGCTGAACCGGGTGGGGCCGACCACGCTGACCTCGACCGAGGGCGCGCTGCTGACCGGCGGCTCGCAGGCGGTGCTGAATGTCGGCGACGCGACACTCTCGGCGCTTGAGGGCAGCATCGGCGGCCTCGACGGCGTGTTCCGGATGAACCAGACCGAGGGCGCGATCCTGAATGCGTCTGCGCGGGACGCCATCGCGATCCGCGAACTTTCCGGCGACATGCGCATCGGTACCATCCGCACGACCGCCACTCCGGGCGCGGGCACGCTGCGGATCGGCGCCGTGTCGCTCGAGGCCGAGGGCAGCATCCTGCCGGCCGCCGCGGGCAGCATCGTCGAGGCCGGCGACATCGCCCTGCGCGCCGCCACGGGGCGGATCGGCACCATCGATGATGCACCCCTGCGTGTGGACAGCCGCGGCACCGGGCGACTGTCGGCCCGTGCCACCGGCGATGTCGCCATCATCGAGACTGCGGGCAACATGCGGCTCGACAGCGTGATCTCCGACCTCGGCGCGGTCCTGCTGCAGGTCCCGACCGGCGCCATGCTCGATCGCAACGACATCGAGACGGCGGACATCCGCACCGAGGAACAGCTCGTCGATCTCTGGACAACCGACCTCGGCCTCACCCCGGAGACCAGCGGCGCCCGCGTGGCCGAACAGCTGGAGGCGCTGCGCCAGGAACGCATCCGCGCCTACGACCTCTATTGGCGCGACCGCGACGCCGCCGGGGGCGCGCCGATCGCCTTCAGCCTTCCGGCCGACACCGCCGCCGCACTGCTGGCCGGCGGCTGGACCGAGGCGCAGCTCGATGCCTATGTTGCCGGTCGTCAGGCGCTGTATGCGGAGTGGAACGCGCAGCCCGCGCGCGACCCGGCGTTCGATGCACCCATCGCCGCCGACGATCCCGCGGCGCTGGCGGTCCTGAACGGTGCCACCTGGACCGCCGAGGAACTGACCCGTTCGTTGCGGGACGGGTTGGTGCGCGAAACCGCCGACACCCGGATCCGCATCGAGGATCCGAATGTCACGGCCGCCGGCGACATCACGCTGCTCGCGCGCGACGGCATCGGCGAGTTGCTGGCACCCTATGAGATCGCCGGCGGCACCGATCTCACGGCCGACGACCTGCGTGTGCTGTCGTCGGCCCAGCGCGAGGACATCACCCTCGATATCCCGGGCGACCGCGTGCTGGTGCGCCAGCAGGAGGACCTCAACTTCGCCTTCACCCGGCTCACGCCCGAGGGCGAGGCGGAGGGGCGTTTGCGGGTGATCACCGATACCCGCGACATCTTCCTTGCCGCCGACACGGCCGCCACGCTGGCTGAAGTCGATGCGCCCGAGGGGGTGGACCTGCGCATCGACGGGGCCATGCGCGACGACCGCACCGGCGTGGTGGCGCTGCGCGGCCGTGCGGTGGTTCTGGAGTCGGGCAACGAGGCCGCCATCGGCACCGAGGCGGCGCCGCTGACCGTCGCGCTGCTGGACGGCGGGCGGATCACCGCGCGCGGCGGCACCGGCGTGTTCCTCGACTTCCCCACCGGCGGCGCCGCGCTGAACGAGGTGTTCTCGCCGGCCGCCGTGAACATTTCGGCGCTGGGCGCGATCACCGATTTCGTCGGCACCGAGACGGCGCGGATCGTCGGCGGCGACATCACGCTGCGGGGCGCAAGCATCGGCACCCCGGCGCGAGACCTCGGCATCCGGCTGGGCGATCCCGAAACCGGCGCGGTGCGGCTGACAACCACCGTGGGCGACGCGCATCTGCGCAGCTATGACGACCTGCCACTCGAAAGCGTGCGGCTGGCCGGCGGCGGCGAGATCGTCTCGCCCGGGGCGCTCCGCTTTACCGGCACCGACACGGTGGAATTCGGAACGGCGGCGACACTGCGCTTCACCGCCCCCCGCGGCATCGACCTGTCGGATGCCGGCGGCGACACCGACATCGCCGGCGGCACCGTCGTCTTCCTGACCGGCGGATCGGTCGGCACGCCCGACCGGCCCCTGCGCAGCCGCATCGCCGGGCTTTCCCTCAGCTCTCCCGGCGACGCGCCGACGCCGGTCGTGCTGCGCGAAGCCGACGATCTCGTAATCGGGACCATCGCGCAGAACGACCACCCCGACTCGCTGACCGACGTCGTCGCACTGGGCAGCCTTTCGGCCGGCACCATCCTGTCCGATGCGCTGGTCATGTTGCAGGCGGCGGCGATCACCGACGGCCGCATCATGGCCGACCGGACGGTGCTGGCGGCCGCGGGCGCCATCGGCGCGCTGTCGCCGCTCGATGTCACCACCCGCCGCTTCCGCGCCGAGACGACGAATGGCGATGCCGACCTGCTGCTGCGCGACCGTGCGGTAGAGGTCGAGACGATCGCCATCGGCGGCGCCGGAGCGCTGCGGCTGGCCCTGCGCGGCGCCGACATGACGCTGCTGCCGGGCGCGGGCATCCGCACCGCCGGCGGCCCGCTGACGATCACCGCCGGGGCGCTGCCGGTGCCGGTCGGCGTGACGCTTCTCGCCGATGTCGCCTCCGGCGGCGGCGACCTGACGCTCGACATCGCCGGCAGCCTCACGGCCGGCGCCGACATCCTGTCGGGCGGTGGCGATCTGCTGGTCGATGTCGGCGCGGATGCAACGCTCACGGGGCAGATCGTCTCCGGAGGCGGGATGCTGACGCTGACGGCGGTGGGCCTGCTGAACCATGTCGGCGACATGCTCTCGGCGGGCGGCGACCTGACTGTCGGCGCCGCAACCGATGCGACGCTGACCGGCCTGATCGACTCCGGCGGCGGGGCGCTGTCGCTGACGGTGGCCGGGGCGCTCGCGCGGCTCGGCGAGACGCGCTCGGGTGGCGGCGACCTGACGGCGGTCGTCGGCGCCGGGGCGCTGGTGCAGGGTGACATGCGCTCCGGCGGCGGCGATCTCGCCTTCGCTGTCGGCTCCGGGCTCGACATGACCGGCACGCTGGCCTCGGCGGGCGGAGTTCTGGCGCTGACGGTCGGCGGCGATACCGACTTCTCCGGCGACATGCTGTCGGGCAGCGGCGACCTGACGGCCGATCTCGGCGGCGACGCCACGCTGACGGGGCTCATGGACTCCGACGGCGGGGCGCTGTCGCTGACGGTGGCCGGGGCGCTCGCGCGGTTCGGCGACACGCGCTCGGGCGGCGGGATGCTTGTGATCGATGCCGGTGACGACGCGCTGCTTGACGGCGATGTGTTCTCGGCGGGTGGAGACCTGATGCTGTCGGCGCTGGGCGATGTGGTGCAGGCCGCGGGAACCCGCATCGCATCGGCAACCGGCCGGTTGTCGGCCGCCTCGGGTGGCGATTTCACCATCGCCCGGATCGAGAGCGAGAATGCCACCGATGCGGCACTGGCGCTGACGGTGGGCGGCACGCTGCAACTCGCTGCCGGGCAGACCGGGGCCAACCTGCTGGCCGACGCCTCCGGGGCGGTCACCACGCTGCGGCTGGGGGCGATGGATATGCGCGGCCCGCTCGGTCTGCAGACGCGCATTGCCGAACTGGACCTCCTCACCGAGGAGGGCCCCAGCCACATCAACGAGGAAACCGGGCTGATCATCGCCTCGGCGGTGTCGCGCAACGGGCTGATCGACATCTTCACCAGCGGCGAGACGGTGGTGCGCAACCTCGCCTCCGACTCGGGCGCGCCGATCGTGGTCAGCGCGCTGGGCGACCTCCGCGCCGATGCCGCCTCGCTCGCGGGTGGCGACATTCGTCTCTTCGCCTTCGAGGGTTCGCTCCTGGGCGAGACCGGCGCCTTCTTTCGGGGCGACACGGCGGACGGGGTGACGGCCTTCCTGCTTGCGCGCGACGATCTGCGCTATCGCGAAACCGCGGGCGACCTGCGGGTCGGCTTCGCGCTGGCCGAACTGGGCGAACTGGAGATCGAGGCCCCCGACGGCGCACTCACGCTCGGCATCATGGGCGCGGGCGGCAATCTGGCGTTGTCGGGCGCCGGGGCGGTCGAGGTGAACGTGATCGGCAAGGCCGAGGTGGACCTCGCCGACGTTCTGGCGCTGGACCTGGTGCGGCCCGACCGCTACGGGCGCCGCACCGCCGCTTCACCCGGAACGGCGCGGCTGACCGCCACAGGGGCGGAGGGCCGGCTTTTCGTCGGTCTCGTCACCGCGCGCGATCGGGTCGAGTTGCTGGCCGACCGGATCGATGCGGTGGCCGCCGATGCGACGCCGGCGGATGGGCTGCGGATGGTGCTCGCGCATCCCTCCGAACCGATGACCAGCCGGGTGGATGTGATGGTGATCGGCGATGGCGAGGCGCTGTTCTTCGAGGACCCGTTCGCGGATGTCCGGCCGCGGCTGGCCGGGCGCGAACTGGCCGAGGGCACGATGACGCTCGAATTCGCCCGGATCGGGGAGGGCGAGGTGAACCATGGCGGCACGCGGCTCGAGGGCGAGGATGTGGTGATCGGCGGCGACACCTTCTTCCGCCAGCGCAGCTTCAGCATGTTCGCGCACACCGAGTACCGCCCGCTCTCGACCATAGACGACGTTCAGGTGCTGGCGATTCCCGCCGGCGAGATCGTCTTCGACATGGAGCGCGAGATCGCCGTCAACACCGATCGCGTGCTGGTGCTGAACCGCAGGCTCGGCGGGGTGGAGCTGCAGGGCGGGCAGGGTTTCTTCTTCGGTGTCGGCGTCGAGACCGAGATCCGCAGCAACACCTTCGTGCGTGGCACGACGCCGGGCGGCGTGATCAATTTCCTCTTCAACGATCCGCCCGACGGCCTCGACCCGGTGGAGATCGACGAGGATGGCGCCATCACCCTGCCGCTGGTGCTGGCTGCCCGGCAGTGAGCGCGCAGCCCGCCCGCAGGCTGCGGGCGGGGGCATCGGGAAAACGACGCGGCCTCAATAGGTGGCGCGACCGCCGGAAAGGTCGAACACCGCGCCGGTGGTGAAGGAGTTCTCGCGGCTGCACAGCCAGGCGATCATGTTGGCCGCCTCGTCCACCTCCAGGAACCGGCCGCGCGGGATTTTCGACAGCATGAAGTCGATATGCGCCTGGCTCATCTGGTCGAAGATGCGGGTGCGGGCGGCGGCCGGCGTGACGCAGTTCACCGCGATGTCGGCGCCGGCATGTTCCTTGCCCAGCGATTTCGTCAGCGCCATCACCGCGGCCTTCGAGGCGGAATAGGCTCCGGCGTTCGGATTGCCCTCCTTGCCTGCGACCGAGGCGATGTTGACGACGCGGCCATAGCCGGCCTCGGCCATCACCCGCAGCACCGATCGGCAGCAGTGGAAGGTGCCGTGCAGGTTCACCGCGACGATCCGGTGCCATTCCTCCACCGGATAGTCGATCACTGGCCCGTTGGAGCCGGCGATACCGGCGCTGTTCACGAGGATATCGATGCGGCCATGTGCGGCGGCGGCGCCAAGCGTCGCCGCTTCCACCGCAGCAGCGTCGGTCACATCGAGTTCGGCCGCGGTTGCCGGCCCCGGCAGCGCCGCGGCCGATGTCTCTGCCAGCGCGCCGTCCATGTCCCAGATCACCACATGGGCCCCCGAGGCGGAGAGCCGGCGGGAAACCGCAAGGCCGATGCCCTGCGCGCCGCCGGTGACGACGGCGATCTGGCCGTCGAGGTCATAGCGGTTCATGCGTCCTCCGCAGCCGGATCGGCAACGACCGGCTGGCGCTGGCTGCCGAGCCCGGCGATGCCCAGTTCCACCACATCGCCGGGTTTCAGGAAGCGTGGCGGCTTCATGCCCATCCCCACCCCCGGGGGCGTGCCGGTGGAAATGATGTCGCCGGGCTGCAGGCTCATGAACTGCGACAGGTAACTGACCAGATGCGCCACCCCGTACACCATGGTGCGGCTGGACCCGTCCTGCATCGTCGCGTCGTTCACCTTCAGCCACATCGCCAGATCCTGCGGATCGGCCACTTCGTCGCGGGTCACCAGCCAGGGACCGGTCGGGCCGAAACTGTCGCTGCTCTTCCCCTTGGTCCACTGCCCGGCGCGCTCCTGCTGATAGGCGCGTTCCGAGACGTCGTTGACGATGCAATAGCCTGCGATGTGGTCGAACGACCGTTCCTCGGGGATGTACTTGCCGGCCGTGCCGATGACGATGGCCAGTTCCACCTCCCAGTCCGTCTTGACCGACCCGCGGGGGATCAGGATGGGGTCGTTCGGGCCGCAGATGGCCGAGGTCGCCTTCATGAAGATGATCGGTTCGGGAGGCACGGGCATCCCGGTCTCGGCCGCATGGTCGGAATAGTTCAGGCCGATGCAGATCATCTTGCCGATACCGCCGACGCAGGGGCCCAGGCGGCTGCCCGAGGGGATTTCCGGAAGGCCGGCGTGGTCGAGCGCGCGCAGTCGGTCCAAGCCGGTATCCGACAGTACCTCGCCGGCGATGTCTTCCACCACGCCCGAGAGGTCGCGCGCGACGCCCGCCGTATCCAGGATCCCCGGCCGCTCGGCCCCCGTCTCGCCCCAACGCAGCAGTTTCATGCGTGTTCCTTTCGTTCAGACATTCGACCATCCGCCATCGATGACGATGGCGGCGCCGGTGGTGAAGGCACTTTCGTCCGCGCCGAGATGGACCGCAAGGGCGGCGATCTCGTCAGCCGTGCCAAGCCGGCCGGCGGGTTGGCGGGCAAGGAACAGCGCCTCGGCCTCTGCCACGCCGCCGGGAAGGGTGGCACCCAGCGCGGCCATCCGCGCACGCAGGCTGGGGCTGTCTACCGTACCCGGGCAGATCGCATTGGCGCGGATGCCCTGGCGGACGAAATCCGCCGCGACGGACTTCATCATGCCGATCACGCCGGCCTTGGTCGCGCCATAGACGAAGCGGTTGGGCGCCGCCTGGATCGAGCCCACGGCGGAGGCGATCGAGACGATCGAGCCGCGCCCCTGCGCCAGCATCCCCGGCAGCACCGCTCGGGTAACGCGATACATAGCGGTAAGGTTCAGGTCGAGCGAGAACGCCCAGCCCTCCTCGTCGCAGTCGAGGATGGTGCCGTGGGCGACGTAGCCGGCGCAGTTGACCAGCACATCGAAAGGGCCGGCCCCGGCCACCTCTGCCACCGCCGCGGGGTCGCGCACGTCCATCACCCGGGTCTCGACGCCCGCGAGCGCGGCCAGCGCCGCGGCGTCGATATCGGTGGCCAGCACGGTGGCGCCCTCGCGGGCATAGGCCAGTGCCGTCGCGCGGCCGATGCCGGCGCCGGCCGCCGTGACCAGCGCGCGCTTTCCCTCCAGTCGTCCCATGGCTCGCTCCTTCTCAGCCCAGTGCCGCGATCACCTCGTCGGTGCGGGCCACCAGCGCCACGTTCTGCAGCGCATAATCGATGCTGGCGCGGTGCCAGTCGGCGTTCATGGTCGCGCAACCGTCCTCGGGGATCACCATGACGTAGCCCTTGTCGGCGCCGGTCCGGGCGGTGTGTTCGATGCTCATGTTGGTCCAGGCGCCGGTCTCGATGATCATGTCGCGGCCCTCGGCCTTGAGGATCGTCTCCAGAGCGGTGCCTTCCCAGGCAGACATGCGCATCTTTTCCACCACATGGTCACCCGGTTGCGGTTCCAGCCCGTCAACCGGCCGCGCTCCCCAGGTGCCGCGCACAAGCGCGTTCGAATCCACCACGCCCTCGAACAGCGGCGCGTTCAGTGTCATGCCGGGCGCGCCGGGATGGACGAGGTAGTGGACATGGATCACCGGCACGCCCAGCGCACGGCAGCGCTCCGCCAGACGGCGGATGTTGGCGATGGCGTTCTGGTCGCGGCAATGTTGCGGCGCGCCGGAGTCGGCGAAGGCGCCGCCGTCCATAACCACATCGTTCTGCATGTCCTGGACGATCAGCGCGCAACGGCCGGGGTCAAGCCTCAGCGCCTCGCCCTCGGCCGGCGCGGCCTGTGCCCGGGGCCGTGGTCGGGCGCGCATGAAGGGTTCGTTTCGCGGCCCGATCCGGACCTCCACCGCATAGACCGAGGTCGAGGCGCAGACATAGAGCGTGCGCCAGTCGGGCCCGCCCCAGTGCAGATTGGCCGGCAGTTCCGGGATCGCCACCTTGCCGATATGCCGTCCGTTCGGCGCATAGACCCAGAGCCCGCCGGGTGCGGTCACCCAGACATTGCCCTCGGCATCGCATTTCATCCCGTCGGGAACGCCTGGCAGAAGGCTGTCGCGGATCCCCGAGGCGAAGATGCGACCGTTGCCAAGGCGTCCGTCACGAACGTCATAGATCCGGATGACGGCCTGCTCGGTATCGTTGACGTAGAGGAACTGCTCGTCGGGGCTGAAGCACAGCCCGTTTGGCTGGGTGAAGGTGAATCGGTCGACGACAAGCTGCGGCTCGTCGCCCGGCCTGTGGCCGGGCGGCAGGCGGAACACCCCCTGCCAGCCAAGCTCACGCGGGCGCTCCACTCCGAAATTCGGCATCCGGCCATACCAGGGGTCGGTGAACCAGACCGAGCCGTCGGACTGCACGCAGATGTCGTTGGGGCTGTTGAGTTCGCGCCCCTCGAAATGGCTGCACATCACCTCGCGCGTGCCGTCGGGGCGGAAACGCGCGACCGACGAGGTCGAATGCTCGCAGACGAGGAGGTTCAGCTCCGCGTCGTAGGTCATGCCGTTGCCCTTGTTCGAGGGCCGCATCACCTCGCGCACACCGGCGCGGTCCAGCCGGCGACGCACATCGCCGGGCATGTCGGAGAACAGCAGGTAGTGATCGACCGGATGCCAGATCGGCCCTTCGGTGAAGATGAAGCCCGAGCCGACCTGACGGACCGGCGCGTGCTCGTCGATCAGGCGGCGGAAGGCGGGGTCGAGCGCGGTATGGGCCATGGGTCCGCCCTCAGGCCGGGAACCAGTCGCGCCGCGGCACCGACTGGCTGACCGGGCCGGGGATCGCCATGTCGGCACGGCCGACGACCCGGCCGCCCTGAACGACCGCGGGCTTGTCATGCACCGGCAGGATGTATTTCGCCCCCGAATACATCAGCCTGCGGATCGCCGCCTTCTCCTGCCGCTTCGAGCCGCCGTGGTTGCCGGTGACCTGATACTCCTCGGGCCCGAAGCTGCGCACCGGCTCGATGACCTGATCGTTGAAATCGTAGATCACGTCGCCGCAGAGGGTGGCGAGCCCGTCCGACGTCTCGACATGGACGTTCATCGAGCCCTCGGTATGCGCGCCGGCCGCCTCCAGCACGAGGCCGGGCATCAGTTCGACGGGGCCGGAGATCTCCAGATCCTCCAGCCGCAGCGCGCCGGGCGTGTGCAGCCGTTCCACCAGATGGATGATGTCGGGCTTGGGATATTGCGGGTGCATCAGCCCCGAGACGGAGTATTCGAGTTCGCGGCGGTTGATCACCACCGTGGTGTTCATCGGGAAGTGATCGTCCTTGCCGGCGTGGTCGATGTGCAGATGCGTGTGCAGGATGTAGCGCACGTCGCCGGGCTTCACGCCGTGGTTGGCAAGCTGGCGTTCGACCATGTTCTCATGGAATTGCAGCCCGCGCATCCCCAGTGTCTCCATGATCGCATTGTCGCGATAGCCGGTGTCCACCACCACCGGATATTGCCCGCCGAGGATCAGGAAGCCGTAGACCGGCACGCGGCGGACCCGGCCGCAGTCACGCCCCAGCACCAGAAACGAGCTTTCCAGCTCGATGTCGCCGAAATCGAGAATCTTTATCTCGAGGGCCATGTTCTCCTCCCTGTCCCTAGAGCCGGTAGACCCGGCATGCCGTGTCGTGAAAGATTGCCCGTCGCGCGGGTTCCGACAGCGCGGCCGCCGCGGCGCGATGCGCGGCGATGAGGCCCGCGTAACCGGTCCAGAGCTTCTCGATGGGAAAGTTCGAGCCCCAGAGGCAGCGCCCGGGTCCGAACAGTGCCACCGTCTCGGTCCAGAGCCAGCCGATCAGCGCGGCATCGACCCGGTGGATGAAGGTGCCGAAGCCCGAAAGCTTGACGAAGGCGTTCGGTCGCTGCGCGAGCCGCGCCATGGCGGCCTGCCACGCGGTGCGGCCCGCGGTGGTGGTGTCTTCCGGCATGCCGGCATGCTGCAGGATGAAGGGCACCCTCGGGCAGGCGTCGACCAGGGCGCAGGCATGGTCCATCTGCCCGGCGAAGACCTGCAGATCGAAGCTCCAGCCGTAATCGGCCAGACGCCCGACATTGCGGACCACGGCGGGATCGGCCGGCAGATCGGCGCGCGGCGCGAAGCGGTATTGCGGGTTCTCGTGCCAGTGGAACTGCTGGCGGATGCCGCGGACGCGCGGAAAACGCGCCAGCCGGTCGAGGGCCGGGCGCACATCCTCGACGGTCATGTCGGCATAGGCGACGGTGGCGTGCGGCCAGCCCGTGTCCAGTGCGACGTCCTCGATCCGGCGCGCCTCGGCCTCGGCCATGCCGGGTGGCCAGTTGGCCTGGACATAGATCGCCTTTTCGATGCCCTGCCCGTCGATGTCTGCCAGATACTCCGCCATCGGGTAGTCGCGCCGGATCGGTTCGTAGGGGCCGAATATGCGCGGCTGCATCGGCCCCGACAGCCAGGGCAGATCCGCCTGCCGCCAGATGTGGAAATGGCTGTCCACCACCCTCATGCCCGCGCGCCCCCGAAACGCGCGCCGCGTGCGAAGGCGAGGATCTCGCGGGCGATGGCGGGGGCTGCGGTGCCGTCGCCCAGCCGGTCCAGCATCGGCAGGATCGCGCGCATCGCCCCGGTCTCGGGCCGGTAGGCGGGGTCGGCGGCAAGCGGGGAAAGCCACAGCACCGACCGGGCGAGGCCGCGCATGCGCGCCATGGCGGCGGTCAGCGCCTCGGGGCCGCCGCGTTCCAGCCCGTCCGAGACGACCACCACCAGCGCGCCGCGGGCGAAGGAGGCGAAGCGCGGCACCGACAGGAAAACCGCCAGCGCCTCGCCCAGCCGCGTGCCGCCGTCCCAGTCCGCCACCAGCCCCGAGGCGAGCTGCAGGGCCGCGGCCCGGTCGCGGTGGCGAAGTGCACGGGTTACGCGGGTGAGACGGGTGCCCACCGTGAAGGCCTCCACCCGTTCGCCACCCTGCACCAGCGCGTGCGCCAGCCGCAGCGCGCCCTCGGTGCCGGCCTTCATGCTGCCCGAAACGTCGATCAGCATCAGGACCCGGCGTTGTCGCATCCGGCGGCGGCGCATGGGCAGGCGGGTGATCTCGCCGTCGCGGCGCAGCATTTCGCGGAAGGCGCGGCGGGGATCGGCCAGCCGGCCCTTTCCCGTCATCATCCGCCGCGACCGCCGCTTCGGCAGGGCGCGGGGAAGGGCGCGGGCGAAGGCGCGCAGTGCGCCGGCCTCGTCGCCGACGCCGATTTGCCGGGCGAAGAGCCGCTCGGCCGTGGTGGCGTCCGCGCCCGAAGGGTCCTCCTCCTCGGCCTCGGGCTGCAATTCGAAGCCTTCGGCATCGCGGGCCTGCGGCAGTTCTTCGGGCGCACCCTCGGCCGGGGCCATCAGGCTGCGACCCAGGAACACCGCGTCGAACACCGCGTCGAACTCGGCCTGCCGGTCCGGGCCGGGGCCGAAGACGGCATGCGCCGCGCGGCGAATATCGTGGATCGTGCGCGGGCCGAGCAGACCGACGGCCGCCAGGAAAGCCTGCGTCTGTTCCGGGGCCGCCGCGAAGCCCGCCGCACGCAGCGCCGGCGGAAACGCCAGGAAAGGGCCGAGCGCGGCGGGTGTCATGCCGCCGCCCCGCCCAGCAGCGCATCGATTCGCGGCGCGGCCCATTCGAGGTCGTCCTGATCCTTGAGGGCAACGCCGATGGCGCGGGCAAAGGCGCGTGGCCAGGGCACGCCCTGCGCATTGAGCAGCGTCGCCGCCTCGGCCCATTCGACGGTTTCCGCCACGCCCGGCGGTTTCGCCAGCGGTTCGGCGCGCAGTCCGTTCACCGCCGCGACAACCCGCGCCGCGGTGTCGCGCGCAACGGAACTGGCGCGCATCATCACGATCTCGGTTTCCAGCGCCGGATCGGGATAGCCGATCCAGTGATAGACGCAGCGCCGCCTCAGCGCCTCGTGCAACTCGCGCGTGCGGTTCGAGGTCAGGATCACCACCGGCGGCTCGCTGGCGCGGATCGTTCCGCGTTCAGGGATGGAGATGGTGAAATCCGACAGGAACTCCAGCAGGAAGGCCTCGAACTCGTGGTCGGCGCGGTCGATCTCGTCGATCAGCAGCACCCGGTCGCGCGGCGCCTCCAGCGCCATCAGCAGCGGCCGGGCGATCAGGTATTCGTCGGCGTAGAGGTTGACGTAATCCTCGCCTGCCTGCCGGATCGCCAGCATCTGCCGGGGAAAGTTCCATTCATAGAGCGCCGCGGCCGCGTCGATCCCTTCGTAGCACTGCAGCCGCACGAGTTCGCGTCCAAGCACGCTGGCCAGCGCCTTGGCGGCCTCGGTCTTGCCGACGCCGGGCGCCCCCTCCAGCAGGAGCGGCTTGCCCAGTGCGAGTGCGAGGAAGGCGGCCGTTGCCAGCCCTTCGTCGGCCAGATACTGCGCCTCGCGCAGCGCCCGGGCCAACGGGTCGGGGCCGTCGAGGCCGGGAGGTGTCCGGCGCAGTGCCATCAGAGCCGTTTCCGCGGCTTCGCCCCGCCCTGAGCGCGCAACCCGCGCAACACCTTCTCGGGCGTCACGGGCAGTTCGTCGATGCGCACGCCCACGGCGTCGTGGACGGCGTTGACCACCGCCGGCAACACAGGATTGGCGCACATCTCGCCCGGCCCCTTGCCGCCATAGGGGCCGTCCTCGGCCGGGCGTTCGAGGATCGAGATATGGTGCGGTGCCAGATCGCCCGGCCCCGGCATCAGATACTGGTTGAAATCCACCGGCCCGTGGCTGCGGTCGGGGTAATGGGGCTCGGTCGTCTCCCAGGCGGCGTGGCTCATGCCCATCCAGGCGCCGCCGCGCAACTGCTGCTCCACCAGCTTGGGGTTCAGCGCGCGGCCGACCTCATAGGCGGACTGCATGTCGGTGACGGTGACCTCGCCGGTCTCGTCGTCCACCTCGACCTCCACCAGCATCGCGGCATGGGCGAAGGTCGTCACCGGCGACATCTCGCCGGTGTCGGGATCGACCTCGGACAGCGGAATCAGGAAGATGCCGCGCCCGGCGATGGTGCGGCCCTGGCGGAACTGCGCCGCCTGCGCCGCCGCCATGGTGGTGATGGAGCGGGACGGTGCGCCGCGCACATGGATGTTGCCGCGCCCGTCGGTCACCAGATCGGCGGCGTCCACCTCCAGCTCCTCGGCGGCGGCCTCCAGCATCACCGCGCGGGCCTCGGCGGCGGCGCGGATGACGGCATTGCCCATGCGGTGCGTGCCGCGCGAGGCAAACGAGCCCATGTCGTGCGGGCCGGTGTCGCTGTCGGCGGTGTCGACATAGACATCCTCGACCGGGATGCCCAGCGTCTCGGCGGCGATCTGGCGGCAGACGCTCTTCATCCCCTGACCGAGGTCGATGGCCGAGAGCGCGACGGTGAACTTGCCGTCGGGGTTGGAATGCACCAGCGCCTGCGACGGATCGCCGCCCAGGTTCATGCCGATGGGATAGTTGATCGCCGCGAAGCCGCGGCCGCGGTGCAGGGCCATGGTCAGCGCCTCCGGAAGCCGGACAGGGAAGAGAACCGCATCGCACCAGGCCGCGCGGGCGATGCAGGCGGTTGCGGCGGGGGGCGGGTTTCCGCCGCCGGTGCGGGCTGCGCCGCCGGCTGCGGGGCAGGGCCGGGCATCGGCG
>SLBI01000326.1 GCA_007126375.1 Paracoccaceae bacterium
CCCCGGTCCGGATCCGCCGCGGCGCGCTGGGCGAGGGGCGCCCATGGCGCGACCTGGCGGTCTCGCCGGCGCAGTTGCTGCGGCTCGAGGGCTGCGCGGTCGAGGAATTCTGCGGTGCCGACAGCCTTCTGGTGCCGGCATCGCTGCTGGTCGACGGCCTTGCCGTCACCCGCGCCGGGCTGACGACGCCGGTGCGCTATGTAACCCTTGCGATTGCCGTCCCCGGCTGCCTTTGGGCCGAAGGGATTGCCGCCCATCCGGCCGACGGGTTGCATGCCGAAAGCGCGTCGCCCTGCCCCGGCGACCGCTCTGCCGTCGCCGCCGCCCGGATGGCTGCGACGCCCGGCGTGGCACCCTGCGAACTGCGTGCGCTCATGGCCTATTTCGCCCGACGCGCCTGAAGCGTGACGGGTCGTCGCTCAGGTCTTGCCGGCCGGTCAGCACCGGACACGCCTCTGAAAGCCCGGGATGCAGCCCAGGTGCGGCGGCCGCGCCGGGCGGGCGGACGGCCCACCGGGCGCTCTCACCTTGCCTGGCAGTAGCTCTGCGAGCGGGTGAAGGCGGCGATTTCGGCACGTTTGCGGGCATCGCGCAGCGGCGGCCAGTCGGCGGCGACACCGCCCCAGTTGCCCGGGCTGCCTGCAACGACACCATCACGCTCGACCGCCTGCGCCGCGATCCGCACCGCACAGGAGAGGTTCTTCCCGCCGTCGAACAGTTCGCTCGGATCGCCGATGGCGCAACCGTAATGGCGCGCCGAGGTCGGCCAGATCTGCAGGAGGCCGCGATAGCGCCCACCGGCGCCGGCCGCGCGTGGGTTCCATGTGCTCTCGAACTTCGCAAGCCCCGAGAACAGCCCCACCCAGAACGCCTTGCGCTGCGTCGGGTTCGCTGTCTCGTATCCGGGGCAGAAGCTGTCGATGTCGGCCAGCGGCGTCTCGATCAACGGGGTGCCGTGGCGCGCAATCGCGCCCATGGTCGAGATCGTCCAGTCGCGCGCCTCGGGGCGATGATCCCACTGCGTCACGGGTATCAGCGGGGTGACGGCGCGGCCGACGACATCGCTGCAGCCGGCAACCAGGGTCAGCGCCACAGCCGCGACGGCCAGCGTCAGCCGGCCGGGCGCCTTGTTCCGGTTCGCGTCTTGCATCTCTCGAACATCCAGCAACCCGGAACCTGCATGTCCGGCAGGCATCGTCTGTGCCGAATCGTCCGCCCGGCGCAACCCGGCCCCGCGCGCATCGGCAAGGACCCGCCCAATCCGCCCCGGCATGGGCGAAACCCCGCCGGCTCTTGCCCGACCGGCCTAGCTCGCCTAGACCCGCGGCACGTCCCGCCGCCGCCAGCCGGAGCCTGCCCATGCTCGATCTCGCCTTTACCCCGCCCGCGCCGAAGGTCATCGCCGGCGCCCGCGACGACTGGGAACTGGTGATCGGCATGGAGGTGCATGCGCAGATCGCCTCGCGCGCCAAGCTCTTTTCCGGCGCCTCGACCGCATTCGGCGCCGAGCCGAACTCCAACGTCTCCTTCGTCGATGCGGCGATGCCCGGAATGCTGCCGGTGCTCAACGAGTTCTGCATCGAACAGGCGGTGCGCACCGGGTTGGGGCTGAAGGCGCGGATCAACCTGATCTCGGCCTTCGACCGGAAGAACTATTTCTACCCCGACCTGCCGCAGGGCTATCAGATCAGCCAACTCTACCATCCCCTTGTGGGCGAGGGCGAGGTTCGGGTGGACATGGCCCCCGGCATCGCCCGAATGGTGCGGATCGAGCGCATCCATGTCGAGCAGGACGCCGGAAAGTCGATCCATGACATGGACCCCGAACGCAGCTTCGTCGATCTGAACCGCACCGGCGTCGCGCTGATGGAGATCGTCAGCCGCCCAGACATCCGCGGGCCCGAGGAGGCCGCCGCCTATGTCGTGAAACTGCGCCAGATCCTGCGCTACCTCGGCACCTGCGACGGCAACATGCAGAACGGCAACCTGCGTGCGGACGTCAACGTCAGCGTCTGCCGCCCCGGCGCCTGGGAGCGGTTCCGCGAGACCGGCGACCATCGCCACCTCGGCACGCGCTGCGAGATCAAGAACATGAACTCGATGCGCTTCATCCAGCAGGCGATCGACCACGAGGCCCGCCGCCAGATCGCCATCATCGAGGACGGCGGGAAGGTGGTGCAGGAAACCCGCCTCTACGACCCGAACAAGGGTGAGACCCGCTCGATGCGGTCGAAAGAGGAGGCGCATGACTACCGCTATTTCCCCGATCCCGACCTGCTGCCGCTGGAGATCGAGCAGGGCTGGGTGGAGGCCATCGCCGCGTCGCTGCCGGAACTGCCCGACGCGCGGAAGGCCCGCTTCGTCGCCGACTACGGCGTGACCGAATACGACGCCGACGTGCTGACCGCCGAGCGCGAGGCGGCCGATTTCTTCGAGGCGGTGGCGCGCGGCCGCGACGGCAAGGCGGCCGCCAACTGGGTGATCAACGAGCTGTTCGGCCGGCTCAACAAGGAGGGGCTAGGGATCGACGCCTCGCCCGTGTCGGCCGGCCAGCTCGGCGGGCTGATCGACCTGATCGGCTCGGGCGAGATCTCGGGCAAGATCGCCAAGGAGGTGTTCGAGATCCTCTGGACCGAGGGCGGCGACCCGGCCGCGATCGTCGAGGCACGCGGGCTGAAGCAGGTCACCGACACCGGCGCCATCGAGGCCGCGGTGGAAACGGTGATCGCCGAAAACCCTGCACAGGTGGAAAAGGCGAAACAGAACCCCAAGCTCGCCGGCTGGTTCGTCGGTCAGGTGATGAAGGCCACCGGCGGCAAGGCCAACCCGCAGGCCGTCAACGCCATCGTCACCGCCCGCCTCGGCCTGTGACCCCCCCGCGCCTGCGACATTGCGAATCGTCCTCAGGAAGTCATAATGCCGTGTCTGCCGCAGCGTGGGTCGGGGAAAGCCAATGCAACGCTATGAATACAAGGTCGTGCCCGCGCCCGACCGCGGCCAGAAGGCCCGCGGCGTGAAGACTCCAGAGGCGCGCTTCGCGCATGCCATGACCGAGGCACTGAATGCGCTGGCCGCCGATGGCTGGGAATACCACCGCGCCGAGACACTGCCCTGCGCCGAGAGCAAGGGCTTCTTCGCGTCCGGCAAGGACACCGTCTATCGCAGCATGCTGGTTTTCCGCCGCCCGCTGGCTGAGGCGACCGCGACCGACGTGCCGTCGTCCGCAGCGGATGCGGCGCCGGCCCGACAGGGTGCGGCCATGCCGGCGGAGGCATCGGCGGCGCCGACCGTGCCGCCGGCGCCGAACCCA
>SLBI01000189.1 GCA_007126375.1 Paracoccaceae bacterium
CACGCTGCGCATGGCCGCGCGGCGGGGCGGCGAGGTCGACCGCTTCGCCCGGCGCCGGCCGCGGGTGCGCTGGCCCGACCTGGTGGCCTTGTGCGACATCTCGGGGTCGATGTCGGTCTATTCCCGGGTGATGCTGCATTTCCTGCACACGGTGGCGGCGCAGCCGGGCACGGGCTGGGCGCGGGTGCAGGCCTTCACCTTCGGCACGCGGCTGACCAATGTCACCCGGCATCTGCGCGGCCGCGACGTCGATCTCGCGCTGGCGGCGGCGGGGGCGGAGGCGCAGGACTGGCAGGGCGGCACGCGCATCGGTGCCTGCCTGCGGGCTTTCAACCGCGACTGGGCGCGGCGGGTGCTGGGGCCCGGGGCGACGGTGGTGCTGATCACCGACGGGCTGGACCGCGACGACCCCGCCCTGCTGGCAGCCGAGATGGAGCGGTTGCACCTTTCGGCGCGGCGGCTGATCTGGGTCAATCCGCTCTTGCGCTGGGAGGGTTTCGCGCCGCGCGCTGCCGGAATAAGGGCGATGCTGCCGCATGTGGACTGCCTGCGCGCGGGCCATTCGCTGGCGACGCTGGAGGATCTGGCGGCCGCCCTGTCCTCGACCCGGGATGCCGGGGAGAAGCCGCGGCTGATGGCGGCGCTGCGGGCCGGATAGGGCGCGACAGCCGGGCTGGGCGGTGCAAAATCCTTCGAAGGATTTTGCCAAGAACCTTCGAAGGTTCTTGGGCGCGGGCTCAGTCGGCGTGCCAGAGGTCTGCCAGGGCGGCGGCGGTGGCCGCGGGATGCGTCACCGGCAGCATGTGGCCGGCGCCGTCGATCCGTTGCTGCTGCGCGCGGGGCAGGCGGGCGGCGAGGCGGGCGCAGATTGTCGCCATGACGGGCGGCGAGAGTGCGCCCTCGAGGAGCAGGCAGGGGGCGGCGAGGGTTTCCAGCCGGCCCGGACGCAGGAGACCGGCGGCGTCCTGATGCAGCGCCGGGGCCGAGGCCGCGATGAGATGGATGCGCTCTGCGGCCACGTGGCGGTCGCGCTCCGACAGCCCCTCCCAAGGCGCACCGTTGCCCCAGAGGCCGAGGAAGCTGCGGGCCGCGGCAGCGCGGTCGCCCGCTGCCAACGCCGCAACCATTGGGACCTCCTGCGCCTGCAGCCATGCCCGCGCTGCCGGGTCGGCGGCGGCGAACAGCACCGGCTCGATGAGGGCGAGGCTGCGGACCAGCGCGGGTGCCTCGAGCGTCAGTCGCAGCGCCACCACGCCGCCGAAGGAGTGGCCGACCAGATCGACCGGGCCTGCCGCCTCCGCCAGCCGTTCGGCCAGTGCCCGGGCGATGGCGGTGGCGAGATCGGTGTAGTCGGGCGTTCCCGGCCAGTCGGCGCTGCCGCCGTGACCGGGCAGGTCGAAGGCGGTGAGCGCCGGGGCATCGCCCCTGGCCGTCAGCGCCCGGGCCAGCGGGCCCCAGGCACCGGCATGGGCGAGCGAGCAGTGGATGAGCAGCGCCGGGCGCATGCCTTCCGCCAGCTGCGTGACCTGCGTGGGAAACCCCGCCAGCGGGGTGCGGCTCACCCGGCACCCGCCAGATGCGCGTCGAGGAAATCGATCCGGTCCTGGCCCCAGATGACCTCGTCGCCGATCACCCAGCTGGGCACGCCGAACACGCCGCGGGCGATGGCGTCTTCGAGGTTGCGCCCATAGGTCTCGGCGCCCGCCAGAAGCCCCCGGTCGGCAAGGGCAGCGTCGAAGCCGGCACCTTCGAGGCAGGCGCGGATCACCCCGTCCTCGGCGATGTCGCGTTCCTCCTGCCAGAGCGCGCGGCCGAAGCCTTCCAGCAGGGCGGCGAGGTCGCCGCCGCCGGCCGCCTGCGCGGCGATGAGTGCATAGCTTGCCGGTGCCGGGTTGGTTGGGAAATGGCGGGGATGCGGGTTGACCGCCACGCCCAGCCGGTCCGACCAGCGGCGCAGCTCCTGCACGCGGTAGGCCTTGCGGTTGGGGTGACGATCGGCCAGCACCGTGCCGCCGGTGCGGGCAAACAGTGCCGCCGTGTCGAGCGGGTGCAGCGTCATGCTCGCACCGTGGCGGGCGGCGATCTCGAAGGGCCGACGCCCGGCGAGGAACACCCACGGGCTGAGCGGGCTGAGGAAATAGGCAATCTCGGGCATCGCAGGCCTCCCCGGTCGGTTTGCAAGACCGTATCCCGGTGCTAAGCGGGGTTCAACGCTGCCACCGCCAGAAGGACCCGCCATGGCCGCCCTGTCCGAGCCGAAGCTCATCTCCGGCAACGCCAACCGAACGCTCTCGCGCGCCATCGCCCGGCGGATGACGCTGCACCGCGGCGCGACGGTCAATCTCGTCGATGCCCGGGTGGAACGCTTCAACGATCAGGAGATCTTCGTCGAAGTGTTCGAGAATGTCCGCGGCGAGGACATGTTCATCATCCAGCCCACCTCGAACCCCGCCAACGACAACCTGATGGAGCTCCTGATCATCGCCGATGCGCTGCGCCGCTCCTCGGCGTCGCGGATCACCGCCGTGATCCCCTATTTCGGTTACGCCCGTCAGGACCGCCGCTCGCGCGCACGCACGCCCATTTCGGCCAAGCTGGTGGCCAACCTCATCGTGCAGGCCGGCATCGAGCGCGTGCTCACGCTCGATCTGCACGCCGCGCAGATCCAGGGCTTCTTCGACATCCCCGTGGACAACCTCTATGCCGCGCCGATCTTCGCGCTCGATATCGAGCATCAGTTCAGCGGCCGGATGGAGGATCTGATCGTCGTCTCGCCGGATGTCGGCGGCGTCGGCCGCGCGCGCGAACTCGCCAAGCGGATCGGCTGCGGGCTCGCCATCGTCGACAAGCGCCGCTCGGCGCCGGGCGAGGTGGCGGACATGACCGTGATCGGCGAGGTCGAGGGCCGTGTCTGCATCATGGTGGACGACATCTGCGACACCGCCGGCACCCTGGCGAAGGCGGCGAACCTGCTCGTCGCGCAGGGTGCGCGCGAGGTGCATGCCTACATCACCCACGGCGTCCTGTCCGGTCCTGCGGTGGAACGCATCGCCGGCTCGACGCTCAAGAGCCTCGTCATCACCGACTCGATCGAGCCGACCGCGGCGGTCAATTCGGCACCGAACATCCGCATCCTGCCCATCGCGCCGGTGATGGCGCAGGCGATCCTGAACATCTGGAGCGGTACCTCGGTGTCGTCGCTGTTCGACACCGAGACGCTCCAGCCCATCTACGAGGGCATCTACAACCGCGGCTGAGGAGGGCCGCTGCGCAGGGAGGACGCGATGGGCAACGCCGCAGGGGCCGATCC
>SLBI01000040.1 GCA_007126375.1 Paracoccaceae bacterium
CGCCACCCCTGCGCCGGCCGCGGCCAGCGCCGCACCGATCGCCCGGCCCAGCCCGCCGGCCCCGCCCGTCACCACCGCCGCCCGCCCGGCAAGATCGATCGTCACCGCCATCGGACTCCCCGCCCCTCAGACCCCGGCCAGGAAGATCACGGCCAGGCCCGCCGTTGCCGCCGCCACGCGCATCGGCACCCGCCCGGCGGTGCCCACCACCGCCATCGAGATCAGCCACAGCCCCGCGAGGATCTTCACCAGCGCCAGCAGCGCGAGCCCCGGCGCGGCGGCCAGTTGCAGCAGCGACGGATTCGCCACGAAGGCCATCGGCACGATGAACAGCCCCAGCCCCACCGCCATCGACCGGAACGCCACCGGTAGCCAGGGCGCCCGGGCGATGCCGGCGGCGATGAAGACATTGCCGCAGACCGGCGGGGTGATGGTGCACAGCAGCGCATACCAGAACACGAAGAGATGGGCGTAGAGCGGCGGCAGCCCCAGCTGCGTCAGCGCCGGTCCCGCCACCGAGACGCAGATGAGGTAGGCCGCCGTCGTCGGCAGCTCCATCCCCAGCACCAGCGCCGCGAGGCCGGTCAGCAGCAGCGCGACCCAGAGCTGCTCGCCCGAAGCCGACAGGATCAGCGCGGTTATCTTGATCCCCAGCCCGGTCATGTTGAACACGCCGACGATCAGCGAGGCGCAGACAATGATCGCCGCGATCTGCGCGATCTGCCGCGCCGCGTCCTCGGCCGCCGTCCAGGCCCGCGCCGCCCAGCGCCGCAGCCGCAGCGTCCCGGTCGAATCCACCGCCAGCAGCACCGCCATCGTCGCCGCCGCCCAGAAGGCGGCATAGGGCGCGGTGTAGCTGGTGAAGGCCAGCACATAGATCAGGATCGCGAAGGGCACGAGGAAGAAGGGCACGGTGCGGGCGACGAAGCCCCAGCCGGGAAGCTCGGCGCGGGACAGCCCGCGCAGGTCGAAGCGGATGGCATACTGGTGGATCGCCACCCAGGCGGTGGCGAAGAACAGCACCGCCGGCAGCGCTGCGGCCACCATGATCTCGGCATAGGGAATCGCCAGAAGTTCGGCCATCACGAAGATCCCCGCCCCCATCAGCGGCGGCATGATCTGTCCGCCGGTCGAGGCCACCGCCTCGGTCGCCGCCGCCAGCGTGCGCGGATAGCCCAGCCGGATCATCGCCGGGATCGTCACCATGCCGGTCGAGGCGGTGTTGGCCGCCGCCACCCCCGAGATCGAGCCGTAGAGCGCCGAGGAGACCACCGCCACCTTCGCCGCCCCGGCCCGCGCACGCCCGGCGATCTGCGTCGCCACCGCCATGAAGCCGGTGCCGGCGGTGCCGGCCGAGATCAGCGCGCCGAGGATGATGAAGGGCGCGATCACCTCGGCCGAGATACCGGTCAGGGTGGACCAGAGCCCGCCCTGGGTGATCGTCAGCGTGCCCAGGAAGAATTCGGTGCGCAGCCCGGAATGGCCGAAATGGCCCGGGATGTGCTCGCCGAAGAAGCCGTAGAGCAGAACCAGCAGCGCCACCAGCGGCAGCACCCACTTGATCGCCCGGCGCGCCGCCTCCAGCACCACCACGACCAGCGTCAGCGCCATCGCGATCTGCAACTCGCCCCGGAGCGAGCCGTACTGCCGGATCAGCCCCGCGTGGTTCCAGGCGACATAGCCCGCCGCCGCCAGCCCGGCGATCAGGAAGACCGGGCCGGTCCAGCGCTCCCAGCCGTTCGCCGGCGGGCTCAGCACGAAGATCCAGGGCAGCGCCAGCATCAGATGGACCGGCCGCGTCACCAGCGCCGGCATCAGGCCCGAGAACACCAGGAACAGGTGGAACGCCACCGTTCCAAGCGCCAGCAGCCCGGTCGCCCATTGCAGCAGGGTGATCGCCCGCAGCGGGCCGGCCAGCGGCGCGTCGGGGTCGATGCCGCGGGCTTCGGCGAATAGCGGTGAGGGCTCTGTCATCTGCGCATCGTCCGCCTGCAGCCGCACCGGCACGCCCGCGCTGCGCCGCGCAGGCCGTCACACCGATGAAGGAAGAGGTGCCGCGGCCCGCCCCTGCCCCACCGCGGCGGGGGAGGTGGGCGGCCCGCGGCGACCGCGTCAGTTCCCGGCGGGCACCGCCACGCCGATCTCTTCGTAATAGCGGGCGGCGCCCGGGTGCATCTCGGCGCCGAGATACTGCACCAGATCGGTCGTCACCCCGGCCCACCAGGGCTGCTCGCCGGCCAGCGCGTCCTTGTTCTCCCAGAAGGTGCTGACGATGGCATAGGCGGCCTCGTCCGACATTGCGGTGGTGCCATAGGCGCCCACCGGCACGCCCACCGTGGGCACATCGGCATCCTGGCCACTGTAGGTGCCGGCACCGATGGTGATCGGGCCGGACAGCGGATCGAGCGCGATCACCGTCGCCTGCTCCTCCTCCGTCAGCGGTACGATCACCACGTCCAGCGTGGTGGCCAGTTCGGTCAGGCCCGGGGTGGGATGGGCGGAACAGGTGGAATAGGCGTCGATCTGGCGGTTGCGCATCGCGTTCCCCGCCGCCGACAGTTCCAGATCGACCATGTTGACCGCCTCGGTCAGCCCCAGCGCGTCCATCACCGCCCGGGTCCGCCCTTCGCAGAAGGTGCCGGTGCCGCCGGGCACCATGGTCTTGCCGGCGAGGTCGGCCATGCTGTCGATGCCGGCATCGGCGCGGGCGACGACGTGAAAGGTGACATAGGGCATCACGAACAGTGTCCGGGCCCCGTCGAAGGGCGGATCGCCCTCGAAGGCGCCCGACGAGGCTGCGGCGGCCGCGAGCAGGCTGGGCGGGGTGGTGAACAGGTAGTTGCCCGTCCGCACCGCCGCTTCCTTCACGTTCTGCACCGAGCCCTGGCTTTCCTCGACCGTGGGCGAGAAGTCGCCGGTGCCGCGCAGCATCTCGGCCAGCTGCACCATCATCACGTAGTACGACGAGGTCGAGGACGCCGATTTCAGCGTGATCCGTTCCTGCGCCGCGGCGCCGGTGGCCGCGCCCAGCATCAGCGCCATGGCGGCGGCGGTGCCCGTGAGCATCCGTGTCGGTGTTGTCATCCGTTCCTCCCGGTCTGTTGCCGCGGCCTGTGCCGCGATGCGGGCGGAGACTTCACCAAATCCGGGGGGTTGTAAACCGGCCCCGCGGCCGGCAGCCTGTGCGGCGCAACCGGGCAGGAGGGGCGCATGCCGCGCATTCTCGTCACCGGCGCGGCCGGGGCGCTCGGCGCCGGCGTGATCGCCGCGCTGGCGGGGCAGGGGGGGCGGATCGTCGGC
>SLBI01000302.1 GCA_007126375.1 Paracoccaceae bacterium
AAGGCTTGAGCGCGGCGATGATCGGGGCTGCGTGTTCGCGCCGGGCGGCCAGCCGGACGTCCGCCTCCTTGCCGCGCACGGTCTTCTCGATCTGATACAGCAGCGCGATCTGGCGCAGCATCTCCTCGGCGATGGGCGAGCCCTCGTTCTCGAACCGCTTGACGAAGCGGCGGCGGACATGGGTCCAGCAGTAGACCAGCTGCCACGGGCCGGCATCGCGTGCGATCTCGGTCAGCGCGGTGTAGGACTGGTAGGCGTCGCATTGCGAGGCAACCGGCCGTGGTATCCGGCGAGGAACTTCAGCGGATGCGCCTTGCCCCGGCCGGGGGCGTAGTGGAACAGCACGATGGGCGGTCCGGCGCCGCCATGACCGCGGTCGTCGGAGACGACGGCCCAGAAGTAGCCGCTCTTGGTGGCCTTGCGGCCCGGGCCCAGCACCGGCGCGCGGGTCTCGTCGACGAAGATCCGGTCGGCGGCGCGCAGATGGGCCTTCATGTTCTCGATGACCGGCATCAGGTGGAAGGAGGCGCGCCCCGTCCAGTTGCCGAGCGTGCCGCGATCGAGATGGAGGCCCTGCCGCTCGAAGATCCCCGCCTGGCGGTAGAACGGAAGGTGGTGGCCGAACTTGGACACGATGATCCAGGCGATCAGCCGCTCGGTGGGCAGCCCGCCGGGCACGACATGGCCGGGCGCAAGCGCATGGACCGGGCCGATGTTGGCCGGGGCGATGCTGACAATGACCGCCTGTGGCTCGACAAGCGAGGGCGCCGCGACGGCAACCCTTGACCGGCTGGACCCACTTATGACGGCGCACGCCCGCGCGCTGGCGGGCGAGGACGTTGACCAGATGCGGGCGACGGGCCGCCGGCTGATCGCCACCTATGACGCTGGCCGGGGCAGGTAGCCTCAACGACCAGCCTTCGCCGGTATATTCGCTGCTGATCCACGGTCCGCGTGTCTTGCCGCAGCTACTGCAAACTTGCTTCGTCATGGGGATGCCTTACCCCCATTGGCAGTCCCGCCCTGATCGACCAGTGCTCACATCGTCAACCGTGTGCTCGATGCCGGCGGCGGTGCAGTCGGTGCATTGATAGACGTTCCAAACCATTTCGGACGTGGCCGCGATGCGGGCCACGCTGCACACGCTGAGCATCGAGATTTTCGCAGAATGGAGGGCACAAGATGACTGACCCCAACCCCATCGCGCTGCTTGAGGAGGCCCGCGGGAAGCTTGAGGAGCTGGCGGCCCCCGCCGACCGGCTCACGGCCGAGACGCGCGTCGCTGAAGCTGGCGACGAAGCTCGCAGCTTCGGCCCTGAGCGCCTCGGCCAGCATCTGGCGCGCGCCCTCGAGGGCGATCTCGGCCAACGGATCGAGCACCGATCCAGGCTGGCGAAGCGGGGTGATCGTGGTATCGTCCTTCATGACGTATCGCTCCTTCGAGAGGTTCTGGCAGGCTTCGACACCCGCCACGATACGCCGCCTTCTCAGAGCCCATCACCCATTTTCGGCCATAGCTCGGCTGTCCAGGGTCGATCGCAAGCCAGTGCCGGTCGAGATGATGCTTGCAGAGGATGCGTGCGGCGCCCTCGCGCCGACTGTCGGCCCCCTCGGAGGCGCGGAGATCACAGGCCAAAGGCTCGTTTTCGAGAGCGACGACGCGCCGCTTTCCTGCCGGGCATTGGCTGGAGGCGCTCGTGCTGCATGAGGTGCAAGCGCTGTTCGCTGACACAGGCGATGTCGGGGTCTTCTCCAATTTGGAGATCGCGGACTGTGGCGCGGCCGGGCGCACCACAGACGTCGGGCAGACCGAGTTCGACCTTGTGGGCATGGGTGATGACAGGTTGGATCTCGTGCAGGCGAAGGTCGGTACGGCGAAGCGCGGGCTGCACGACGCCATAACCAAACTCGGCGCCCATCGGATCCGAGGCGATGCCGGCATGCACATGGCCTGGTGCGGGCGGTGGGCAGGCCCTTCCGGCGTCACCGATCGAGGCACGGTCACTTCGTCCGTTCGCGGTCTGACGCTGCGCCGGGACCGGCCGTGCACGCCTGCGCAGACAGCAGGCTTGCCGCGCCATCGGATCTTCAGTCGATTGTCGCACGCACTGTTATCTTGGCGGTTGCGCCGACAGGAATGATGCCGTTCTCCACCGTGACGGAACAGCCGCCCGAGGCGCAGTCCAGCGACAGCGAGAAACCCGCGGCGGCGGTCTCGTCCCAGCTTGCGCGCCCGGTGGCCAGGACCGTCAGGACACCGGGCAGCGTACTGACCAGGTACACCTCGTGCGCCGTGCGACCGCCGATGTTCGTGACATCAAGCCGATACTCGATGCAGGCGCCCGGGATCGCCGCCTGCGGCTGCGCACCGCCGGTGGGGGGGGATGCCGCGAGGTCGGCACAATCGGCGCCGTTTTCGGAAAAGACCATCACGGCCGCTTCGGCCTCCAGCTGCGCCGGCATCGGTTCGCCCCGGATCACGATCCCATGCTGGGCTGGCGCGCTGCCGGCGTCTTCGATGATCAGGGCGCCGCCACTGCCGGTCGCGCCCCAGGCGTAAAGCACGAAGACCGCCGACTCCCTGACCTCCGCGTCAGCAAGGTCGATCGTGAACCACTGGAGGGAATTGGTGTTCTGGCCAAGCGTTGCGGATGATCCGACGGTCTGGAAGGCGCCGCCGTCGATACTGACGTCGACACGGAACTCCCGTGTGCCGGAGCCGTCGCGCGTGAGTTGAAGCCATATCCCGTCAAGGATGACGGGATGGTCAGCGGTGAAACCCCAGGTCAGGTATCGGTTGGGATCCGGTCCCGACGACGATCCGACTGGCCACTGCTCGGTGTGAAACTTGTTGTTGTGTGTCTTGTGTTCGACGCCCACGGCAAGCAACCCGGGGTCGTTTCCCAGGAACCCGAGTGGCGCGATTCCGGTCACGGAGGTCGCCGCTGGTGAGGGGTTCGTGCTGCGGCGACCGTCGAAGTCATAGGTCAGCAGGTTTTGCACCTGCGCCTCGGCCATGACCGGCAGCCACAGGATCACAAGCAGCAGAGCCGCGCGCAGCGTCACCGGAACATCCTCCGGATCGTGTCGGCGTCCAGCTTGACACGGAACTGCACGAAGGCGCCGCGGTCGGTGTGCCCGTGGGTCGAGAAGTCGGGGTCGCGGAAGCCGGTGACGTTGTAGCCGATGCTGATCCAGCCGTTCTCGAACGGGGTGACGCCGACCGACAGGCCGAGGCTGGTGGCCCGCTGCCGGCTCCGCGTGGACTGCATCGCCGCGCCATGGACGCCGAT
>SLBI01000097.1 GCA_007126375.1 Paracoccaceae bacterium
CGATTTCCGGCAGACCCTCGCGCCAGGACTGGACCAGCATGAATAGGTCGATGCCGGCGTCCAGCGCCTGCTCCAGCGTCAGCCCACTCATGGCCACGCCTTCCCAGTCGGTGATCACCACGCCGTCGAATCCCAGTTCGTCTTTCAACAGATCGGCCAGCAAGGCGCGCGAGCCGTGCACCGGCTCGCCGTTGACCGAGCTGAACGAGGCCATGATGGACACCGTGCCGCTCTCGATCGCATCAACGAAGCCGGGCATGTGAATACGGCGCAGCTCTTCATCCGAAATGATGGCGTCGCCGCGGTCGATCCCGTCCTCGGTCGCCCCGTCGGCAATGAAGTGCTTGGCGGTCGCGCCCACCGAGGCCGGGTGGGTGAGGTCCGCGCCCTGGAAGCCCTCGATCAGCGGGGCGGCGAACAGCTGCTGCAGCTCGACCGTCTCGCCGAAAGACTCATAGGTCCGGCCCCAGCGGATGTTCCTGGCCACCGCGATCGACGGCGCCAGGGTCCAGCGGATGCCGGTGGCAGAGAGTTCGCGGGCGGTGACCTCGGCCAGGCGGCGGGCGAGCTCGGGATTGCGGGTCGCGCCGACGCCGATGTTGTGCGGCAGGATGACCGCGTTGCCGTCGAAGTAGGCATGGCCGTGCACGGCATCGATGCTAAAGGCAACGGGAATGCCGGTGCGGGTTTGCAGCGCTTGGTGCTGATAGGCGTCGAACAGGCTGCGCCAGGCCTCGGTGGTGCCCAGGTTGCCTTCGGGTACGGTCTTGACGATGGAGCCGAGGCCATGCTTCCGGACCTCCTCGGGCGTTGCCGTCGAGACATCGGCCTGGATCATCTGGCCAACCTTCTCCAGCAGCGTCATGTCGGCCACCGCTGCGGCGATGTCGGCCTCGCTCAGCGGTGCGGCAGGCCAGCGCGAGCGGGCGGCCTCCGTTGCCGCCGGCGCAGGGCCGGCGCAGGGCAGCAGCGCGGGGACGCCGGCGGTCGGCTCGGACACGGGTTCTGATGCAGCGGCAAGTGCCGAGATCAGCAGCAGACATGAGAAGGCCGCCGCCTGCCACGTTTCAGGCATTCGAAGCGCCGATGGCGAATGGTTCAGATGCTTTGGCATGATCGATCTCCGGTCCTGCGCGCAGGCGGCGCGGCTTACCATTCTTGTTATGAGTCTGAATACTGCCACACCGACACCGCAGTCGCCCGCTTTGCGTTGGGGTTTCGTCGGCACCGGCAAGATCGCCGGCTGGATGGCCGCGGTGCTGCGCGACATGCCCGGAGCACAACTGGCGGCCGTGGCCAGCCGCAGCGCCGTCTCGGCCCAGGCCTTCGCCAGCCGGCATAGCGCCGAGCGGGGCTTTGCTTTCTGGGCCGAGATGCTGGCCTGGGACGGCATCGATGCCGTCTATGTCGCCACGCCGACCGCCCGGCGCGAGGAAATCTGTATTGCCGCTGCCCAAGCCGGCAAGCATGTGCTCGGCGAGAAGCCCTTCACCAGCCTGCCGTCGCTCAAGCGGATCACGGCCGCCTGCCGGGAGCACGGGGTGGCTTTCATGGACGCGACGCACTTCGTCCACCACCCGCGCACCGCAGCCATCCTCGAACGCCGGGACGAACTGGTCGGCCGTCCAAGCGCGCTGGATTCCTCCTTCCTGGTCCCGCTAGGCGACCGCAGCGACATTCGTTACGACCGATCCCTGGAGCCACTGGGCGCGCTGGGTGATCTGGGCTGGTACACCCTGCGCGCGACGCTGGAATATCTCTCGCCCCTGGCGGCACTGCGCTCGATCAACGCCCGTCTGCGCCGCGACCGACACAGCGGCGCCATCATCGGCGGCGCGGGCTCGCTGGTGTTCGAAGACGGCCGCGTGTCGACCTGGCGCTGCGGCTTCGACGCTGAGACGCCCATCATCAAACTCCGGCTGTCCGGCCCGCTCGGGCAGATCGCAATGGACAACTTCGTCGGTGACGAGGCGGACGGTTCGGCCAGTTACCGGCCAGCCCGTGCATCAGGCACAGCTGCAGCGCCCAGCTTGATTCGGGTCGGATCCCATTACCCCAGCCCTGCCCTGATGTTTCAGGATTTCGCCGTTGCCGCCCGCGATCCGATGCTTCGGGATCGCTGGATCGAGGCCAGCGAGCGAACCCAGGGGCTGCTGGATGCCGTTCAGGACGCCGCGGAAGGCTAATGGTCCATGCGGTTTCGCGTCGTTATTAACCCGGCGTGCAAGTAGGCATGCCGGGTTAATACCCGGCCGGCACGGCCGGGACCTATGAGCGGAGGTATTTGCGGACCTGCGCCGCAAATGCCGAGCATCAAATGCCGTAGGTATTTTGATGCCAGGTTAATAGCTTCGTCGCCAGTCCCGCGCCGAGAGCCAAAGCCACGCGGCCTCGAGGTTGGCGCGCCCGGCGGGGCTGAGCGGGGCGCCGAGGTCGAAGGACTCGGCGCGCACGGCAAGCAACAGGGACGATGGGGGAGGCGCGTTACACACGCGCTGGAAAGTTTCGAGCACGGCAGGGGGCGAGAGCGCATGGCTGCTATGGCTCGGATCGCGCGCGGGGGCGAGGACTCTGACCTCATAGGGCGCTGGCGCATCCACGGCGGCGTCGATGAACAGCGCCAGCCGGCGGCCCTGCAGGTCCAGGGCGTGCTCGATCTGCAGCTGAAAATCGACGATGACCTCGACGCCGGGCAGTTCCGCCGCCGCAAGCCGCGCGGCCAGTTCGGGACCGATGGCGTCGTCGCCGCGGCTGGGGTTGCCGACCGCCAGCACCACCACTGGCGCGACCCTGTTCAGATCGCCGCGCCTGCCCGGTCGCTTAGCCGCACGACCCTGTGGAGTCCCGGCGCAAGCTGCGGGCCAACGTGCCGTCGGGCTCGAGCAACTCCAGCATCAGCGGCATCTTGCCCAGCGCATGGGTCGCGCAGGACAGGCAGGGGTCGAAGGCGCGGATTGCCACTTCGATGTGGTTCAGCAGGCCCTCGGTCAGCTCACGGCCGTCTAGGTAACGCAGCGCGACCTCGCGGATGGCGCGGTTCATCGCCTCGTTGTTGTGGGTGGTCGAAACGATCAGGTTGGCGCGCACCACCTGGTCATGCTCATCGACGCGGTAATGGTGAATCAGCGTGCCGCGCGGCGCCTCGAGCACGCCGACGCCGCGACCCTGGTGCGCCCCGTCGGTGCGCAACTCGCCGCCGAGAATGTCGTCATCTTGCAGCAGTTCGGCGACGACTTCGGCCGCATGCAGCATCTCGATCATGCGCGCCCAGTGGAAGCCCAGCGTGGCGC
>SLBI01000232.1 GCA_007126375.1 Paracoccaceae bacterium
CCCGGCCGCGGCGGGTTCGGGCCGGTGTGCGCCCGCGCCGTCCGGCCCCGGCCGGCCGAGGCCGAGCAGCCGCCGCGCTCCCTCACGATCAAGCGCGGTGAAGAAATCCGATCGCGGCGCATCGGCACTGTCCGCGGCGCCGATCGCGGGGCAGTGCAGCATCAGGCCGGTGTTCGCATAGACGATCTCCTCGGCCTCGAAGCCCAGCCGGATGACGTCCAGCCCGCGGCGCGGCCGCTCCACCCGGGCACCCCCGAACCCGTCCAACGCCCCCGCCGGCACCAGCACGACGTCCTGGTCCAGCGCCTCGGCGGCTGCGCCGGTCTCGATCAGCAGATGCTGGCCGGGCAGCAGCAGCATGTCCGAGCAGGTCGAGAGCACGCCACCCGGCAGCGCCACCATTGCCGCGCCGGGCGCCACCCGCACCGCCTCCAGTTGCCGCAGCGGCCGCAGACCGCCGTCCCAGGTCTGCACCCGCTGGCCGATGGCGAGCGATTCCACCGGCTGCCAGCCCTCGGCCGTCTCGACCAGCGAGCCGGCGACAAGGCCGGAACCGGGCAGCCGCAGGATCGGCCCGACGGCAGCGGCAGCCGCCGGCTCGGACGCGGCGGCGGGACGAAAGGCAGCGGGGCGGATCACGTTGCCGGAGAAATCGCCACGAAGGATATCGTTGGTGAACATCGGAGCTTTCCTTTCCTCTCTGCGGCTGGCCGGAGCCATCACCGTTCAGCCATGGACCCGCCCAACAGACGGCCGGACTCCGCCGTTTTTTGGTCACCGTCGCGACCCGTTTGCGTCACTGGTTCGCCAATCGCCGCAATCCGCGCCGCCGGCCGCGATCGGCCGCGATCGCGGCCGGCCGAAACCCTTCATTGACCACGATTCGCGCCGCAGAGCCGCCCGGTTTGCCCGGAAATCGCCACCCGCTCCGGTTGATTCGCCGAGGCGGCTCCATGCGCTGGCACCGCCACCACGCCGGCCGGCCCGGCATTTTTCCCCTTGCGGCCCACCGGCCGCTCTTGTAGCTACCCGATCGGACGCGGGCGTAGCTCAGGGGTAGAGCACAACCTTGCCAAGGTTGGGGTCGTGAGTTCGAATCTCATCGCCCGCTCCAGGTACACCGAAAACCGACCGGCATCGGCTTGCGGCGAGTGCGTCAATGCCTGGCCGCCAGATGCAGCCGCAACTGCACGAGGCGCGGCATGAAAACGCGCAGGCGCGCCTCCATCTGCCGTTCTATGCCGGCCTGGTCCATGCGGGTCGCCTCTGGCAGGCAGGTCACGATCTCAACCGTCAGCCCTTCGGCGAAATAGCCCAGCCGCAGTTCCTCGATGCTGGCGCCCGGCGCCGCCTCGGCCATCAGGGCCCGGATGGCGCCCTCGATCTCGCCGCGCAGCGGCGCCGCCTCGGCGCCATAGCCTTCGGCATGGCCCATCGGCTCGACATGCAGCACCAGCTGGCCCAGCGCCGGGATCGCCCGGATCGCATCGGCGCGCGCGGCTTCGGCGATGCGATGGCCCTCGGTAACGGTCAGCCGCGGGTCGACCAGGAGGCTCGCATCCGCCACCAGCGCCGCGCCGTGCTGGCGCATCCGCAGATGCCGGACCCCCTCCACCCCGGCGCTGCGGGCGAGTTGCGCGCGCAAGGCCGCCCGGTCTGCCTCGGTCGCCTGCTCATCCACCAGTTCGGCAACCGCCGGCCGGCCCTGTTTCCAGCCGATCCAGATCAGCATCAGCGCGATCGCCGCCGCCGCCATCGCATCGAATCCCGGCCAGCCGGCCATCGCCGCACCGATCCCCAGCGCCGCCACCACCGACGAGGCCGCATCCGACCGGTGATGCCAGGCATTCGCCA
This sequence comes from Paracoccaceae bacterium, assembly GCA_007126375.1. Lineage (GTDB taxonomy): Bacteria > Pseudomonadota > Alphaproteobacteria > Rhodobacterales > Rhodobacteraceae > Rhodobaculum. The sequence goes on from SLBI01000232.1 coordinate 1,855, forward strand.
CGATCAGCGTGGACCCGGTGCGCCGCCCCACCCGCAGCGTCATCCGGTAAAGCGCCTCCTTGGCCGCAAGCGCGACCAGCACCGCCACAAGCGCGAGCGCGGTGGGCGGTTCCGGCCCCGTCGCGGCCAGGACACGGCCGGCCGCATCGACCAGGATGCCCAGCGCCGTCACCACCAGCACTGCGGCAATGCCCAGCGTCACAAGCGTCTCGAACCGGCCATGTCCATAGGGATGCTCGCGATCCGGGGCCCGGGCGGAATGGCCCAGCGCCCAGAGCACCGCCACATCCGTGGCGAGGTCGGCCAGTGAATGCACACCGTCGGCGACCAGCGCCGCGCTTTGTCCCAGCAGGCCGGCGGCGATCTTGCCCAGCGCCAGCGGCAGGTTCACCGCCGCACCCGCCCAGGTCACCCGCCGCTTGGCGCGTGCCCGGGATGCATCCGGTCCGGCACCCGCATCGGCGCCCCGCCGCCTCGTCATCGCCTGTCGCCCCGCCCCTGCGCCCGTCAGACCCTGCGCCCGTGGCCTCCTGCATCGCCCCTGCGTCGGCGCGGCGTCAATCCCGCGGCAGTGCCATTCCGGCCCGCACCGCGGTCTCGCAGGCCGCCGCCAGCGGCTTGCGCCCGGAAAAGTCGCGCACCGCCAGCGGCGGAGCCCAGACCACCTCGACCCGGCCCCGCCCGGCTGCGGCCAGAAGCCTGAAAAGATGCGCGCCGAAGTCCATGTCGCCCCACCAGCCGAAATACCGCGGATCCTCGCCCGGCGGCGCATGATAGGTCACGCTGACCGGTTGCACCGCCAGCACTTCGGCCAGACCATGTTCGAAGAAGGCCGCGAACAGGGTGGGCTTGAACGGCAGCACGCGGCGGCCGTCGCTGCTGGTGCCCTCGGGAAAGAACATCAGCCGGTGCCCGGCGCGCAGCCGCGCCTCGATCATCAGCTTCTGCCGGGCGGCCTCGGCGCGGTCACGGGAGATGAACAGCGTGCCCGTGGCACGGGCGAGCCATCCGATCGCCGGCCAGCCGGCAACCTCGGACTTCGAGACGAAGTAAAGCGGCGCGGCCGCGTTCAGCACGAAGATGTCCAGCCAGGATGCGTGATTGGCCACCATCGCGCCGCGCCGCCTCAGCGGCTCTCCGCGCATGGTCACTCGCAGCCCGAGAATGCACAGCGCCGCCCGGCAGACGGCGACGGTGATCCACGGTGTCACCGGCCGTCGCATCCCGCAGATCGGCCGCTCGGCGAGGCGCAGCACCAGCATGAGGGCCAGCCCGCCGAAGGTCACCGTCGCCAGCGTCACGCCGCGCAGGATCGCCCGCAACCAACCGGCCATCCCCGGCGGGGGGGCCGGCGGCGGCGGCTCAGGCGAACGCCATGTCGGCCCCACCGCCTTCCGAGGCAGCACCGGCGTCGCG
>SLBI01000031.1 GCA_007126375.1 Paracoccaceae bacterium
CGATGCCGCGGGACTGGCAGCGCTACGCTCGCGCGCGGCGGCGGTGGCGGACCGGGGCGTCCCGGCGCTGGAGCATGTGGCCGACCGTCTGGTGGCGCTGATGGAACGGGCCGGATGAGCGCCCGACCCGACACGCCCGGAATCGGCCTGCGGCTCCTGCTCGGCTTCTATGCCCTGCTCTGGTATCCGGCGCTGCCGCTTGTGCTCCTCCATTTCTGGCGCCGCGGCCGGCACGACCCGGCCTATCGACGGCATTGGGCGGAACGGTTCGGCGCCGCGGCGGGCCCCTCGGATGCGGTCTGGGTGCATGCGGTGTCACTGGGCGAACTGCGCTCGGCCATCCCGCTGATTCGCGCATTGCTGGAAGGCGGCGCATCCGTGGTGACGACGCATCTCACCCCGGCTGGCCGGCGTGCCGCCGAGGACACCTTCGGACCCGAGATGGCCGCGGGGCGGTTCTGCGCGCGCTACATGCCGGTGGACATGGGATGGGCCTGGGCGGCGCTGCTGCGACGGCAGCGCCCGCGACTGCTGATCGCGCTCGAGATCGAGATCTGGCCCGGCATGATCGCCGCCTGCCGCCGCGCCGGCGTGCCGCTGGTGCTGGCCAACAGCCAGCTGCCCCAGAAGAGCTTCCGCAAGCAGCGCCGGCTCGCGCGCCTGTTCGGCCATCCGGTGTCGCTGGTGCCGCTGGTGCTGGCGAAATCCGCCCTGCAGGCCGAACGCTTCCGCGCTCTCGGTGCACCGCGGGTCGAGGTTGCCGGCGAGCTGCGCTTCGACCTGCCGGTGCCGCCGGAGCAGCTCGCCGCGGCCGCGGCGCTGCGCAGCGCGCTCGGGGCGCGCCCGGTGATCACGCTTGCAAGCGTCGTCGCGGGCGAGGAGGCGACCTGCCTCGCCGCCTTCCGCGCCCTGCAGGCGGCGGGTCGTGCGCCACTCCTCGTCTGGGTGCCGCGCGCGCCCGAACGCTTCGGCCCGACCGGCGACTGGCTGGCCGCGCAGGGGGTGATCGTTCTGCGCCGGTCCGAGGCGCTCGACGACCGGCTCGGCCTGAACCCCGGGGTGCGGCTGGACGATGCGCAGGTCCTGCTGGGCGACAGCTTCGGCGAGATGTATTTCTATCTCGGCCTTGCCGATGCGGCGGTGGTGGGGGGCGGTTTCGTGCCGAAAGGAGCGCATAACGTGATCGAGCCGCTGGCGCTGGGCCTTCCGGTCCTGGTGGGGCCGCATGTCTGGACCATCGAATACCCGGGGCGCGAGGCGATGGCGGCCGGGATGGTGACGCGATGCGCCGATGCCGGGGCGCTGGCTGCGAGCCTGGACCGGCTGCTGGCCGATCCGGGCGCAGATGCGGCACGTCGCGGCCGGGCCAGGGCATTTCTGGCAGAGCACGGCGGCGCCACGGCACGGACCATGACCGCCCTGGCCCCGCTGCTGGCGGCGCGGCCATGAGCGGCGCGCCGCCGCTGATCGCGCTGGTGCCGGTGCGGGCCGGCTCGAAGGGCCTGCCGGGCAAGAACCTGCGCCCGTTCGCCGGCGTGCCGCTGTGGCGCCGGGCGGTCGATCAGGGGCTGGCGGCCGGCGCGAGCGAGGTGGTGGTCTCGACCGACATCCCCGCGTTGCTGTCGTTGCCGCCCGAACCCGGCCTGCGCATCCTCCCGCGCCCTGCCGAGCTCGCCGGCGACGCGGTGCCGATGGACCCGGTGATCGCGCATGCGCTGAGCGCGATGCCCACGCCTGCCCGTGTGCTGCTGCTTCAGGCAACCTCGCCGCTGCGGGAGCTGCAGGACATCGCCGCAGCCCTGGCGCTCCATGCGACCGGCGGCTGGGATCTCGTGATGACCGTCAGCCCGGCGGATCCGGGGGTGCTGAAATGGGGCTTCGTCACCGATGGCCGGTTCCGCGCGCTGGTCGATCCCGCTCACCCCTTCACCAACCGGCAGGCCCTGCCGCCGGTGTGGCGGCCGAACGGCGCGGCCTATGTCTTCGACGCCGAAGATTTCCGCAGCCGTGGCGGTCTCGCCTGCGACCGCGTCGGCGCGGTGAAGATGCCGGCCGCGCGCGCCCTCGATATCGACGACGCCGCCGATTTCGCCTGCGCCGAGGCTGCCTTCGCGGCGCGCGGGCAGCCGGACGTCCCGTGATCCGGCCGCGCCCCTGTCCGCCTTCTGGCGATGACGGGCGCGCGGACCGTGGCGGCCGGCGTCAGACCAGCAGATGCCGCAGCCCCTGGGTGACGTCCGTGCGCAGCGCGAGTCGCAGCGCCGGCTCGTCGCCGGCCTTCAGCGCGGCGATGATCATGCGGTGATGCGGCGGCGGCGTGCCGCGGCGCAACCTGCCGTAGAGCGCGCGCATGGTCGGCCCCAGCTGTAGCCAGACCGTTTCCACCATGGCGAGCATCGCCGGAGCCTGGGCGCGCAGATAGAGCGTGCGGTGAAACTCCAGATTGGTGCGTATATAGGCCACCGCATCCTGCCGCGTCACCGCCTCGGCATTCATCGCATTTATCGCCACCAGCCGGTCGATCAGCGCGAAATGCGCCCGTGGCAGCGCCCGGCTGCCCAGTTCAGGCTCCAGCAGCGCCCGGATCGACGCCAGTTCCTCGATCCGCTCGTTCGACAGTTCCGGTGTCGAGACCCGGCCCGAAGAGGAAATCGTCAGCGCCCCCTCCGCCACCAGCCGGCGCACCGCCTCCCGCGCAGGCGTCATGCTCACCCCGTGCGCGCCGGCAAGGCCGCGCAGGGTCAGCGGTTGGCCCGGCGCAAGTTCGCCATGCATCACCTGCGTACGCAATGTCCGGTAAAGCCGCTCATGCGCGGCAGCCGTGGCATCGAGGGGGCGCGGATTAAGCAGCATGGCCGAGAGTGATCACGCCTGCCCCGACGGCTGTCAATCGCCATTGGGCGGCGCATCGAAGCGCCAGGCCTGCAGGCCGGTCCCGTGACGGCGCAGCCAGCCCTGCGGCGCAGCGTGCCCGGGACAGAGCCGGGTGAGCACGGACCAGAAGGCGGGCGAGTGGTTCATCTCGGCCAGATGTGCCACCTCATGCGCGGCCACGTAATCGAGCACAGGATGCGGCGCCATGGCCAGCCGCCAGGAGAACATCAGGTTCCCCTCCGCGGTGCAGGAACCCCAGCGCGAACGCGGATCGCGCAGGGTGATCCGCCCCGGTCGCCGGCCGATCCGCGCCGCGTGTGCCGCACAGGCCGCCTGCAGCCGCGTGCGGGCCTCGGCGCGCAGGAATTCTGCCGCCGCCCGCCCGGCAGCCCC
>SLBI01000276.1 GCA_007126375.1 Paracoccaceae bacterium
GCAGGTGATGGGCGCGAACATCTCCTCCCGGTTGATGCGCATGGTGTTGGCGGTGCCGGCAAACACGGCGGGGGCCATGTAGTGCCCCTCGGTCGGCCGCTCCAGGCGGTCGCCGCCGCACAGAAGCTCGGCCCCTTCGGCCGTGCCCACAGCGATGTAGTCGAGGTTCTGCGCCAGTTGCGCAGCCGACACCACCGGGCCGATCTGCGTGCCCTCCTCCAGCGCGTGGCCCACGCGCAGGGCGCGCGCCGCGGCCACCAGCTTCTCCACAAAGGCATCGTGGATCGCGTCGTGCACGATCAGCCGCGAGGCGGCGGTGCATTTCTGCCCTGTGCCGCCGAAGGCTGCATTGCAGGCATGCGCCACGGCGAGGTCGAGGTCGGCGTCCTCCATCACGACCATCGGGTTCTTCGACCCCATCTCCATCTGCAGCCTGGTCATGTTGGCTATGGCCGAGGCCGCGATCCCCCGCCCCACCGGGACCGATCCGGTGAAGCTGATGGCGTCGAGGCCCGGGCTTTCGACCAGGCGCTGGCCCACCGTGCCGCCGGGCCCGGTAACGAGGTTGAACACCCCCGCGGGCAGGTCCTGGCGGGCGATGATCTCGGTCAGGGCCACGGCGCTGGCGGGGGTCTGGTTCGCGGGCTTCCACACCACCGCATTGCCGAAGGCCAGCGCCGGCGCGATCTTCCATGCCGGGGTTGCGATGGGAAAGTTCCAGGGGCTGATGATCGCCACCACGCCCACCGGTTCGCGGCGCACGTCGACCTCCACCCCCGGGCGCACGCTTTCGGCCAGATCGCCGTGGCCGCGCAGCGCCTCGGCCGCGAAATAGGTGAAGAACTGGCCGGCGCGATGGACCTCGCCACGCCCTTCGGCCAGCGGCTTGCCTTCCTCGCGGGACAGAAGCCGCCCGATCTCGTCCGCGCGCGCCATCAGTTCGGTGCCGATGGCCATCAACACGTCGTGGCGGCGCTGGATGCCGGCGGCCTGCCAGGCCGGCTGGGCCGCGCGCGCCGCGTCGATGGCCGCGTCCAGCTGCGCCGCATCGGCCTGCGCATGATGCCCGATCAGGTCCGACAGGTCCGAGGGGTTGCGGTTCTCGATCCGGCTGGCCCCGTCCTGCCACCGCCCGGCGATTTAAAGGCCGCCTGCCTGTGCCATGGAACGCCTCCGTTGGGTCGGGGAAAGAGTAGACAGGCAGATCCTATTCAGACAATGTTGAATAACTTATTCTTCTTTCAGTAAATCTGAAGTTGACGATCAAGCTGGAGATGCTGCGGGCGTTCCGGGTGGTGGCGGAGCAAGGCGCGCTGTCCCGGGCAGCAAAGGCGTTGCGGCGCACGCCCTCGGCGGTGTCGATGACGCTGGCGCAGCTTGCAGCCCATGTCGGCGCGCCGCTGTTCGAGACCGACCGCAAGAACCGGCTGACCCGGCTGGGAGAACTGATCCTGGCCGAGACGGTGCGCGCGACCGACGTCTTCGCCAGCAGCACCGAGGCCATCGGGCGGCTGAGCCTGTCGGGCGGCGGCACCGTCCGCGTCGCCGCGGTGCCCTCGGCGGTGGCGACACTGCTGCCGGCGGTGATCGTCCGGTTCCGCGCCACCCACCCGGAGGTGCGCCTGGAAATCGGCGATGTGGACAGCGCGGCGGTGCGTCGGCGCATCCGCTTCGACGATGCCGACATCGGCATCCTGACGGCGGATGCCGACATGCCCGGCCACGGCATCGCCATCGAGTAGGATGCGCTTGGCATCGTCCACCGCCCCTATGGGCCCATCGCGCAGGCCCGCGCCGGGCTGGGCGCGCCCCCATCCTGGGGCCTGCTGGCGCTGGAGCCGCTGATCTTCAACCCGCTGTGCAACCTGGTGGCGCATGGGGGCTTGGCGCGGCTTGCGGCCGCGTGCAACCTGCAGGCGGCGAACACCACGGCGCTTGTATCCTTTGTGCGCCAGGGGCTGGGCGCAACGGTCCTGCCCGAAAGCGTGGTCGCGGCGCTTGCCGGCGATCTTGGATTCTGCCGTCCCGCCGATCCGGAAACGCAGCGCAACCTGCACATGATCTGCAGCGCAGACCGTCGCCTGAGCCCTGCGGCGCAGAGTTTCTGGACCACGGTGGTGAACCACGCCCCGGCGGCGCGTCGCGGCGACGACACGCCGCCGGGCTGAGGCCGCGCCTCAGCGCTGGGCGCCGTCCTCCTCATGGCCAATGCTGGCGATGCGGCGCCCGACGTTCAGTTTGAAGGTGATCAGGATCACCAGCAGCGCAAAGCCCGCCAGCCCGATGCCCAGCGCCGAGCCGAACAGCGCCCCGCCCCAGTCTCCGCGGTTGATGAGCAGCGCGCGGCGCAGGTTTTCCTCCAGCAGCGGTGCGATCAGGAAGGTGATGACCAACGGCGCCTCGGGGATGCCCGCCCGGCGCATGCCGAAGCCGAGGAACCCCAGCCCCAGCATGATGTAGACATCCGACGGATCGCCCCGCGCGGCAAAGGCGCCGATCACAGCCATCACCATGATGATGGGCACCAGCACCTCGCCCGGCACCTGCCCCAGCCGGGCATAGACGAAGGCAAAGGCCCGGCCGATGCCGAGGTTGGCGACATTGCCGAGGATCAGGATGATGAAGAGCGCATAGATCACCTCGGCGTGGAGCTGGAACATCCGCGGCGAGGGGGTGATGCCCTGCAGGATCAGCGCCGCCCCGATCAGCGCCGCGGTGGCCGATCCGGGGATGCCGAAGGCCAGCAGCGGCACCAGCGTGGGCCCCACGGTGGCGTTGTTGCCCGCCTCGGCCGCGGCGATGCCGTGGATCGAGCCTTCGCCGATCTTCTTGTGCGGGAAGAGCTGCTTGGCGATGCCGTAGGACATGAAGGCCGCCACCGTGGCCCCCAGCCCCGGCAGCGCGCCGACGAAGGTGCCGACGCCGATGCCGATGCCCATCTCGCGCCAGCACGAGAGGTATTCGCGGAAGGTCAGGCCTTCGGATTTCTTGCCGAACAGGTCGGTGACGCTCTGCTGGACCTTCTGGGCGACCTTCTTGCGGCGCAGGAGTTCCAGGCCCTGGTCGAGCATCTGGCTCATCGCGAAGATGCCGATGACCAGGGGCACCAGATGGATGCCGTCGCGCAGCCAGTCCTGGCCGAAGGTGTTGCGCGCGACGTTGCTGACCGGGTCCGACCCGATGGTGCCGAGGAACAGGCCGATCCCGGCGCTGAGCATCCCCTTGGCCAGGTGCCGCCCCGA
>SLBI01000354.1 GCA_007126375.1 Paracoccaceae bacterium
CATCATCGCCGCTGTCGAGGGTCTGGTGGCAGAGCAGAAGGAAGGCGGCGACAGCGGATGAGGCGCGTCGTCATCACCGGGGCCGGCACAATCAATGCGCTGGCTCAGGATGTTCCCGGCACCTTCGCCGCGATGCGTGAGGGCCGTTGCGGCATCGGCCCGCTGGAGTTCCGCGATGTCGAGCGGCTGTCGGTGCGGATCGGTGCGCAGGTCAAGGGCTGGGACCCCGAGGCCGAGTTCAACCGGCAGGAACTCGCCCTCTACGACCGCTTCACCCAGTTCGCCCTGCACGCCGCGCGCCAGGCGATCGCGCAGTCCGGGCTCGCCTTTCAGGACCGGCTGGCCTATCGCGCGGGCGCCGTGATGGGCACCGCCGCGGGTGGCATGAACACTTGGGACGAAAACTATCGCACCGTGTTCGAGGAGGGGAAGAACCGGGTCCACCCCTTCGTGGTGCCGAAGCTGATGAACAACGCGGCCGCCAGCCATCTGTCGATGACCTTCGGGCTGATGGGGCCGTCCTTTTCGGTTTCGACCGCCTGTGCGTCGTCGAACCACGCGATGGGGCTTGCGTTTCATATCGTGCGGGCCGGCGCGGCCGATGCGATGCTGACGGGCGGCTCCGAGGCGATGCTGTGCTTTGGCGGGGTCAAGGCGTGGGAGGGTCTGCGGGTCATGTCGAAGGATGCCTGCCGGCCGTTCAGCGCCAACCGCAACGGCATGGTGCAGGGCGAGGGCGCGGCGGTCTTCGTCTTCGAGGAATACGAGCATGCGCGGGCCCGCGGCGCCGAGATCCTCGCCGAGGTGGTGGGCTTCGCGATGACGGCCGATGCCGGCGACATCGTCATGCCGTCGAAGCAGGGCGCGGCGCGGGCCATGCAGGGGGCGCTGGCCGATGCGCATCTGCCGCGCGACTCGGTCGGATACATCAACGCCCACGGCACCGGCACGGCGGCCAACGACAAGACCGAGAGCGCCGCGGTGGCCGATGTCTTCGGCCAGCACGCCGATCGGCTGATGATCTCCTCGACCAAGTCGATGCACGGCCATCTGATCGGCGGCACCGGCGCGGTGGAACTGCTCGCCTGTGTCATGGCACTGCGCGACGGTGTGATCGCGCCGACCATCGGCTACGAGGAGGTCGATCCGGAGTGCGCGCTGGACGTCGTGCCGAACGACGCCCGCGAGGCGCCTGTGGACATCGCGCTGTCAAACGCCTTCGCCTTCGGCGGTCTGAATGCCGTTCTGGCGCTGCGGCGCGTCTGAAGGCGCTTGCGGCCGCGGCGCCGATCTCCCTGCCGTCAGCGGGCCGGCCTCATTGGGGCTGGACCGGCGGCAGCGATGTGTAGCCTGCGGTGAAACCCTGCAGCGACAGGGTGAGGTCGATCGGCTGGTCTGGTGCCATGACCGAGGCGATGGTCAGCGTCGCGACATTGCCGCGCCGAAAGCTCTCGATCATCGCCGCGGTGAAGCCGACCTGGGCATAGCAGCCGCTGACATCGCAGAAGAAGAACGGATAGCGCCGCGGCGTGCCGCCGTCGACGCGCAGGGTGATCTGCGAGGGCAGAACCGTGCCGAGGGGCGTGACGATGTTGGCGCCGGCGACTGCCTCGCCGCCTGGCGGCAGCGGGAAGACGGTGATCTCGGCGACAGGGCTGCCTTCCTCGTCGGTCATGAGTTGGGTGAGGCCGCAGGGATCGACATCGGTGCCCGTGCGCTGGCATATCTTGGTCCAGTCGCCGTAAGTGCCATCGACATAGCCCTCGCCGGCCCCGTCCTCGCTCACCTCTTCGCCCAGTGGCAGGCCGGCGCCGGGCATCAGCGTGCCGCCGGCGGCCGCATCGCCATCGGACTGCGCGAATGCGGGCGCGGCTGCGCCGAGGACGAGCGCGAGGGTGGCGGCGGTGAATTGCGCATGCGGGCTGGTCATCACGAGTCTTTCCTCTTTCCGGGGTATTGCGATCTGCTCGCCGCGTGCTCTAGCACGCAAGCCGGCCACTGTCAGGTCGGATTTCCGTGAACCTGCCGTCCGGTGCCCCGGGCGCATCCTGCCGGACTTCGGCAGCCGGCGCGGAAAGCTGGCGCCAGATGATGAAAAAGGGCCGGCGGATGCGGCCCTTTCTCGTTCTTTTTTTCTCCCTGTCGGACCGGCCGACTTGACTGAGGCCGAACGCTAGAAGCTGCACCCCGTTCCGTCAACCGCTATTTCAGACAGAGGTTTTGTGCCGGTTCTCGCCGGTCGGCAGAAAAATGGCCGCGCCCCGAAGAGGCGCGGCCAGTCCGACAGGGAGGAAGTCGCCGGCGGGCTGCCCGGCCCACCGACCACGCAAGACTGGCATGAATTGGTTAAGCCGGTATTGTCACGGCGTTCGGACGGGCGGAGGAAACGGGATGGCCGGGACGGAGACACCGGGGATCTTTCTTGGCGGCGGCGGCGAGGGACATGGAACGGCTCAGCATCTGCTGTTGCGCATGGCAAACCGCCACGGCCTGATCGCCGGCGCCACCGGCACCGGCAAGACGGTGACCATGCAGGTGCTGGCGGAGGGGTTTTCAGCCGCCGGCGTGCCGGTGGTGCTGTCCGACGTGAAAGGCGATCTGGGCGGCATGGCGCTGGCGGGCGATCCTGAGGACAGGCTGCATTCGGCCTTTCTGAAGCGCGCCGCCACGATCGGGCTGGACGATCTCGGCTATCGCCCCTGCCCGGTCGTGTTCTGGGATGTCTTCGGCGCGGCCGGGCATCCGCTGCGCGCGACAGTGTCGGAAATGGGGCCTCTGCTGTTGTCGCGAATCCTCGAACTGAGCGAGGCACAGGAAGGCGTGATGAACATCGCCTTTCGCATCGCCGACGAGGAAGGGTTGCCGTTGCTGGACCTGAAGGACCTGCAATCGATGCTGACCTTTCTGGGGCAGAATGCGCGCGAGCTGACGCTGCGTTTCGGCACCGTCTCGCCGGCCTCGATCGGGGCGATCCAGCGGCGCCTCCTGGTGCTGGAGACGCAGGGCGCGGACCGGTTTCTGGGCGAGCCTGCGCTTGAACTGTCGGATCTGATCGCCACCGATGCGGCGGGTCAGGGGCGGGTGAACATCCTGCAGGCAGAGCGGCTGATGCAGACGCCGCGGCTCTACGCCACCTTCCTGCTGTGGCTGCTGTCACAGCTGTTCGAAGACCTTCCGGAAGTGGGCGATGCGGAAAAGCCGAAACTCGTCTTCTTCTTCGACGAAGCGCATCTGTTGTTCAACGGCGCCCCGAAGGCGCTGCTGGAAAAGGTCGAGCGGGTGGCGCGGCTGATCCGCTCGAAGGGGGTCGGGGTCTGGTTCGTCACACAGAACCCCGATGATGTGCCCGAGGCCGTGCTCGCGCAGTTGGGCAACCGGGTGCAACATGCGCTGCGGGCCTTCACCGCGCGGGACCAGCAGGCCCTGCGCCGGGCGGCGCAGACCTATCGGTCGAACCCCGCATTCGATACCGAGGCGGCGATCCGCGAGGTCGGCACCGGCGAGGCGTTGACCTCGCTGCTCGAGGCACGGGGAGCGCCCGGAATGGTGGAACGAACGCTGATCCGCCCACCCGCCTCGCGGCTGGGCGCGATCGACGACGGGCAGCGGGCGGCGCTGGTCGCCGCCTCGCCGCTGGCAGGCAAGTACGACACCGCCATCGATCGGGATTCGGCGTATGAGCGGCTTGCCCGCCGCGCCGCGGAAGCTGCACGGACCGCCGAGGCGGGTGTTGCCGCGCAACCCGACGGCCGTGAATTCGCGCATGCGCGGCGCTACGATGGGTCCGCCCGCAACCGGCCGGTGGCCGCGAAACCTGCGCCGCGCAGTCCGGCGCGCCGCGGCGACACGGCAACCGAGGCCTTTGCCAAGTCATTCGCCCGTCAGCTCGGCACGCGCAGCGGTCAGGCGGTCATGCGCGGCATTCTGGGCGGGCTGTTCAAGGGGCGCTGAAGGTCCGCCTGCGCATCGGGGCGCGGGAACGCAGACCCGGCGGCCGGGGGGCATCGCACGCGGCGTGGGTCGGCTCAGTCCTGTTCGTCCGGGGGCAGGGTGGCCAGCCAGTGCATCATCGAGGGCCGCGCGGTCTCGACGTCGCTGGCGCGCGCCTCATCGATCACCGCGCGGGCCTCGCGCAGGTCGACGCGGCGCAGCAGGTGCTTCACCGGACCGATCGAGGCGGGGCGCATCGACAGCGTGCGGATGCCGATGGCGGCAAGGCAAAGCGCCTCGACCGGGCGGCCGGCATCCTCGCCGCAGAAGCTCAGCGGGGTGCCAACCTCGGCGCAGCGTTGGACCACGCCTTCGATGAAGGCGAGATAGCCGAGGTCGAGCGTGTCGTAGCGGCGCCGCACCAGTTCGTTCTCGCGGTCGGCGGCGAAGAAGAACTGCTTCAGGTCGTTGCCGCCGATGGAGAGGAAATCCACCGCCTCGAAGAGGCGGCGCGGCGCGAAGGCGAGGCTCGGGGTCTCCAGCATCGCCCCCACCTCCAACCGCGCCGGCAGGCTGTGGCCGAGTCGCGCCTCGCGGTCGAGTTCGCGCATCAGATGGTCGCGGGCGGCGTGGAACTCCTCGAGCTGGGCGATGAAGGGAAACATCAGCACCAGCGGCCCGCCGGCGGCGGCACGGATCAGCGCCTGCAGCTGCATCCGCATCACCGCAGGCCTGTCCAGACCGACCCGCACCGCCCGCCAGCCCATCGCCGGGTTCGGCTCGTCCTGCGACTTCATGTAGGGCAGGACCTTGTCCGAGCCGATGTCGAGGGTCCGGAACGCCACCCGCCGGCCGCGCGCGGCCTCGATCACGCGGGCATAGATTGCGGCAAGCTCGCCGCGCCTCGGCATCTTGTTGCGCAGCAGGAACTGCAGTTCGGTGCGGAAAAGACCCACGCCCTCGGCGCCGGAGCCTTCGAGCGAGGGCAGATCCGCCATCAGACCTGCGTTCATCTGCAGCGCCACGACCGTGCCGCAGCGGGCGCGCGCGGGCTTGTCACGCAGGCTGGCATAGCGTTCCTGCGCCAGGGCCTGCATCGCCATCTTGTCGCGAAAGGCGACCGCGACACTCTCGTCGGGGCGCAGATGCACCACCCCCTCGGTGCCGTCCACGAGGATCGGATCTCCGGTCAGCGCTTCGGTGGTGATGCGTTCGGCACCTATCACCAGCGGGATCGCCAGCGCGCGCGCCACCACCGCGGCATGGCTGCCGAGCGAGCCCTCCTCCAGCACCACGCCGCGGATGCGCCGGCCGTACTCCAGCAGTTCGCCGGGGCCGATGTTGCGCGCTACCAGCACCGGGCGATCGGGCATCTCGGCGCCGGTGTCGCGGCCCTGCCCGGTGAGAATGCGCAGGAGCCGGTTCGACAGGTCGTCGAGGTCGTGCAGCCGGTCGCGCAGATAGGGGTCGGGCACGCTTTCCAGCCGGGCGCGGGCAGCGGACTGCTCCTTGTCCACCGCGGCCTCGGCCGAGAGGCCGCGGCCGATGTCCTCCTCCATGCGGCGCAGCCAGCCGCGGGAGTGGGCGAACATGCGATAGGCGTGCAGCACCTCGGCGTGGTCCTTGTCGGAGGCGGTCGTCATGCTCAGCATCTCGTCCACGGAAACGCGCAGACGGTCCACCGCCAGCCGCAGACGCACGGTCTCGGCCTCGGGATCATCGGCCACCGGATTGCTGATCACCACGCGCGGTTCGTGCAGCCAGACACGCCCCTCGGCCTGGCCTTCCTGGCCGGACAGGCCACGCATCGTCACCGGCTGCTGATGCGGCCGGCGCAGCGCCGCGCCCTCGCCGATGAAGGCGCCGAGCTCGGCCATCTCGGCCAGCACCATCGCCACCACCTCGAGCGCATAGGCCTCATCCTCGGAGAACTCGCGCGCCTCGCGCGATTGCACCACGAGGACGCCGAGCCGCTCGCCCAGCCGCTGGATCGGCACGCCGAGAAAGGAAGAGAACACCTCCTCGCCGGTTTCCGGCATGAAACGAAAACCGCGTTCGGCCGGGGCGTTGCCGGTGTTCAGAGGGCGCGCATTGCGGGCGACGCGACCGACCAGCCCCTCGCCCAGACGCAGCCGCGTGTGATGCACCGATTCGGGCCGCAGCCCTTCGGTGGCGCAGAGCTCCAGCGTCGTGGCATCGCGAAACAGATAGACCGAGCAGACCTCGGTGCGCATCGAATCGGCGATCAGCTTCACGATGCGGTCGAGCCGGGCCTGGCCGGCGTCCGGGCCCATGCCTGGTTCGGCGAGGGTGTCACGCAGCCGGCGCAACAGCTTCCGGCTCTCGGTTTCCAGGCGTTCAGGCATCGGCCCTCCGGGCGTAGACCGCTGACGCCCGGACGCCCGAGACAGCCGGGGCGCTGCCGTCGTCAGCCGCCGGCGTGCAGTTCGAAGGCATCATGAAGCGCCTGCACGGCGAGTTCCATGTATTTCCGGTCGATAAGAACGGAGATCTTGATCTCGGAAGTGGTGATGACCTTGATGTTGATGCCTTCTGCGGCAAGTGCCTTGAACATGCGCGCCGCAACCCCGGCATGGCTGCGCATGCCGATCCCCACGACCGACACCTTGGCCACCTCGGTGTCGGCAACCAGTTCGTCGAAGGCGAACTCCTTGCGTTCGCGTGCAGCCAGCATTGCCCGCTCGGCCCGGGCAACCTGATCGACCGGACAGGAAAAGGTCATGTCGGTGCGACCATGATCCGAGATATTCTGCACGATCATGTCCACATTGACATGTGCCTCGGCCAGCGGGCCGAAGATCGCCGCGGCTATGCCCGGCTGGTCCTGCACCGCGGTCAGCGTCATCTTCGCCTCGTCGCGCGAATGCGCCACGCCGGCCACGACCCTGTTCTCCATCAGTTCCTCCTCCGGACAGACGATGGTGCCCGATGACTCGGTGGACTCCTCGAAGGAGGACAGCACCCGAAGCGGCACGCCGAAGCGCATTGCCAGTTCCACCGATCGCGTCTGCAGCACCCTGGCGCCGAGGCTGGCAAGCTCCAGCATCTCCTCGAAGGCGATGCGGTCGAGACGGCGTGCCTTGCGGGTAATGCGCGGATCGGTGGTGTAGACGCCGTCGACATCGGTGTAGATGTCGCAGCGGATCGCCCCGAAGGCGGCGGCGAAGGCGACCGCGCTGGTGTCCGATCCCCCTCGCCCCAGCGTGGTGATCCGCCCTTCGGCACTCACGCCCTGAAACCCGGCGACGACCGCGACCTTCATGCCTTCGGCGAACTTGGCGTCGATGCTCGCGCGCGGGATTTCCTCGATCCGCGCCGCGCCATGCGCCGAGGTGGTGCGCAGCGGTACCTGCCATCCCTGCCAGCTGCGCGCCGGCACGCCCATTTCCTGAAGTGTGAGCGCCATCAGCCCGGCGGTGATGTTCTCTCCCGACGAGACCACGGCATCGTATTCGCGCGCATCATAGAACTTCGATGTGGCATCGACCCAGCCGACGAGTTCGTTGGTCCGCCCTGCCATCGCCGAGACGACTGTGATCACGTCATGGCCGCGCGCCACTTCGGCGGCAACCTTGGCAGCGGCGCCGCGGATGCGCGGCAGGTCCGCGACCGAGGTGCCGCCGAATTTCATCACAAGAAGGGCCATTCCGCCCGCACCCCTGTCCGCCCGGCGCGCAGTTACGCCAAGCCGCCGCAAGGCGCAAGCGCGCCCGTCCTGCGGATCGAAAGCCCTTGGCCAAGGATGCAATCGGGCCCGGAAACACCGCCGAGACGTTCGGCACTCTATGCCCATGCAACGAATTACATGCCGATGAAGGGCCAAGATCGGCGGCCTGTGGGGCCGCAACTGTGGAATCGGATGATATTCGCCTGGAACCTGCGGTTGAGCCGCTCGGCCCCGGCGCGGGGTGGGCGTGAGGTGGCCGCGGGCGCCGGGTGTCCGAGCAGCGCAGGCGGCGGGCGATCTCGGCTGTGGTGTGGCTCTCGGCGGCGAGGCCGGAGCGGACCCACCATCTGTGGATCGAGGAGGCCGACACGCGCGGGTCACGCGGGAGGCGGGCGGCGACGGCTTCGGCGAGCGCGGGGACGCCCCGGTGATCGATCCGGGCGCGCAGGAAACCTGCGAGCTCAGGGTCCGATTCGATCTTGCGAGCGACGCCGCGGCGGAACTCGGCGCGGTGGTGACCGTCAGGCGCTGGCGGGCCGCTCGAAGGCGCTCCGAGGGGCGCGGGAAGGGCCGTCGAGAATGCTCCTGGGGCCGTTCCGAGGGTGGTGGCGGCCTGTGCGGCGACAGCCGCGTTGCGTGTCTGGCGGGTGCGGGGGGTGTCAGGCGCGGTTCTCGACGCGCCAGCTCTCATTGTCGGTCTCGACGATGTCGCATTGATGGGGCAGGCAGTCGAGCAGCGCGGTGGTCGTGCGAACTTGCGCGCCGCATTGCGGCCGGTCGGCAGAGCTTCAAGCTCAGCGCGGTCGGCGGGGCCAAGGTAAAGGCAGATGTCGGAGCGTCGCATCCGCCAATCATGCCACACTGCGCAAGATCGGGAATCCTGCCTCGGGCGTGCAACACAAGAAGCGCAGACCGAAGACTTGCCGGTCAGGAACGCACCCGCCTTCGCGGCTGATCTTGCCAGGCTCTGCAAGATCGTCGCCCTTCGCCTGCGCTATGACGACGGCGCGAGCCGCGGCTTGTTGCTCGTGCAGCTTGAAAAGCAGGAAGCGGACTCGGCAGCCGGCGAAGGCCGGCGTTCCGCAATCACCATGTCGCCCATCGGCACGCAATCCTTCGCGCGTCACCGCCGACCGCAGTGCCGCCACGGTGCCCCGCGGCGCGGTCCGAAGGCCACTTGGAGCGCCGCCAGCGATCCGCTATTCAGGCAGGGCCCGTCACGGCGCCGGGCCCGTAGCTCAACGGTCAGAGCAGGGCGCTCATAACGCCTTGGTTGGGGGTTCGAATCCCTCCGGGCCTACCATCCCCGCCTTTCGATCATTTCCTTTCAATGGTTTAAGGGCCATTCTGTCAAACCTTCGAAGCCGGTTCGACATTTTCCGTTCCGGTTTCGGTCGCTTCAGCCCGACTCCAGGCGCTTTCATGGCGCTTCTGGCGAGGGCCGAGGCAGCGCGCTCCAAGAAGGAGGGCCGGCCCGCATTGACCCAGACCTGACACCACGACCATACACCTCAGCCGGGTCACTTCTCGATGGAACCCCCAGGGCAATTCTCGGCGGTAACCAACACCGAAGCGCTTTTGGCGTTCGACAAGCTCCTCGACCGAAGCCCCCGCACGAAGTCGGTCAGTCGCGCCACCTCGGCGCAGCTGCGCCCCTCCGCCGGCAGCCGGATCACCCGGGTGTGCCGCGCCGGCGTCGCGTCCTGGCCCGCTCGCCAGCCCGCCTGAAGCCCGGCGACGCCGAGACGATCCGAAAGCTGCACCCGCCGCAAGGGCGCGCCACCCGTTTGCATCGCGGGGAAGGGTGCTCAGGCGGCTGGCTTGCGACTTGCGGCGGCCTCGGCCTCCGGATCGTCGCGCTCCCCTGTGGAAGGGCCGATTTGCGGATGCAGCGTGTCCGGCAGCCCCTCGCGCGAGAGAAGCACCGCCACCGGTCGCAACGCCGGAATGTGCGAGCAGACGATCATCACCCCCACCATGATCGGCACGGCAAGGAACATTCCCGGCACGCCCCACACCAGCCCCCAGAAGGCCAGCGAGATGATGATGCCGAAGGAGGAGAGCCGCAATGCCCGTCCCATCAGCATGGGGTCGAGCACGTTGCCGATCGCGAACTGCACCGCGCCGGCGACGAGGAACGCGACCAGTGCCATGCCCAGATCGGCGAGCTGCACATAGGCGACGAGCCCCACCACCACGGTTGCGATGATCGACCCGAGGTTGGGAATGTAGTTCAGCGCGAAGGTCAGAACCCCCATCGCCGCCGCCAGTTCCAGCCCCAGAAGCTTCATCAATCCGAACACGATCAACCCGGTGATGGCGCTGACGAAGGTCTTCACCAGCAGGTAGTAGTTCACGTTGCGGATGATAGAGCCGATGATCTTGCCCACCCGATCGGCCTGCCCGGCGTCGCCGACGAGGTTCTTCAGCTTGGTGTCGAACCAGATGCGCTCGGCGAACAGGAAGCCGACGAACAGGATGATCAGCACCACCGCGGACAGAAGGTTGCCCGCCTGCCCGGCGGCGGTGCGCAGCCAGCCGGTGAACTGGATGGTGCGCATCGAGGCGAGCACCGCCTCCTCGACATCCTCGCCCATCCACGAGAACAGCTGCGCGATCGCCTTCTGGGCCTGATCGGTGTAGGACAGCGTCGTCGTCACCACCATGTTGATCTGCGCAAGAACCAGCCCGGCGAGCGTGAACAGCGCCGAGGCGATCAGCATCACCGCGACCACCGAAGCGACCGCGTTGGATATCCCGACCGGACCGATGCGCACCCGGGCGATCGAGTTGATCGCGTCCGCCGTCAGGCTGAACAGGATGATGGCGATGGCCAGCGAGATCAGCACGAACTTCGCCGCGATCAGCATGTAGAGCACGATGCCGAAGGCGATCACGCCCATCAGCCAGGTTTGCAGCCGGAACTTCTCGCCGAAGGTCAGGCGTGCGGGGGGGGGCGGTTCGGTCGTTTCCATCGGCATCGTCGCAAGACCCTGAACGGCGGCGGCTGGCCTGCTCTCGCCACCGCGCCCCTTTGGCATCCGGCGGTTTCCACCCCCTGCCTCATGTCCCAGTCTAGGCCCCCCGTGTCCATGCTTCAAGTCGTCGACCGATCGTCTCATGGTGGCTGGCGGTTGCCGCGAGCGCGCATAGCCGCTATGCAAAAGGGCGTTCGATGCCGCAGGTGCAAAACCCCTTGCAAAAGAGGCATCGGCAGGTGAGAAAACCAGACCAATTGATCCCGGGGAGGGGAAGAAATGCCGAAAATGACCACGAAACTGCTGGGCACGGCTGCCATCGCAGGTGTGATGGCGGTGACGACTGCCGTTCCGGCCGACGCGCTCGACCGTATCCGCTGGCAGGTGCCGATGTCGTTCGCCTCGACCCTTACGGCGCTGGGCGATGCCATGCCCTGGGTCGCCGACCAATTGCGCGCCGCCTCGGATGGCGCCATCGACCTGCGCGTGGCCGAACCGGGCGCTGTTGTTCCGGCACTGTCGATCTTCGAGAACGTGTCGGATGGCAACATCGACGCCGGCTACAGCTGGATGGGGTATGAATGGGGCACCGTGCCTGCAGCGGCGCTGTTCGGCGCCACCCCCTTCGGCCTCGAATCCGTGGAATTCCTTGCCTGGATGACCCACCACGGCGGGCAGGAGTTGCTGGAGGAAACCTTCCACCCGCTCAACGTGCACCCGATCCTGTGCGGCACCATCAGCCCGGAAACCGCCGGCTGGTTCCGTAACGAAGTGCCCACGGTCGAGGATCTGCAGGGACTGCGGTTCCGTGCGGCCGGCGTTGGCGGCGAGATCTTCCAGGAATTCGGGATGTCGGTGACGTTGCTGCCCGGCGGCGAACTGTATCAGGCGCTCGAAACCGGGACGCTGGACGCCACCGAGTTTTCGCTGCCCACGGTGGACGAGCAACTCGGCTTCTATCAGGTGGCCGACTACCTCTATCTGCCCGGCTGGCATCAGCCGTCGACCAACCAGTACCTCTACATCAATCTCGATGTCTGGAACGGGCTGGAAGCGCAGACCCAGGCGATGTTCAACATGGCCTGCATGGCCGCCAACGCCTATGCCATCGCCCGTGCCGAGGCGCTGCAGGGGGCCGTGATCACCAGGTTCGAGGAGCGCGGTACCAACGTCCGCACATACTCGGACGAGCAGATTGCGGCCTTCTACGACGCGGCGCAGGTCGTCATGGCCCGCAACTCCGAACGCGACGAGATGTTCGGCAAGGTCTACGCCTCCATGATGGAGTTCCAGCAGGAACTGCGCCCGTGGAAGGAAATGGGCTACCTGCCCCGCGACTGGCAGACCCGCATCGGCGAGTGATCGCCCGGCGGGCGGACGCCGCCCGAGCCAATGCCGGCCCGCGCCTCTCTGGCGCGGGCCGGCCTGCTGGGCCGGGGCGCTTCG
>SLBI01000192.1 GCA_007126375.1 Paracoccaceae bacterium
CGGCCGGCACAGGGCGCCCGGGTTCACGGATGGCGGCGACCACGGCCCCGCCCCTGCCGCCACCGGCAGAGAGCATCGCAACCGACCGGCTGCCGCAGATCCTGCCGACGGAGCCGTCCGGCGCGCCCGACAGCGCCGTCACGCCGGAGCCAGATCCCCCTGCCGCCGAGGCGGCGGAACCCGATCCGACCCTGCCGGCCCTGCAGCGCCATGCCGCGGCCTTCACCCGCGACGACCGGCCGATGCTGGCGCCGATCCTGCTGGATGACGGTCTGAGCGCGCCGGAGCGGGCGCGGCTGGCGGCGCTGCCCCTTGCCGTCAGCGTCGCGCTCGATCCCGCTGCGGCCGGAGCGGCCGAAGCGGCGGCGGCCTATCGCGCCGCCGGCAAGGAAGTGGTGATGCTGGCGACGCAGATCCCGCCGCATGCCGCGCCGTCGGATCTGGAGGTCACCTTCGCCAGCCACCGTGCCGTGCTGCCGCAGGCGGTGGCCCTGCTGGACCTGCCCCGCGGCGGGTTCCAGGAGAACCGCCGGATGACGCAGCAGGTGGCGACGATCCTTGCCGACGACGGTCTGGGGCTGATCACCCATGATCGCGGGCTGAACCCCGCGGCACAGGTCGCCGCGCGGGGTGGTCTGCCGCATGCCCTGGTGTTTCGCGATCTCGCCGAGGCCGGCGGCGACGGCGACCGGCTGCACCGGCTGCTGGAGCGGGCGCGGTTCCGCGCCGCGCAGCAGGGCGCGGCGATCGTGCTGCTGGCCGGGCGCGACCCGGAACTCTCGGCACTGACGGGCTGGCTGGCCGAGGGGCGGGGCGATGCGCTGGCGCTGGCGCCGGCCTCGGCCGTGCTGCTGGCCGGCACGGATATCGGCCCCTGACGACGCATCGGCGCGGCGCGAGGCAGGACCGGGGCCCGATTGCGGGTCGGGTTGTGGGCCTGCGCGATCTGGGTAAACTCCGCCACACCGGCGTGGCCGCCTGCATGGCGCTGCGGGCGCCGGCCCGACAACAGAGGCTGTGATGGTCGCGCGCGTCATTCCGGTGGAGCCCTTCGACCTGGTGGTGTTCGGCGGCACCGGCGATCTTGCCCGCCGCAAGATCCTGCCCGGGCTCTACCGACGGTTTCGCGACGGGCAGATGCCCGCCGAGGCGCGCGTCATCGGCGCCGCCCGACGAGCGATGGAGACCGACAGCTATCGCGCCTTCGCGCGCGACGCCATCGAGGAGGAAGTCGCGCCGGCACGACGCGACCCCGACAGCCTCGGCGCATTCCTCGACCGGCTCGACCATGTGGCGATCGATGCCGAGGGCGACGAAGGCTGGGCGGAACTTGCCGCGAGGATGCATCCAGACAGGGTGCGGGCCTTCTATTTCTCGGTGGCCCCGCGGCTGTTCGGCCCGCTGGCCGAGCGGCTGCATGCCCATGGCGTGGCCGATGCCGAGGCGCGCATCGTGGTGGAGAAACCCTTTGGCCAGGATCAGGCCTCGGCCCGGCAGCTGAACGCCACGCTGGCGGCGCATTTCGGCGAGAGCCAGATCTACCGGATCGACCATTACCTGGGCAAGGAGACGGTGCAGAACCTGATGGCGGTGCGCTTCGCCAACATCCTTTTCGAACCGCTTTGGAACGCGCAGTTCGTCGATCACGTGCAGATCACCGTGGCCGAGACGGTGGGCGTGGGCGGGCGTGGCGGCTATTACGACGCCGCGGGCGCGATGCGCGACATGGTGCAGAACCATCTGATGCAGCTTCTGTGCCTGATCGCGATGGAGCCACCGCACCGCTTCGACCCGCAGGCGGTGCGCGACGAGAAGCTCAAGGTGATCCGTGCGCTCGATCCGGTGGCGCCGGGCGACATCGTCCGGGGCCAGTATGCCGCGGCCGGCGGCATGAACGGCTATCTGCAGGATGTCGCCGATCCAGACAGCCGCACCGAGAGCTTCGTCGCGTTGAAGGCGCATCTGTCGAACTGGCGCTGGAAGGGCACGCCCTTCTATCTGCGCACCGGAAAGCGGCTGCGCGCGCGGTCGTCCGAAATCGCGGTCACCTTCCGCGAGCCGCCGCATTCGATCTTCGGCGAGGCCGAACGCTGGGCCGAGAACGTGCTGATCATCCGGCTGCAGCCCAACGAGGGGATCAAGCTGCGGGTGATGATCAAGGAACCCGGCCCGGGCGGCATGCGGCTGGTCAATGTGCCGCTGGACATGAGCTTCGCCGAGGCGCTGGGCGAGAATGGCGCCGAGATCCCGGATGCCTACGAGCGGCTGATCATGGACGTGATCCGCGGCAACCAGACGCTGTTCATGCGCGGCGACGAGGTGGAGGCGGCCTGGGCCTGGATCGATCCGCTGATCGCCGCCTGGGAGGAACGGGGCAGCAGCCCGCAGCCCTATGAGGCCGGCAGTTCGGGGCCCGAGGAGGCGGCAATCCTCATGCACCGCGACGGCCGGCGCTGGCGGGGGATCGAACCGTGAGGCTGACGCAATACGCCGACCGCGAGATGATGATGCTGCGGCTGGCCGACCGGCTGGCCGGCGAGCTTGGCGATTTCCTGCGCCGCCAGGAGCGCGTGAGCCTGGCCGTGCCCGGCGGCAGCACGCCGGGGCCGGTGTTCGACGTGCTCTCGGGCCTCGCGCTCGACTGGGACCGGGTGACGGTGCTGCCCACCGACGAGCGCTGGGTCGATGCCGCGAGCCCGCGCGCCAACGGCCGGCTGATCCGCGAGCGGTTGCTGGTGGGCCCGGCGGCGGCGGCGCGGTTCGTGCCGCTGGTCACCGACGATCCGACCCCCGAGGCGGCGCTGCCGGACCTCGCCGAAGCCGTGGCGCCGCTGCGGCCGCTGACGGTAGTGCTGCTGGGGATGGGCGAGGACGGCCATGTCGCCTCGCTGTTTCCCGGTGCGGACCGGCTGACCGAGGCGCTGGCGGACCGCGCGCCGCCGGTGATGGCGCTGCGCGCCGCGGGCGTGCCCGAGCCGCGGATCAGCCTGACCGCGCCGCTGTTGCAGGAAGCGCTGTCGGTGCATCTGCTGATCACCGGCGCAGCGAAGCGGGCAACGCTGGAGCGGGCAGCGAAGCTGCCGGCCGCCGAGGCGCCGGTGCGGCTGGTGCTGGATCAGGCGGTGGTGCATTGGGCGGCCTAGGCGGCGCGGGACTGGCCGGGAGAGCCGCCTCGGGGGGCATCGAGCCCCCACTCGGCGGCGGCCCGGCGACGGCTCCCACCCACCC
>SLBI01000208.1 GCA_007126375.1 Paracoccaceae bacterium
CGCCAGCGCCTTGGCCACATCCGCGCCGGTGCGGATGCCGCCGGAGACGACGAGCTGCACCTCGCGGTGCATGCCGAGGTCCTGCAGCGCCTGCACCGCCGGGCGGATGCAGGCCAGCGTGGGCAGGCCGACATGTTCGATGAACACGTCCTGCGTCGCGGCGGTGCCGCCCTGCATGCCGTCCAGCACCACCACATCGGCGCCGGCCTTGACCGCCAGCGCGGTGTCGAAATAGGGCCGCGAGCCGCCGACCTTGACGTAGATCGGCTTTTCCCAGCCGGTGATCTCGCGCAGCTCGAGGATCTTGATCTCCATGTCGTCCGGGCCGGTCCAGTCGGGGTGCCGGCAGGCCGAGCGCTGGTCGATGCCCTTGGGCAGGGTGCGCATCTCGGCCACCCGGTCGGTGATCTTCTGGCCCAGCAGCATGCCGCCCCCGCCCGGTTTCGCGCCCTGGCCGACGACGATCTCGATGGCGTCGGCGCGGCGCAGGTCGGTCGGGTTCATGCCGTAGCGCGAGGGCAGCAGCTGATAGACGAGCTTCGTCGAATGGCCGCGCTCCTCGTCGGTCATGCCGCCGTCGCCGGTGGTGGTGGAGGTGCCCATCGCCGAGGCGCCGCGGCCCAGCGCCTCCTTCGCCTGGGCCGAGAGCGAGCCGAAGGACATGCCGGCGATGGTGACGGGGATGTCGAGCTGGATCGGCGTCTTGGCGAAGCGGGTGCCCAGCGTGACGGCGGTGTTGCAGCGCTCGCGGTAGCCTTCCAGCGGGTAGCGGGAGATCGAGGCACCGAGGAACAGCAGGTCGTCGAAATGCGGCACGCGCCGTTTCGCGCCGCCGCCGCGGATGTCGTAGATGCCGGTATCCGCGGCGCGGCGGATCTCGGCGTTGATGTCCGGCGTGAAGGTGGCGGAGAAGCGGGGGGGCGTGGTCATCCGTAGGCGCCTGCGTTGTCGGGCTTGAAGTTGTAGAGCTGCCGGGCGGAGCCGTAGCGGCGGAATTCCCCGGGTCGCGCATCGGCGCCGGCGCGGGCGAGGAGGCCGGCCAGAAGCTCCAGATGCTCGGGCCGCATCGGCTTTTCCACGCAATCCGCGCCGAGGCTCTTCACCGACCCGCGCACGAACAACCGCGCCTCGTAGAGCGAATCGCCCAGCGCCTCGCCGGCGTCGCCCAGCACCACGAGGTTGCCGGCCTGCGCCATGAAGGCGCTCATCGGGCCGACATTGCCGAACACCACGATGTCGATGCCCTTCATCGAGATGCCGCAGCGCGAGGCGGCGTTGCCCCTGATGACCAGCAGCCCGCCGCGCCCGGTGGCGCCGGCGTATTGCGAGGCGTCGCCCTCGATCACCACCATGCCCGACATCATGTTCTCGGCCACGCCCGGCCCGGCGTTGCCCTCCACCGTGATCTCGGCCTGCGCGTTCATGCCGGCGCAGTAGTAGCCGGTGGAGCCCCTGACGGTGACGCTGATCGGCGCGTCGAGCCCGACGGCGACGGCGTGGGCGCCGCGCGGGTTGGCGATTTCCCACAGCGTCTGGTTGGTCTCGGCCGTCTGTGCCTGCAGCGCGGCGTTCATCTCGCGCAGCGGCGTGGTGGCGAGGTCGATGGTCTGCATCAGTGGGTCCAGAAATAGACGGTGGCGGGCTCGGGCTCCCAGATCCGGGCCTGCTCGATGCCGGGCAGGTCGGCCATGGCGCGGTATTCCGAGCCGAAGGCGACATAGGCCCCGGTCTCGGCCATCACCGCGGGCTTGCAGGCGATCGGGTCGCGCAGCACGCCGAAGCCGTCGCGGGTGCCGACGACGAAGGTGTAGAAACCGTCGAGATCGTCCAGCGCATGGGTGAGCGCGGCGCCCAGATCGTCGCCGCCGGCCATGCGGTGGGTCAGATAGGCCGCCGCCACCTCGGAATCGTTGTCGGTCTCGAACCCCATGCCCGCGTGGCGCAGGCGGCGGCGCACGTTGTTGTGGTTGCTGAGCGAGCCGTTGTGCACCAGGCACTGGTCGGCGCCGGTGGAGAAGGGATGCGCGCCCATGGTGGTGACGGCGGATTCGGTGGCCATGCGGGTGTGGCCGATGCCGTGGCTGCCGGCCATGCCGCCGATGCCGAAGCGCGCCGCCACGTCACGCGGCAGGCCGGTGTCCTTGTAGATCTCGATCTGCCGGCCCGCGCTCATCACCCGCAGCCCGGGGCGCAGGCCGGGCAGGGCGGTGCGGGCGGCGTCGAGCCCGGTCGCCGGCAGGGTCAGCACGGCGTGGTTGCCGCGGGGCCGCAGCGTCACCGTGGCGCCCAGCGCCCGGCCGAGATCATCGGCGAGGGTGGCGAAATCCGCCTCCGGATCGTCCGACTGCACGGTCAGCTTGGCCGCGCCGGGCGCTTCGGCGCCATAGATGGCGATGCCGGCGCTGTCGGGGCCGCGATCGGTCAGCGTAACCAGCATCCCGGCCAGCAGCGTGCCGAGGTCCGGTGCCAGCCGGTCGTCCTTGAGAAAGAGCCCCACGATTCCGCACATCGCCGCCTCCGCGTTCCGGCCGAGGGATAGGGCCGAGCGCACCCCTTGCCAAGAAAAAAGATTTCCACAGGGGCAATTTTCGGGCCGCCTGCCCGTGGCGCGGGCAGCCTCACGGGCGCTGCGGATAGCTGATGACGGAGAGGTAGCGCGCGGGCAGCGTCAGCAGCCGTTCGGGGCCATGCGGGGCGTCGGCCTCGAAGAACAGCGAATCGCCCGGTTCGAGGCGGTAGAAGGCGTCGCCGTGGCGATAGTCCACCACCCCTTCGAGCATGTGGATGAACTCGATCCCGTCGTGCTGGAAGGCCGGGAACACGTCCGAGGCGGCGGTGAGGGTGATCAGATAGGGTTCCACCGTGACGCCCGAGGCGTTGGCGCCGATATGGCCGAGCAGGCTGTACTGATGCCCGGCCCGCGTGCCGCGCCGGGCCACGTCGAGCCCGCCGCCGGCCTTTACATGCACCGCCGCGCGCGCCGCCTCGTGGCCGCGGAAGAACGCCGTCAGCGGCACGCTGAGCACATGCGCGAGGGTCGAGAGCGTGCCCAGCGAGGGGCTGATCTGGCCGTTCTCGATCTTCGACAGCATGCCGGCCGAGAGCCCGGCCTCGGCAGCCAGGTCGCTCGCCGTCAACCCGCGGGCGCGGCGCAGGCTGCGCAGTTCGCGGCCGATCGCCACCTCCAGCACCTTTTCCCGCCGCTCGCGCAGGCGGTGCGGGTCC
>SLBI01000271.1 GCA_007126375.1 Paracoccaceae bacterium
GGCTGGTTCTCGATCATCTTTTCGTCCTTCCCCGCGGGATTTGTCGGAACCGAACGCCCGATGCGGCGTTCGGTTCCGTGACTGCAGGACCACAGATGGGTCTTGTGAGCGAAATTGAAACACCCCGCCGGTCGGCCCATGTCAGGCGAAGCGACCGGCAGAGGGGCAAGAAAGCGTGACCTGCCCATGAAGACCCAGCACTCACGGACCGCGCAGCAGGCCGGGGAGAAGCGGCGCCCCGGGGCCGCCGGCGACACCGCCCCCCTGCCCGCCGCGATCGAACAGCAGATCAACGAGAACCTGAAGCGGCTCTATGAGCAGCAACTGCAGCAGGACCTGCCCGAGCGGCTGCAGGACCTTGTCGCGCAGCTGCGCAGCGGCGAGGCGGGCGAGGGAGGACGGGCCGGATGACCGATGCCTCGGACTTCCGCGCTGCCGCCCGGGCAGAGGCTGCGCCGCCCGATGCCGCGACCGATCCCGAAACGGGGCCCGAAACGGGGGCTGCACCGGGGGCTGCACCGGGGCCGGAGGGCACCGCACCGCCGGCAGCATCGGGGGTGGCCCCGGGTGTGGCACCGGGCGTTGCGGCGGAAGGCGGCAATGCCACGGCGCCCGATGGTGCGGTGCATGAGGGCGCGGCGGGCGATCCGCGCGAGGCGATCATCGCGCATCTGCCGGCGCTGCGGGCCTTTGCGCTGAGCCTGTGCCGCGACGGCACGCTGGCCGACGATCTGGTGCAGGAGACGCTGCTGAAGGCCTGGAGCAAGTTCCACCTCTACACCCCCGGCACCAATCTGCGCGCCTGGCTGTTCACCATCCTGCGCAACAGCCTGCATTCGCTGCACCGCAAGCGCCGGCGCGAGGTCGCCGATCCGGACGGGGCGATGGCGGCGCAACTGGCCTCGAAGCCCGATCATGACGGCCGGCTGGCGCTGGCCGATCTGGCCGCGGCCTTCGCGCAACTGCCGATCGACCAGCGCGAGGCGCTGATGCTGGTCGGCGCGATGGGTTTCTCGGTCGAGGAAGCGGCCGAGACCTGCGGCTGCGCGCCGGGCACGATCAAGAGCCGCGCGGCACGGGGGCGCCGGGCGCTGGCCGGTCTGATGGGTCTGGACCGGGGCGAGGGGATGGACCTGACCGAGGCCGCGACCATGGCGGTGCTCAGCGCCCAGGGCCCCAGGGCGGGGTAAGGGCCGGCCGATGCACGGGGTGATGAACGCGCCGATGCACGGGGTGATGCACGGCCGGGAGCGCGGCCAGGGGTGCCGGCCGGGATACGATCCGGGATACGATCCGGGATACGATTCGGGGCGGCAGATGCCGACACGCTGCGGGTGAGGGGCTGGAGCGACAGGCTGACCTTCCGGCTGGCGGTGCTGTTGTCGATGGCGCTGCTGCCGCTGGGCGTGGTTGCGCTGGGCGCCACCGCCGAGCTGCAGCGCTCGGCCCAGCGCATCGGCGAACGCGGCCTGATCATGCTGGCGCGCGACGCGGTGGCCGGTGAACGGGCGCTGGTGGAAAGCGCGCTGGCCTCGGCCCGGGCGATCGAGGCGCTGGTGCTGGAACGGCTGGACGATCCGGCCGAATGCGAGGCTTTCCTGCGCGGCTATACCGAGCGGTCCAACATCTACAGCTTCATCGGCTATGCCGGGCTGGATGGCACGATGACCTGCGTCTCGCATGGCGGGGTGCCGGCCCCGGCAGCGGCCGCGCCGCCGGACCGGCTGCGCGCGGCACCGACGACCACGATCTCGGCCAGCCCGGACTGGCAGCAGGGCCGTGACGACCGGACCGATGGCCAGGCGGGCGGGCAGGGCGACGGCGGGCAGGGCGACGGCGGGCAGGGCGACGGCATGCCGGTGATCGTCGTCACCCGGCCGGTCTTCGCCGATGACGCGCTCAGCGGCTTCCTGTCCATCGCGATCACCCGGCGCACGCTGGAACTGATGGCGCAGCGGGTGATCGAGGACGCGCCCCGCCTGGCGGTGCTGGTCAACCGCGAAGGCACGGTGCTCAGCCGCGGGTCGGGCAGCGGCGCGATGGCGCTGCTGCCCGAGGCGCCGGTGCTGGCGGCCAGTGCCGCGGCGGGCGGCAACCAGGTATTCCGCGGCGAGACCGCCGCGGGCGAGCCCGCGGTCTATGCGATGGCCGAGCTGATCCCCGGCCGGCTTTACGCGCTGGCGATGTGGGAGCGCACGGCGCCGGTGCTGCAGGCGCTGGAAGCCCGCCGCCTGCCGCTCTTGTTCCCGGCCGCGATGTGGCTGGCCTGTCTGGCGGTGGTGCTCCTGGCGGTGCATTACCTGGTGCTGCGGCATCTGAAGGGGCTCAACCGCCAGATGCGCCGCTTCGCCCTGGGCCAGCGCGAGGACTGGCCGGACCTGCCCGGCCGCGCCCCCGGCGAGATCCGCGCCCTGCACGCCACCTTCCGCTCCATGGCCCGGCTGATCGGCCGCGACGAGGAAGAGCGCGAGCGCGCCCTGGCCGAGAAGACGGTGCTGCTGAAGGAGATCCATCACCGGGTGAAGAACAACCTGCAGCTGATCGCCTCGGTCATCAACCTGCAGCTGCGCCAGCTGGCCGATCCGGCCGCGCGCGGCGTGCTGCACAGCGTGCAGCAGCGCGTGCTGGGCCTGGCCAGCGTGCATCGTGCGCTTTATGCCGAGGACCGGCTGGCGCGGGTGCGCGCCGACCGGGTGATCGAGGAGCTGCTGGCGCGGCTGACCTCGATCGGCGCCGCCCCGGGCCGGGCCCCGGCGCTGCGCCTGAACCTGGCGCCGCTGGCGCTGGAGGCCGACCAGATGGTGCCGCTGTCGCTGCTGCTGCACGAGGGGATGACCAATGCGCTGAAGCATCTGGCCACCGCCGAGGAACCCGGCAGCGCCTGGATCGCCGTCGATCTGCACCATGAACCGGACACCGCCACCGACACCGCGGACGCGGGGGATGCCGACCCCGGCGGCTCGGATGCGGGGGGCACGGGGGGCGCGGGCTGGGTGGTGCTGCGGCTGCGCAACCCGCTGGATGCACCTCCGGACACGCCTTCGGGCGCGCCCTCAAGCACTGCGGCAACCCCGTCCGGCGACGGCCTGGGCGGCGAGTTGATCGAGGCCTTCGCGATGCAGCTTGGCGGCACCTGCAACCAGACCGAGACGCGCGACGAAAACGGCAGAAACCTCTGGCAACTCGAACTCAGATTCCCAGCGCCGCAGAAC
>SLBI01000260.1 GCA_007126375.1 Paracoccaceae bacterium
AGACCACCTCGGACTACGACCGCGAGAAGCTGCAGGAGCGTCTGGCCAAGCTGGCCGGCGGTGTGGCCGTCATCCGCGTCGGCGGCATGACCGAGGTCGAGGTGAAGGAGCGCAAGGACCGCGTCGATGACGCGCTGAACGCCACCCGCGCCGCGGTGCAGGAAGGCATCGTGGTCGGCGGCGGCGTGTCGCTGGTGCAGGGGGCCAAGGCGCTCGACGGGCTGACCGGCGAGAACGGCGACCAGACCGCCGGCGTGGCCATCGTCCGCCGCGCGCTGGAAGCGCCGCTGCGCCAGATCGCCACCAATGCCGGTGTCGACGGCGCCGTGGTGGCCGGCAAGGTCAAGGAGTCGGACGACAAGGCTTTCGGCTTCAACGCGCAGACCGAAGAATATGGCGACATGTTCAAGTTCGGCGTGATCGACCCCGCCAAGGTGGTGCGCACCGCGCTGGAGGACGCCGCGTCGGTGGCGGGCCTGCTGATCACCACCGAAGCGATGGTGGCCGACAAGCCCAAGAAGGACGAGCCGGCTGGCGGGATGCCCGGCGGCATGGGCGGCATGGACGGCATGATGTAATCGGACCGCGCCCCGGCGCAGACCGGCAGGGGGGGCCTTCGGGCCCCCCTTTGTCTGTCGGGTTGCAGGCCGCCGCCGCCCCCATTACCTCTGGAACCACGTCCCGGCCCGCCACGCCCGGCGCCGGGGTCCCGCTCTGCCGAGGATGTCCGCATGCCCGTGTTCGACCGCCTGCGCCGTCTGTTCCGCAGCCGCGACGCGGGCCCCGAGCCTGACCGTCCGCTCTATGTGATCGGCGACGTGCACGGCCGCGCCGATCTGTTGCAGCGGCTGTTCGACCTGATCGACGCCGATCAGGCCGCCAGCGGGATCGACCAGCCGCTGGCCGTGTTCCTGGGCGACTATGTGGACCGCGGCTCGGACAGCCGGCGCGTGCTGCAGAGCCTGCATGCGATGGAGCAGAGCCTGACCACCGACCCCGAGGCCGAAGGCGAGATGCTGTGCCTGATGGGCAATCACGAGCGCATGCTGCTGGATTTCCTGGACGCCCCGGTCGAGGCCGGTCCGCGCTGGCTGCGCAACGGCGGCATCCAGACGCTGGACAGTTTCGGGATGACCGGCGTGAGCGAGGCGGCCGGGCCCGAGGTGCTGGAGGCCGCCCGCGACGCGCTGGCCGAGGCGTTGGGCGAGGGCGATCCCGACGGGCTGGCGGAATGGCTGCGCGGGCTTCCGCTGATCGCGCAGTCGGGCAACATCGCGCTGGTGCATGCCGCCTGCGATCCGGACCTGCCGATCGACGGGCAGCCGCCTTCGGCGCTGCTCTGGGGGCATCCCGAGTTCCTGATCCGGCCGCGCAGCGACGGGCTGTGGGTGGCCCACGGCCACACCGTCGTCACCCGCCCGGTCGCCGGCGAGGGCCGCATCGCCCTCGACACCGGCGCTTATTTCTCGGACCGGCTGAGCGCGGCGATCTTCGTGCCGGGCGAGCCGGTGCGGTTTCTGTCGACCTGAACTTGCCACCGCGGCCCTGCTCCGGCTATCTGGTGCCGGTTTCGGGTGATTAGCTCAGCTGGTAGAGCGCCTCGTTTACACCGAGGATGTCGGCGGTTCGAGTCCGTCATCACCCACCACTTCCCGCGCAGGCGGGGTCACAGGCGGGGTCACAGGCGCGACCTGGTTCGAGGCTGGCGCACGCCACAAGCCAGCCCCGGATCTCCTGCCCTGAGGGGTCTGCACCCTGGTCGCATGGCGGCTGCCTGCCCTGCGCGCGAACCCGCAGCCCTTGACCACCCCCGGGAACCGCGCGATCCTGCGTCAGAGCGGTCTGGCCGAAAGCAATGGTGTTTGCGGCGGAACAGAAGGGCTGGCGGCAATGCATTTCGAGGAGCGCTACATCGGATTGATCGACGATGTTTTGGCGCAATACGAGGGTTTCGACCTGTCCGTTTCGCAGGGGGCGGCAGAGGAACCAAAAGCCGGGCCGCCGTCGAGGTATCTTGCATCGCACCGCCACGAATACCTGCGGACAATTCAGGACATCCACCGGCATTTCGCAACCGACCTGGAGAGCGGGAAGGACGTCAAGATCCTCGAGATCGGAACGTTCTTTGGCGCGGCATCCATCGCGCTGAGCCGGCTCGGCTTTTCCGTGACGGCATCGGACGTCCCGGAATACATCGAAATGCCGGAGCAGCAGGAGCGCTTTTCGCAAGAGGGCATCGCAACCCATGCCATGCGGCTCGAGGATTATATTATTGATTTTCCGGATGAAACCTTCGACGCCGTCGTGATGTGCGAGGTGCTGGAGCATCTCAATTTCAACCCCCTGCCGCTCGTCAAGGAAATCAACCGCGTGCTGCGGACAGGGGGGCTGTTCTACCTCGCTCTGCCCAATATGGCGAGCATATACAACCGGAGGCGGCTGCTCTTCGGAAAGTCGATCGGCGTGAGCGTGGAGGGCTTCTTCGACCAGCTCGATCCCGGGAAGCCCGAGATTGCGAACGGGCATTGGCGCGAGTACACGGCACAGGACATCCGCAACATGCTCCTGCCCCTCGGTTTCCGGATCGACCGTCACTATTATTTCAGCCTCGGGGAGTGTCTGCCGGCGACATCCGTGCGGAAAAGGCTGGCGCGGGCATTCTATGCGTCTTTTCCGCAGATGAAGGAAAACCAGACAATCCTGGCCACGAAGAAATCCCGCTCCGGGATAAGCTTCTCCATTCCCAAGACGGTGCATCCCACCCTGGGAACGTTGTAGACCGGAGCAGCACGCGCCATGGCTGACCCCGGGTGATCGGGGCAGAGATGGCGGCCTGTGGTGGCGCGTTGCGAGGCGTGCGGGAGCCGCCGGATGGGGGCGTTGCAGGCCGCGGCCCTCGTCGCGTCGTATGGGGAGCGCCCCATGGGGTGGTCAACGACCGCCGGTCATGGCAGGAACATAAAACGAACAATCGGTCGTCGCCATGCCCCATCGTCGCATCCTGTCGCTGTGGTTTCCCCGTCTGGCCGCCGAGCGGGTGCTGCGCCGGCTGCGACCGGCCGAGCCGCTGCCGCTGGCCGTGGTGACCGAACTGCGGGGCGCCCGGCGCCTCGCCACCCTGTCGGCCGAGGCCGAGGCGGCGGGCCTGTCCCGTGGCCAGCCGCTGCGCGATGCGCTGGCGATGTGCCCAGGCCTGAGATCGG
>SLBI01000366.1 GCA_007126375.1 Paracoccaceae bacterium
CACGGCATCGCCACGCGGGTCGGGGTCGGCCCGGTTCGGCCCCCCGGGGGCCGGCGGCGGCAGGGCAGCAAAATCCGTCGGCATCTCCAGCGGACGGGTCGGCACGATGGCGAATTCATCCGGACCGTCGGTCGCTCTGGAAAGGTTCATCAGCTCCGGCTGGCCGCGGTCGGAACATCCCGAAACCGCCAGCGTCGCGCCCAGAACCGCTGCCAAGATGCCCGGACCGGCCCGCATGCCGCACTCCCTTCCTGCCTGCCCGCTCGTCTTAGCGCATCGTCCGGGGCGCGTCACGGGGTCTTGTCCGCGCCCTGTTCCTGTCTGGCGAACAGCAACAGCCCGATGGCCCCGACAAAGATCGCCACGTCCGCGACGTTGAAGGCCCAGGGGTTGCGCCAGCCGCAGCACGACATGTTCAGGAAATCCGCCACTGCACCATAGAGCACCCGGTCCAGCGCATTGCCCAGCGCGCCGCCGATCAGCATGCCGGCCGAGAGCTGAACCACCCGCAGCGGCGCCAGCCGGCGCAGCCAAAGCCAGACACCGGCAGCGATGGCGAGGCTCAGCACCACCAGCCCCCAGCGCAGCACGTCGGAGCCGCCGGAAAACAGGCCGAAGTTCACGCCGGTGTTCCAGGCCATGCGCAGGTTCAGAAAGGGCGGCCAGACATCGATCGCGAAGCGCGACTTCAGGTCCAGCCAATGCACCACCCAGAATTTCGTGCCCTGGTCCAGCACGAAGACAACCGCGGCGGTCAGCCCCGCCAGACGCATGCGCGGTGTCCGGCTCAATGCCGGAAATGCCGCTGCCCGGTGAACAGCATGGCAATCCCGCGTTCGTCGGCCGCGGCGATCACCTCGGCATCGCGCAGGCTGCCGCCGGGCTGGATCACCGCCGTGGCGCCGGCCTCAGCCGCTGCGACCAGCCCGTCGGCGAAGGGAAAGAAGGCGTCCGAGGCCACCACCGCCCCCCTGGCCGGGCTTTCCTGCAGTCCGAGGTTTGCCGCCATGTCCTCGGCCTTGCGCGCGGCGATGCGGGTGCTGTCCACCCGGCTCATCTGCCCAGCGCCGATCCCCACCGTGGCGCCGCCGCGGGCATAGACGATGGCGTTCGATTTGACGTGCTTCGCCACCTTCCAGGCGAACAGCAGATCGGCGCGTTCGGCCGGGGTGGGGACGCGTTTCGTGACCACCCGCAGCGCCGCCTCGTCCAGCAGCCCGGCATCGCGATCCTGCATCAGCAGCCCGCCGGCCACCTGCCGGACCGTCAGCCCGGGCGCAGCGGGATCGGCCAGCCCCCCGGTCAGCAGCAGCCGGAGGTTCGGCCGCACCGCGAAATGCTCCAGCGCCGCTTCATCGGCCGCCGGCGCGATCACCACCTCGGTGAAGATCTCGCAGATCGCCGCCGCCGCCGGCCCGTCCAGCCTCCGGTTCAGCGCCACGATCCCGCCATAGGCCGAGGTCCGGTCGCAGTCGAAGGCGCGCTGATAGGCGTCCCGCGGCGTGTCGCCCTTGGCCACCCCGCAGGGGTTCGCATGCTTGACGATGACGCAGGTGGCGCCGCCCGCATGCGCAGCCTCGCCGGCGAATTCCGAGACCAGTTCGAAGGCCGCGTCGGTGTCGTTGATGTTGTTGTAGCTCAGCGCCTTGCCCTGCAGCTGCCGGGCGGTGGCAACACCGGGCCGGTCGCTGCCATCGACATAGAATGCGGCGCGCTGATGCGGGTTCTCGCCATAGCGCAGGGGCTGGGCCAGCCGTCCGGCCACGGCCCGGACGGGCGGTGCCGGCTCCGCAAGTGCGTGGGCCAGCCAGCCCGACACCGCTGCGTCATAGGCGGCCGTCCGCCCGAAGGCCGCCAGCGCCAGCCGCTTGCGGAAGGCCAGCGTGGTCGCGCCGCCTTGCGCCTCGATCTCCTCGAGAAAGGCAGGGTAGTCGGCCGGATCGGTCAGCACCGTGACATCGGCATGGTTCTTCGCCCCGGCCCGGATCATCGCCGGGCCGCCGATATCGATCATCTCCACGCATTCGGCATACTCCGCATTGCGCGCGACGGTGGCCTCGAACGGATACAGGTTCACCACCAGGAGGTCGATCGCCGGGATGCCATGCGTCGCCATCGCCTCGGCATGGGCGGGATCGGCTCGCCGGGCCAGCAGCCCACCATGCACCCGCGGGTGCAGTGTCTTCACCCGCCCGTCCAGCATTTCGGGAAACTCCGTCACCTCTGCCACCTCGCGCACGTCCAGCCCGGCGGCGCGGAGTTCGGCCGCGGTGCCGCCGGTGGAGAGCACCTCGACCCCGCGCGCGGCCAGCGCCTGCGCCAGCGCATCGAGGCCGGTCTTGTCGGAAACCGAGATCAGCGCACGGCGGATCGGCGCGGGATGGTCCATGGGCTCGCTCCGTTCGGATGCTGCGCCGCCCTCCTACCCAGCGCCCTCCTCCTCGTCCAGTGCGACATCGCGCAGCCCCGCCGGCATGTCCTGCGCCTTGGCCAGCGTCCAGCCGATCTGCACAGCCGGTGTCAGCGCCCGGCCCGCCAGCACGATCTGCTGCGTTGCCCGCGGTCGCAGACGCCCGGCCTCCAGATAGACCGACGGCTCCAGCGCCGGCAGGGCTCCCTCGCAACGCAACACCCAGACCTCGCCCGAGCGCAGGGCCAGCGACACCGCGCGCCCGCCGAGATCGATCGCGGCATCGACATCAGGGTGCAGGTGGAAACGGATGGCGAAGCCGATCCCGGCCAGCGCCCCGGCGTCGAGCATCGCGTCGAACCGCCGCCGTTGCGCCGGATCGAGGGCGATGAGCGCGTCCTCACCCATCAGCGCACGGCCGTCCGGGTTGAGCGCGAGGCGCCGGACGTGCACCAGGCCGTGGCTGCGGGCATAGCCGTCATGACCCAGTACGAGGCCGGCGGCGTGGCCCTCGCCCTCGCGTGCCAGCGTCACCTGTCCGGGCCGGTCGCTCAGCGCCGGCTCGCCGCTGCCGGCGCGCGAGGCCGCACCCAGCCGTGACGAGGACCAGCCCTCGAGATCGAGCGAGGAATGCGCGACGGTGGCGCGGGCGGCGCGGTGCCACAGCGGGCCGAAGCCCGCTCCGGGCCCGCAGTTCACGATGATCGGCCGCCGGCCCGATACCAACTCGAAGGCGAGCGTGGCCGCGTGCCCGTCCGGCCCCGCCGGCGGTGGCGCGGCATCGACGATCAC
>SLBI01000043.1 GCA_007126375.1 Paracoccaceae bacterium
CCAGCAGCGCCTCCCTGTCGAACTGCGTCGGATATGCGGTCATTCGTGGCCGATCCCGCCCCTGTTTCGGTTCGGCGCACCACTATCACCGCGCCGGCGCGGCTGGCAAGCCTGCGCCGTGCCGCCGGAAGTTGCGACTCATTTTCATTTGAAATCCGGCGGCGGCGCGCTTAATGATAAGCGGTGATGAAGGATTTTACCGCCCCCCTGTGCGACGCCGCCGTCGATCGCGGCACCAAATGGCTCGGTCGGGCCGGCCTGCGCCCGACACGGCAACGCCTTGCGCTCGCCGCGCTGCTGGTCGGCGACGGCCTCGATCGGCACGTCACGGCCGAAGGCCTCTATGCCGCGGCGCAGGCGCAGGGCGAGACGGTCTCGCTCGCCACCGTCTACAACACCTTGCGCGCCTTCTGTGAATGCGGGCTGGTGCAGGAGGTGACGGTGGACGGCAACCGGAGCTATTTCGACACGCGCACCGATGACCACCCGCATTTCTACTGGGAAGATACGGCAGAGTTGACCGATGCGCCGGCCGAGGAACTCGAGATCGCGCGGCTGCCCGAAGCGCCTGCCGGGGCCGAGGTGGCCCGCGTCGATGTGGTGATCCGCCTGCGCCGCCGCTGACGTCTGGCCGGCAGACACCGCAGCGCGATCTAGCGGTTCATCCGCCGCGCGATCCGGGCGGCGCGCTTCGCAGCGCGCATCGTCTCACGCTGGGTCCGGGTCTGACCTCCGGCGGCCGCGCCGCCCTGCGGACCGTTGCGGCCGGCGCTGCGCCGGCCCATCTGCCGCAGCGCCCGCATTCCGAACATGCTCATGACCATGACGATCAGCCGGTTGATGTTCATCCTCGCCTCCCCTGTCCTGTGCAGCTTACGGGATCGCGGCGCCCGGGCACACCCCCCTTTGCGCATCTTCCCTGCCGGCGGGGTCGATCCGGCGCGGGGCGCCCCGGCCGAAGGACTGTCAGTCGTCGAACAGGGCGCCCTGATCGGGGTCGGGGGCATCCTCGCCGGGATCCGGCCCTCCTTCCGCGCCGGGCGCCGGCACGCCTCCTGCCGGGCCGGGGCGGCTGTCGAGCAGGCCGGCGGCACGCAACTCGGCCAGCCCCGGCAGATCGCGCGCGCTTTCCAGCCCGAAATGGTCGAGGAACGCCTCGGTCACCAGATAGGTGACCGGGCGGCCGGGCGTGTTGCGCCGCCGACCGAAGCGGATCCAGTCGAGTTCCAGCAACTGATCGAGCGTCCCGCGGCTGACGGCGACGCCGCGGATCTCCTCGATCTCGGCGCGGGTGACCGGCTGGTGATAGGCGATGATCGCCAGCGTCTCGATTGCGGCGCGGCTCAACTTGCGGGTCTCCACCCGCTCGGCCTGCATCAGGAAGCCGAGGTCGGGCGCAGTGCGAAAGGCCCACGCCTCGCCGATGCGGCGCAACTCCACGCCGCGGCCGGCATAGCGTTCAGCCAACCCGCGCAGGGCCGCCGCCGGATCGCAACCATGCGGCATCCGCGCCGCCAGTTCGGCCAGGGTCACCATCCCGGTCGCGGCAAACAGGATCGCCTCGACCATCCGCTCCTGCTCGGGCAGCGGCGGCGGCGCGAAGAGCGGGGTTTCCGGCT
Organism: Paracoccaceae bacterium; assembly: GCA_007126375.1. Taxonomy (GTDB): domain Bacteria; phylum Pseudomonadota; class Alphaproteobacteria; order Rhodobacterales; family Rhodobacteraceae; genus Rhodobaculum. The sequence goes on from SLBI01000043.1 coordinate 1,620, forward strand.
CCGTCGTCATGGCGTGGCCGAGGGGCTCATTCCGGCGCCCTGCCGCGCAACTCCAGCAGGCCGAAAGGCTCGGCCTGGCGCAACTCGGCCCGGCCCTGGCGCGTCAGCTCCAGCCCCGCGACGAAGGTCGCCGCGGTGGCGGACCGTCGCCGCGGCCCGCCGCGGCGCCAGCCGTCCGGCAGGAAGGCATCGAGCGGCAGCCAGCCAAGCCGGGCAGCCAACTGGCCCCGAAGCCGTTCCAGCGCCTCGTCAAGACCGTGGATATCGCCCCGGTCGAACGCCCAGGGGCGGAATTCGTCGCGGGTGCGCAGCCGCGCATAGGCGCGCAACAGATCGATCAGGCTCGCGTCCCAGCGGATGGTGCGGCGGCGCTCCACCTCCTCCGGCAGGCCGCGCGCAAAGATGTCGCGGCCCAGCCGGTCGCGCGCCATCAGCTGCGCCGCCGCCGCGCGCATCGCCTCCAGCCGCTGCAGCTGATAGGCCAGATGTGCCGCCATCTCCTCGGCCGTGGGGCCCTCGGCCTCGGGATCCGGCGGCAGCAGCAACCGCGATTTCAGATAGGCGAGCCACGCCGCCATCACCAGGTAATCCGCGGCCAGCTCGATCCGCATTGCACGCGCCTGCTCGACGAAGGCGAGGTACTGCTCGGCGAGCGGCAGCACGGCGATGCGCCGCAGATCGACCTTGTGCGTGCGGGCCAGCGCCAGCAACAGGTCGAGCGGCCCTTCGAACCCCTCGACATCGACGATCAGCGCCTCCGCGGCCCGCCGATCGGCGCGGGCCAGCGGCGTGTCCTCCCAGTCCCGACCCTCCGGCTCGGGTGGCCGTTCGGCGTCCGCGCCGGTCATGCCGCCCGCCCCGCCGCCAGGGCCGCCAGTTCGGCAGCAAGCGCGGCGGGATCGGCGGGATCGGGGGCACGCCGCAGTGCGAGCGCTGCCTCGGCCCGTGCTGCGGCGGAGGGCGAAAGCGCGCCGGCCGCGGCCGCCACCTCGGCCATCACCGCCAGCGATCCGTTGCCCCAGAGCACGACGTCGCAGCCCGCGGCCAGCGCCCGGCCGGTACGTTCGGCCGGGCGACCGGTCAGCGCGCCCATGCCCAGATCGTCGGTCATCAGCAGGCCGCCGAAACCGATCTCGTCGCGGATCAGCCGGATCATCGGCGCGGAGCATGTGGCGGGCTCGGTATCGAAGGCGGGGTAGACGACATGCGCGGTCATCGCCAGCGGCAGGTCGGCCAGCGCGGCGAAGACGGCGAAATCCGTGCTCCGCAGCGCCGCAGCCGGCGCCTCCACCCGCGGCAGGGCATGGTGGCTGTCGGCGCCGGCGCGGCCGTGACCCGGCAGATGCTTGACCACCGGCAGAACGCCACCGGCGAGCATTCCCTGCGCGGCGGCGCGCGCGACAGCGACTACAGCGTGCGGATCTGCGCCAAGACAGCGATCGGACAGGAAGGGGTGCGTGGCCGGCCCGGCGAGATCGGCGCAGGGCGCGCAGTTCACATCGATCCCCGCCGCCGCCAGCTCCGCCGCGATCAGCCGGTAACGCAGCCAGATCGCCCGCGGTGCG
>SLBI01000322.1 GCA_007126375.1 Paracoccaceae bacterium
CTCGCCCCGGTCTATTTCCAGGTCATGCTCGGCCGCGGCCAGCCCGAAACCATGGGCTACGCCGACGACAACCTCTACCAGCGCCGCGGCGACCACCTGAAATCCGCAGGCTGATCGGGGCACAGGGGGCCTGTGGTCCCCTGCGGGCGGCTTCGACCGACATGCCCTCACCCGGCCGCCTGAGGGTCAATCATCACAACAGGGAGTTTCCTGCCATGACCGCGCCGTTCCGTTTCCTTGCCGGCTCCGTCGCAGCCGTCGCGTTGTCCGCCTCGGCCGCGGCAGCCGACAGCTATCCCGAACGGGGTCTCACCTACATCGTGCCCTTCGACGCCGGCGGACAGACCGACATCGCCAGCCGCGTCTTCGCCGATGCGCTGGCGGAGGCGCTGGGCGTCTCGGTCTCGGTGGTCAACCGCGGAGGCGCCGGCGGCTCGGTCGGCACCTCCGAGATCGCCGCCGCCACGCCCGACGGCTATACCGTCGGCATCACCACCACGTCGCCGATGATCCAGGCGCCGAACCGCACCAACACGCCCTACGACCTCGACAGCTTCACCTTCATCTGCCGGGTCTACAGCAACCCGATGATCATGGTTGTCACCGAAGGCTCGGTGCATGAAAGCGTGCCCGGCATCATCGAGGCCACGAAAGCCGGCCGCAGGCTGACCTACGGATCGGTCGGCACAGGCTCGGTGCAGCATGTCGCCATGGTCCAGCTGATGGAGCAGGCCGATTTCGAAGCGGTGCAGGTGCAAAGCACCTCGGACGCCGACAATGTGCGCAACCTGCTGGCGGATGTGGTGGACATCTACTGGGTCGCCGGCAGCGTCTATCGCCAGAACGCCGACCTGCTGCGGCCGCTGGCGATCATGGCGCAGGAGCGGCTGGAGCTTCTTCCCGACGTGCCGACGATCTACGAGGTCGGCTACGACGTGCCCTCGGGCGTCTGGGGCGCCTTTGTCGCGCCGGCCGGGCTGGGCGAGGCCGAGACCGAGATCCTGCGCGGCGCCTGCCGCGACGCGCAGCAGACCGACAGCTTCATCCAGACGCTGACCGGATTCGGCATGGAACCTGTCTATCTCGACGGTCCCGAAACCGAGGCGCTCGCGCGTGACCAGTTCGCCACCGCTGGCCGCATCCTCGAGGAACTCGGGCTCGTCGACAAATGAGCGCAGGCGGCCAGCCCGGTGCGCAGGGTCAAGGGTCGCGGGTGCTGACGCGCTTCGTCTTCCTGGCGCTGGCGGGGCTGGCTGCTGCGGTGCTCTGGCAGTCGGGGCTGTTCCGCCCGGCCGAGTGGTGGAACGACCCCGGCAACTCGGCGCGGCTGGTGCCCGGTCTCGCGCTGGTGGCGCTGGCCACCACCGCGCTGGCGCTGGCTGTCTTCGGCGACGGCGAGACGCTGCCGCCGGTGGTGCCGCGCAGGCTGGCGGCAGGGCTGGCCGCCCTGGCCGGGCTGTGGGTCTTCGTGCAGGCCTTCCGGCTGATCGGCTGGGCGCCGGCCGCGGGGCTCTTGCTGCTGGCGATGCCGGTCCTTCTGGGCTTCCGCCGGCCGCTGCCGCTGGCGTTGTTCGCGGCCATGCTGATCGCGCTGATCTGGCTTGTCTTCGTGCGCGGCATGGGTGTGCAGCTTCCCACCGGCACGTTCTGGCGCTGAGCCTGGGCGGACCGCCCAGATCGCAATCCACCATTGCCGCGGGGTCCCTTCATGTCCGATCTGTCGTCGGCACTCAACATGCTGCTCGACCCGGTGACGCTGTTGTCCGGAATGCTGGGCGCGATGATCGGCATGGTGATCGGGGTGATCCCGGGCCTCGGACCGGCGATCGCCATCGCGCTCGCCCTCCCTCTGACCATCAACATGGAGCTGGCGCCCAGCATCGCGCTGCTGATCAGCCTCTACTGCACCTCGATCTACGGTGGCTGCGTGCCCAGCATCCTGCTGAACGTGCCGGGCACGCCGGCCTCGGCCGCGACCGCGCTCGACGGCTACGAGATGGCGCGCAAGGGCAAGGCCGGGCTCGCGCTGACGCTGGCCACGATCGGCTCTGCCGCGGGGGGGATCCTGTCCGTGCTGGTGCTGTTGATGGCCGCGCCGGCGCTGGCGCGCTTCGCACTGCGCTTCGGGCCGCTGGAGCTGTTTCTGGTCGGCGCCTTCGCCGTTACCTGCGTGGTGCTTCTGGACCGCCGGCTCTATCTGCGCGCGCTGATCTCGGCACTGATCGGGCTTTTGCTGGCCAGCGTCGGACAGGATCCGGTCGGCGGCGGCATGCGGCTGACCTTCGGCTATTTCCCGCTGGCCGGCGGCCTGCAGCTGGTGCCGCTGCTGATCGGTCTCTTTGCCATATCCGAGGTGATCCTGCGCACGGCGCGTCCCGGACGGACAGGCACGGCGGTCACCCATCGGCTGGGGGTGGAGATGCCCGAGCGGGGATTCTGGCGGCAGGGTATCCCGCTGATCGGGAAATCCGCCGCCATCGGCACGGCCATGGGCATCATGCCGGGCGCGGGGCCGACGGCAGCCTCCTTCGTCTCCTATGCCGAGGCCAAGCGCACCACCCGGACCGGGGTGCCAATGGGCGAAGGAAACCCCAAGGGCGTGATCGCCTCTGAATCGGCCAACAACGCGGTGACGGGCGGCGCGCTGGTGCCCGCGCTGTCGCTGGGAATACCGGGCGACGCGATCACGGCGCTGATCCTCGCCGGGCTCGTGATGAAGGGCGTCGTGCCGGGCCCGCGGCTCTATCTGGATCAGAACGACATCGTGCTGCTGATCCTGCTGGCGCTGCTGCTGGCGAATATCGGCATCATCACCTTTGGCCTGATCGGGCTGAGGCTGTGGACCTCGGTGTTGCGCCTGCCCGAGCCGATGGTGGTGGCCGGCGTTGTGGTCCTGGCGACGATCGGCACCTTTGCGACCAACAACTCGACGATGGATCTGACGGTGATGGTGCTGGCCGGCGCGCTCGGCGCGTGCCTGCGACTGGCACGCATACCGATCACGCCGCTGATCATCGCCTTCGTTCTGGCGCCGATGCTCGAGGTCAATCTGCGCCAGGCGCTGGTCCTCTATGGCCTCGACTGGGGCGTGTTCCTGCGCCGCCCCATCGCCGGCGGGCTCATGCTGATGACCCTTGCCGTCATCCTCTGGCCGCTGGCCCGTCGCCTCGCGGTCCTTGCTGCGAACCGGCGTTGAAGGGTGGCCGCGCTCCGATGATGAATGGGAGAGCCTTTGCATGACCGACCTCGCATCCGCCCTGGCCGAAGCGGAAGACCGGATCCTCGATCGGATGTTCCGGACCGCCCGGACGCAGAACCGCTGGCAGGACCGGCCCTTGCCCGAGGATATCGCGCGCAGGCTCTACGATCTGCTCAAGATGGGTCCGACGTCGGGGAATTGTTCGCCCGCGCGTTTCGTCTTCGTGCACACGCCGGAGGGCAAGGAACGCCTGCGCCCGGCCATGTCGCGCGGCAACCTCGACAAGACCATGGCCGCGCCGCTGACGGTGATCGTGGCCCATGACCCGAGGTTCTACGATCACCTCGGCACGCTCTTTCCGCATGCCGATGCCCGCCCCTGGTTCACCGGATCGGAGGCGGTGGAACGCGAGACGGCGTTCCGCAACGGCACGCTGCAGGGTGCCTATCTGATCATGGCCGCCCGAGCGCTCGGCCTCGACACGGGGCCGATGTCCGGGTTCGACCGGGAAAAGCTGACCGATGCGTTCCTGAGCGCCGAGGGCTGGGAAGCGAATTTCCTCGTGAACATCGGCTATGGCGACCCCGCCGGCGTGTTCGACCGATTGCCGCGCCTGCCGTTCGAGACCGCCTGCCGCACCGCCTGACCAATCACAACAGGGAGACCCACCATGTGCCAGTCCGAGACGATGCATCTCGCCGTGGACATATCCTTTGCCCACACGGATTATCTCTGGGGCATTCCCGGCTCGTGGCAGGGATACCAGTATTACGGGCCGGACTTCTACGAGGATGTCGCCCGCATCGCCCAGCGGGGCATGTTCGACATGGTCTTCTTCGGCGACGCCGCCGAGACGCCCGAGCATTTCGACGATGGCTTCTCGGTCCCCGTCCGCAAGGGCGTGCGCTGGCCCAAGCATGACATGACGCCGATGATCCCGCTGATGGCGCGGGTCGCGCCGAAGCTCGGCTTCGGGCTGACCATGTCCACCACCTATCACCACCCGTTTCATGTGGCGCGGATGTTCGCCTCGCTCGATCATGTCACCCAGGGGCGGATGGCGTGGAACGCCGTCACCTCGGCCTACAAGAACGAGGCGGCGAACTACGGCTTCGAGAAGATGATGCCTGCGGCCGAACGCTATGCGCGGGCCCGCGAGCATCTGGAGGTGGTGCAGAAGCTCTGGGCCAGCGTGGAGCCCGACGCCATCAGGCTGGATCGCGAGAACGGCATCTTCGCCGAACCGTCGAAGGTGCATTTCGTGGATCACAAGGGCGAATACTACAACGTCCGCGGCCCGCTGCCCTGCATTCCGTCGCCGCAGGGCAAGCCGGTGATCATCCAGGCCGGGCAGTCCGATGACGGGCTGAACCTGGCCGCAAGGCATGCCGACATGCAGTTCGTGCAGCGCCGCACTGCCGCGAGCATCACCGATCATCGCACCCGCCTCGACGGTCTCCTCGAGAAACACGGCAGGCAGTCGCGCGATCTGGGGGTGTTCTGGGCCGTCCGGACCCAGGTGGGCGAAACCCGCGAGGACGCGCTGCGCAAGGAGCGCTTCTATCTCGATTCCGTGCCCGGGAACGCCGGGCTGATCGAGCTGTCGATCTGGTACGGCATCGATTTCACCAAGCTGGACCCGAAGATGAAGCTGGCCGATGCGGCCGAGGCGATCCGGGCCGAGCAGGTGATGTGGGGCACCTTCCAGGAAATCCTCAAGACCGAGGATCCCGACATCACCGTCGAGGAAATGGGCCGCAAGATGCTCGCCACGCGCTCGAACCACGTCATCGGCTCGCCCAAGGAGGTTGCCGACCATCTGGAAGAGGCACATGTGGCCGGGGGTCGCAACGGCGGCATCATCCTTGCGCGCAGCTTCGCAGCACCGGGCATGCTGCGTGACTTCGTGGAACTGGTGGTGCCCGAACTGCAGCGACGCGGTCTGGTGCGCAAGGAGTATCCGGAAAGGGTCACGCTGCGCGGGCTTCTGGACAGCTGACCCGCAGCGGGGGCGCGCCCATGTCACAGGCCGAAGCCATCCTCGCCGGCCGCGGCATCCGGCTGGAGAAGGACGTCGTCATCCCCCTCAGGGATGGCGGCCGTCTCGCGGCGAACGTGTTCCGGCCGGACCGGCCGGGGCGTTTTCCGGTGCTGATGACCAAGGGCATCTACGGCAAGGACGTGCATTTCGAGGACGGCTATCCGCTGCCCTGGGCGAAGCTCGTCCGGCTGAACCCCGGGATCGTCGATGCCGGGTCCTCGGGGCATTTCCTGCGCTGGGAGATGATCGACCCCGAACGCTGGGTGCCCGACGGCTATGTCGTGATCGCGGTGGACTCGCGTGGATCCGGCCGGTCTCCAGGTTACCTCGATCCGTTTTCGCCGACCGAGACCGAGGATTACCGCGAGGCCATCGCCTGGGCGGCGGCGCAGCCCTGGTCGACCGGCCGGGTGGGGCTCATCGGCATCTCCTACTACACCATCAAGCATTGGCAGGTTGCCGCGACCCGGCCGCCGGCGCTGGCCGCGATCTGCCAGTGGGAGGGGGGGTGCGATCTCTACCGCGACTGGGGCCACCATGGCGGAATCCTCAGCAACGTCTTTCCCACCGCCTGGTATCCGCGGCAGGTGCTGCCGAACCAGAACGGCAACGCCGCCACCCATCACCGCGACCGTGACACCGGGGAAGCAACCACGGGCGACCCCGTGCCCGATGTGCTGCTGCCCGGCAACCGCGCCGATCACCCCGCCGATCTGCTGGCGCATCCCTTCGACGACGCCTGGCACGCCGAACGCACACCGAAACTCGGCCGTATCGAGGTGCCGCTCTATTCGGCCGGGAACTGGGGTGGGGCAGGGCTGCATCTGCGTGGCAACATCGAGGGCTACCTGCGCGCCGGTTCATCGCGCAAATGGCTGGAAATCCACACCGGCACCCATTTCGAGAGCTTCTACCGTCCCGCCTTCATCGCCCGGCAGAAGCAGTTTCTCGACCATTTCCTGAAGGATGCCGACAACGGCTGGGACGACACCGCGCCGATCCGGCTGGAGATCCGCCATCCCGACCACGTGGAGGAGCGTTTCGCCACGGCCTGGCCGCTGCCGGAAACGGAGTGGACGCGGCTCTATCTGGATCCGGCGGCCGGAACCCTTGGCGAAACACCGCCGGCGCAGCCGAGCGTCGCGCAGTATCACGCCATGCGCGAAGGGCTGACGCTGCACACCGCTCCCTTCGCGGAACCGGTGGAGTTCACCGGCCCTGTGGCGGCGCGGCTCTGGGTGTCGTCGGAGACCACGGACATGGACATCTTCGCCTGCCTGCGGCTGTTCGATCCCGAAGGCCGCGAGGTGATCTTTCAGGGCGCGAGCGACCTTGCCCCGGTTGCGCGCGGATGGCTGCGCGCGTCGCATCGCGCCACCGATCCGGCGCGCAGCCTTCCCTGGCGGCCATGGCACCCTCACGACGGGCAGGAACCGTTGATCCCGGGCGAGCCCGTGGCCGTGGATGTCGAGATATGGCCGACCTGTATCGTCTGCCCGCCCGGCTACACTCTGGCCCTGACGCTGCAGGGCCATGATCTGGAGCCCGGCGACCAGCCCGGCCGCATCCTGCACAATCACCCCGAGGATCGGCCCGCCGGGATCTTCGCCGCGCGCAATGCCATACATGCCGGCCTGGGCCACGACTCGTTCCTGCTGATGCCGCGAATCCCGTCGCGGCGGGGCGCGCCGTGACAGGCGGGGACTGCGCGCCGAATACTTACGCAACCCGGGGGCGTACGGGCCCCTGGCTGCACGCAAGCCTTGACAGATCGCCTCAGCCCGCGTCTCGTGACAGAAAGACTAACTGGATAGTCAACAAAACGGGGAGGTGAAGATGAGGAACCTGACGTGCCGCGCGACCGTCGCGGGACTGGCGCTGGCCGCCTGCCTGGGCTTGCAGCCCGTGCCGGGGGGCGCGAACGAGCCCACGGTCGAGGTCAGCGTCCAGCTCGACTGGCTCTATCAGGGGCCGAACATCGGCTTCATCATGGCCAGCGAGCTCGGCTATTACGCCGAGGAAGGCCTCGCCGTGGAGATCAGCCAGGGCCGCGGCTCGGGCAGTACTGCCCAGCTTGTCGCCAGCAAGTCGGTCGATTTCGGCTTCGCCGACGGGTACACGGTGGCCAACACTATCTCGCGCGGGGCCGATATCCGGTCGGTCGCCGGCATCTATCGCGCCAATCCCGCCGCCGTGATCGTGCGGGCGGATTCGCCCATCATGGAGCCAAGGGATCTGGAAGGCCGCACGATCGGCATTCCCACCGGCTCGGCGCAGTTCCAGCAGTGGCCGGCATTCACGCGCGGCTGCGACATCGACCAGTCGCAGGTCAATGTCGTGAACATCGACCCGGCTGGCGCCGTGCCGGCGGTGATCAACCGGCAGGTCGATGCCATCGCCGGCTTCGCCCAGGGTTACGTGCCAGCACTGGAGGTCCGTGCCGGCGTGGATGCGCGGATCTTCTGGTTCCGCGACTGCGGGGTGGTGACTGTCTCGAACACCATCATCGTGCACACCGACATGATCGAGCAGCGCCCGGAGATCATAGCCCCCTTTGTCCGTGCGAGCGTCCGCGGCTTCCTCTACGCCCGCGCCAATCCGGACGAGGCGGCCGCCACGTTGCGCGAGTACCTGGAAACCGCCATCGATGAGGTGACCCTGCGCGAGATGGAACTGTCTTGGGAAATCTGGGTGACCGAGCCGACGCGCGGCCAGCCCCTGGGCTGGATGTCCGCCGAGGAATGGGACGCCACGATCGAGGTGCTCATGACCTATGGTGGTATGGAGCAAGCGCTGGAACCGGCACGCGTCTTCACCAATGACTACGTGCCCGAGGGCGACGAATTCGTCCCACCCGATCTGTGACGCGGCCCGGCGACCGCAGCGTCGGCTGGTCCCCGTTCGGCGCCACGGCGTCCCGACCCCTCGCCGGCTACCGGAGGACCACTGCAGATGACGATGATGTCCGCAGCGCATGAGCCGAACGGTCGGGCCGAGGTGCCGGCGTTCTTCGAAGTGCGCTCGCTCAGCAAGGTCTATGCAACCGAGGCTGCCCCCGTGCGCGCCCTCGACAGGGTTTCGCTGTCACAGCAACGGGGGGAATTCGTCTCGATCGTCGGGCCGAGCGGTTGCGGCAAGAGCACCCTGCTGATGATCGCCGCCGGCCTGAGCGGGGCCTCCGGCGGTCAGATCCTGGTGGACGGCGCCCCCGTGACCGGGGCACGCAAGGACATCGGGCTGGTGTTTCAGAGCCATGTCCTGCTGGAGTGGCGCAACACGCTGTCAAACATCATGCTGCAGGCCGAGGCCCGCCGGATGGACCGAAAGCCGGCCGAGGCGCGGGCGCGCGAACTGCTGCGATCGGTGGGGCTCGACGGGTTCGAGCACCAGTATCCCAAGGCGCTGTCAGGAGGAATGCGCCAGCGCGTTTCGATCTGTCGGGCGCTGCTGCATGATCCACCGCATCTGCTGATGGACGAGCCGTTCGGCGCCTTGGACGCCCTGACGCGCGATCAGATGCAGCTCGACCTGCAACGGCTCTGTGCCGACCGCAACATGACCGTGCTCTTCGTCACGCATTCGATCTCGGAGGCCGTCTTCCTGTCCGACAAGGTTGTGGTGATGACCCCACGCCCGGGCAAGATCGACCGGGTGATCGACATCGATCTGCCGCGCCCGCGCACGCTGGCGATGCGCGAAGGCCCGCGCTTCGCCCAGTACAGCCGCGAGGTCCTCGATGTGTTTGTCGCGAGCGGCATACTGCGCGAGAACTGAGAGGGATCGAGCACATGAGCAGCATGACCGACGGCTCCCGCATCGGACGCGCTCCGGATCACGACGACCCGCTGAGCATCGAGGCCGTGGAGGCCCGCGTTCAGCGCGAGCAGACGCGGCGCGCCAGGCACGACCGGGTCACCCGGGTGGTTTACCCCATTGCCGCGGTCATCGTCCTGCTGGCCGCTTGGGAACTCGGGCGCGACATGGTCGGCCTGCCGCGCTTCCTGCTCCCTTCGCCGACGGAGATACTCGACGCCATGCTGCGCAACCGCGCGATGCTGCTGCGCGAAGCCTGGGTAACCGGGCTGGAGGTGGTCCTGGGCTTCGCGCTGAGCGTGGCGATCGGCATCCCCCTCGCGGTCGCGATCTTCCAGTCGCCCTTGTTCTCCAAGTCGGTCTACCCGATCCTCGTCTCCTTCCAGGCGGTGCCCAAGGTTGCGGTGGCACCGCTGTTCATCGTCTGGTTCGGCTTCGGCATGCTGCCCAAGGTGCTGATCGCCTTCCTGATCGCCTTCTTTCCGGTGGTGATCAACACGGTGATGGGCCTGGCCTCGATCGAGCGCGAGAAGATCCACCTCGCCCGCTCCATCGGGCTTTCGAAATTCGAGACCTTCCGGCTGATCCGCTTTCCGAACGCCCTGCCTTCGATCTTCGCCGGGCTGAAGATCTCGATCACGCTGGCGGTGGTGGGTGCGGTGGTGGGCGAATTCGTCGGCGGCAACGCCGGGCTCGGCTACACGCTGATGCTGGCAAACGGTTCGATGGACACGGCGCTTCTGTTTGCGGCGATCTTCGCGCTGTCCTTTCTGGGCTACGCCCTCTTCTGGCTGGTGGAGCTGGCAGAGCGGCTGTGCATGCCGCATCTCGACCGCGCCAGCCTTCGCGGCGAGACCGGGTAAGCATCCTATGGAACCGCTCCTCAGCGGCCTTGCGGCCAAGGCGAACCCGGCGCATGCGGCGCTGCTGGTCATCGACGTGCAGAACGACTTCGTGGCGGACGGAGGGTTCTTTCATCGCGTTGGCGCCGATGTGGCAGCAATCCAGGCCGAGGTGCTCCCTCGGCTGCGCCGGCTGATCGACGGTGTGCGGGCGGCCGGTCTGCCGGTCATCTTCGTGCGCGCGATCTACGACGAGTCCGTGCTGTCGGCGCCGATGCGCGAGCGCAACGCACGGCTGGGCATGACCATGCCGCGCTGCATCTCGGGCAGCTGGGGCGCCGAGTTCTGCGGTGTCGCGCCGGAGCCGGGCGAGACGGTGATCACCAAGCACCGCTACAGCGCCATGGTCGGGACCAGCCTGCGCGACGAGATCGACCGTCGCGGCATCCGCAGCCTGCTGCTGACCGGGGTAGCCACCGACACCTGCGTGGAATCGACGGGCCGTGACCTCTATTTCCGCGATTACTACGTCACGGTGGTCAGCGATTGCTGCGGCGCCTTTTCGGCTACGGACCACGAGGCTGCCCTGCAGCGCTTTCACCGCGACTATGGCGAGACCGTAAGCTGCGACGCGGTGCTTGCGAGCCTCGCCGGCACGTCGGATGCCGCAGGCGGCGCGCCGGGCGCATGAGCGCCGGCCTCTACGCAGGTCTCCTGCGCCCGGCGCTTTTCGCGCTGCCCGCCGATACCTCCGCGCGGTTGGGCGAGGCCGCGCTGCGGGCGTGGCCGGCATGGGCGCTGGCGGACCGCCTGCAGCGGCTGAGCGCGCCGCAGCCGGGTCTGGCCATGCGTTTCGCGGGGGTCGAGATCGCCAGCCCGGTCGGCCTCGCCGCAGGTTTCGACAAGAACGCCGACATGCTGCCGGCGCTGTCGCGGCTGGGCTTCGGCTTTCTCTGTGTGGGCACGATCATGCCGAAGCCCCGGGTGGGCAACCCCCGGCCGCGGCTGCTGCGCCTGCCGCAACAGGAGGGGCTGCGCGACTCCATGGGCCTGCCCGGCAAGGGCTGTGCGCATGTGGTGGACCGCCTGCGCGCCTACCGGCGCGGCGGCGGGCGTGTGCCGGTCTTTGCCAATGTCGGCGGCTTCACGGCCGACGAGCTGGCCGAGACCGCGAACCGTGTCGCCCCCCATGCCGATGCCATCGAACTGAGCCTCATCTGCCCGAATATCCGGCGCGACGGCGCGCCCTTCGACGCGCTGGGCCGGCTGAAGGCGGTTCTGCCACGGCTGGATATCGACCCGGGGCGCGTGGTTCTGCGGGTTCCCAATGATGTCGCCGATGAACCGGACCGGTTCGCGGCGCTGATCGAGGCCGCGGTCGCCGGCGGCCTCGGCGGCCTGAAGGTTGGTGGCGGCAGCACCACCCCCGAGCCGCGCCTCGCCTCCGGCGCGGGGACGCTGCACGGTGCGCCGATCCGGCGCCGCGCGCTGCACAATGTCGCCCTTGCCGGGCATGTGGCCCGCGGCCGCATCCCCATCAAGGGCAATGGCGGTATCGGCAGCGCCGCGGATGTACGCCGCATGCTGGCCGCGGGCGCCGTTTGCGTGGATCTCTACACCGCCTTCGTCTATCGCGGCTGGACCCTGGCACGGGACATTGCGCGCGAGCTCGCCGCCGATGCGCCGCCCGGCTGAGACCGGGACGGCGGGTTCCGGCAGCGCCCTCGCGCTGTCGTCGCCTTCGGACGCGGCAGCATCCGCGCGCGGCAGAACCTCCGATGATGTGCCTGCCCGACGGCGCCGATTTGCTGCGGTGATCGCCCCCCAGATGCCGGGACTGAACAACCGACGATGATCGCGGCAGCGCCGCCCGGACCCGATTTCGACATTCATCGGGACGTCCCCCGGGGAGACAGGGGCCAGTTCAGGGTGACATCGCTTGGCCATGGCGACATCCTTTCGACGATGGTCTGCTCGCAG
>SLBI01000229.1 GCA_007126375.1 Paracoccaceae bacterium
CGGCGCGATGCCATAGGCGCGCAGCTTCTCGCGGCCCTCGGAGCTGATCCAGTCGGTGGTCCAGGGCGGGCTGAGCTGTCGTTCCAGCCGCAGCTTCTCCACACCCTCGGCGCGGAGCTTCGTCTCGATGTCGAGGTTGATGACGGCGGTGGCGGGGCAGCCGGAATAGGTGGGGGTGACGGTCACCACCAGCGTGTCGCTGTCCCAGTCCACGGCCCGGATGATCCCGAGGTCCACGAGCGAGATCGCCGGGATCTCGGGGTCGGGCACCTGTGCGAGCCAGTCCCAGACCCGGTCGGTGGAGGGCAGGGTTCCGGTGCTCATGGCCCTACCATTGCGCGCCGGGATAGGCGCGCTGCAGCCATTGCATGGTCGACAGTAGATGGCCGAGGTGTTCGGTATGCCGGCCCTGCCGGCCGCCGCGGTGGGCGAAATCGTCCTCGGGCCGGGTCAGCGTCGCCTCGGACAGCACGGTGTCGAGGGTCGCGTCCCAGGCGGCGCGGAGGCTGTCGGGCGCGGGGGCGAGGCCGGCCCCGGCCATGGCGGCATCGGTGGCGTCGGGGATGAACGCTTCGCCCGTCCAGGGCCAGAGCCGGTCCAGCGCGGTCTGCATCCGGGCGTGGCTTTCCTCGGTCCCGTCGCCCAGCCGGATCACCAGATCGGCCGAGCGTTCGAGGTGATAGGCCACCTCGCGCCCCGCCTTGGCGGCGATCTCGCCGATGCGGGGGTCGGCGGAGCCCTCGAGCGCGGTGAGCATCGGCGCGTGCCAGGCGTCGAACAGGAACTGCCGCATCAGCGTCTGGCCGAAATCGCCATTGGGGCGTTCCACCAGCAAGAGGTTGCGGAAATCCCAGGCGTCGCGCAGGAAGGCCAGGGCATCGGCGTCGCGGCCCCGCCCCTCGACCTCGGCCGCCAGCCCCAGCCACATCTGCGTCTGGCCGATCAGGTCCAGCGCGGTGTTGGCCAGCGCGATGTCTTCCTCCAGCACCGGGGCATGGCCGCACCATTCGGACACCCGGTGGCCCAGGATCAGCGTGTTGTCCCCCATCCGCAGCAGGAACTCGAACAGCGCATCGGCCGGAGCCGTGCCGCTGCCCCCGGGCCGCGGGGTCAGCCCCTCGGGGCGGGCGAGGTTCGGGGTGGTCATGTCGGGAAGCGACGGCATCACATGTGCCCCACGTCATCGGGAATGTCGTAGAAGGTCGGGTGGCGATAGACCTTGCTGTTGGCGGGTTCGAACAGCGGCCCCTTGTCCGACGGGCTGGAGGCGGCGATCGCCGCGGAGGGCACCACCCAGATGCTGACGCCCTCGTTGCGCCGGGTATAGACGTCGCGGGCGTGCTTGATCGCCATTTCCGCGTCGGGGGCATGCAGGCTGCCGACATGGCGGTGGTTCAGCCCGTGCTGGCCGCGGATGAAGACCTCCCACAGGGGCCATTCGCTGGACATGACGATATCCTCCCGAAAGGCGTGCGCGGCACGCCGGGTTGCACGGCAGGGGCCGGTTCGGCCCGCGGGGCAGGGGGCCGCGCGGGGTCCGCGCGGCCGTGGCTCATTCGGCGGCGTGCCTCGCCGCCGCGCGGCGCGCGGCCGCCTTCTTGGCGTGGGCCATCAGCCCGTCGCGGAACCACGCGCCCTCCTCCCAGGCGCGGGTGCGAGCCTCCATCCGGTCGGCGTTGCAGGGGCCGTTGCCAGCCAGCACCTCGAAGAATTCGGACCAGTCGGGCTGGCTGAAGTCGTAACCGCCCTTTGCCTCGTTCCACGTCAGTTCAGGGTCGGGGATGGTCAGGCCGAGATATTCGGCCTGCGGCACCGTCTGGTCCACGAACTTCTGGCGCAGCTCGTCGTTGGTGTTGATCTTGATCTTCCAGCTCATCGACTGGGCCGAATGCACGCTGTCCTTGTCGGATGGGCCGAACATCATCAGCGACGGATACCAGAAGCGGTCCAGCGCATCCTGCGCCATGCGCTTCTGGGCCTCCGTGCCGCGGGCGAGCTTCATCATGATGTCGAAGCCCTGCCGCTGGTGGAAGCTCTCCTCCTTGCAGATGCGGATCATCGCGCGGGAGTAGGGGCCGAAGGAGGTGCGCTGCAGCGGCACCTGGTTCATGATCGCCGCGCCATCCACCAGCCAGCCCACCGCGCCGATGTCGGCCCAGGTCAGCGTGGGGTAGTTGAAGATCGAGGAATACTTCATCCGGCCGGACAGCAGCCGCTCGGTGAGCTCGTCGCGGGTGACGCCAAGGGTTTCGGCGGCGCAGTAGAGGTAGAGGCCGTGGCCCGCCTCGTCCTGTACCTTGGCCAGAAGGATGGCCTTGCGCTCCAGCGTGGGGGCGCGGGTGATCCAGTTGCCCTCGGGCAATTGGCCGACGATCTCGGAATGGGCGTGCTGGCCGATCTGGCGGATCAGCGTGCGGCGATAGCCTTCGGGCATCCAGTCCTTCGGCTCGATCTTCTCGCCGCGATCGACGCGCTCCTGAAAGGCGCGCTCCTCCGGGGTCATTTCCTGGAGCGCCTTCACCTTGTCGGCGTCGGTCTTCACCATCTGGGCGTACATGCGCAGCCTCCCCTGTTTCAGACCCGTTCGAGGATCAGTGCTATACCCTGCCCAACACCGATACACATGGTGCAGAGGGCATATCGTCCCTGCCGTCGGTGCAACTCCCACATCGCCGCGGTTACCAGCCGTGCGCCCGATGCACCCAGCGGATGGCCCATGGCGATGGCGCCGCCGTTGGGATTCACATGGGGCGCATCGTCGGCAAGTCCAAGGTCGCGCAGCACCGCCAGCGCCTGCGCGGCGAAGGCTTCGTTCAACTCGATCACATCCATCTGCTCGATGCCGAGACCGGCACGCTTCAGCACCTTGCGGACGGCAGGCGCAGGGCCGATCCCCATCACCCGCGGCTCCACTCCCGCAGCGGCCATCGCCACCACCCGGGCCCGTGGCACCAGCCCCTGCGCCCGCGCCATCGCCTCCGAAGCGAGGATCAGCGCGGCAGCGCCGTCGTTAACGCCCGAGGAGTTCCCGGCAGTGACACTGAGGTCAGGACCGTTGATGCCGCGCAGTTTTCCCAGTGCCTCGGTGGTGGTGCCGGGGCGGGGATGTTCGTCGCGATCCACGATGACGGACTCGCCCCGCCGCTGCGGCACGGTGACCGGAGCGATTTCTTCGGCAAAGCGCCCGGCCTCTTGCGCGGCAGACCAGCGGGCCTGGCTGCGGACGGCAAAGGCGTCCTGATCCGCACGCGAGATATCGTGGTCGGCAGCGACGTTGTCGGCGGTCTCGGGCATCGAGTGGGTATCGTGGAGCGCCTTCATCCGCGGATTGACGAAGCGCCAGCCGATGGTGGTGTCGTACACCGCATTGGCGCGGGCGAACGCGGTCTCGGCCTTGGGCATGACGAAGGGCGCGCGGCTCATGCTCTCGACCCCGCCGGCGATGACCATGTCGCAGTCGCCGGCACGGATCGCGCGTGCGGCCATGCCCACCGCGTCCATCCCCGAGCCGCAGAGCCGATTCACTGTGGTTCCCGGCACACCGGTCGGCAATCCCGCGAGCAGCGCCGCCATGCGGCCGACATTGCGGTTGTCTTCGCCCGCCTGGTTGGCGCACCCGTAGATGAGATCGTCCACGGCAGCCCAGTCGACAGAACCGTTGCGGGCCATCAGCGCGGTCAACGGAACGGCGGCCAGATCATCCGCACGCACCCCCGACAACGCCCCGCCATAGCGCCCGATCGGCGTGCGCACCGCGTCGCAGACGAAGGCGTCGGCCATGCATGTCCTCCCCCGCTTGCACGGCGCCGCACCGGAGGGCGCCGCTGCGTCTTTCGGCCGGCCGGATCGCCGATGCACCAATCATTGATCGACCGGTCGGTCACCTTATAGCGCAGCCCGGCGCCGGTTTGAAGCGGAAAATCGCCGCGCCCCCTGCCGACGCGAATCGCCGTCCACGCCGGCCGGCCGGCGTTGGCCCAGACGGCGACGTCGAAGGCGTTGCAGCCGGGCAACGCCCCTCGCCAAACCCCGGGCAGCCGAGGGACCGCAGCCTGACCGAGCCCGCGCGCCGGCGCCTGCCGCGAAAACCCCGCGCGGACATCTCTGTCAATTGCTCCAGACACTTGAGCGGCGCCGACCACGCTACCGGCAGGCCGCGACAAAATGCACATGCCGCAGTCATCTTTTTCACTTGCGACGACGGTCCATGGGTGCGATCCAACGACAACTGTCAATTTGATCTGACAGTTGCATCTGTCAAAATTATCTGACAGTCTGGCTCCGCACCGATGGGCTCAGCCCCGGAGGCGCGTGATGCCCCGCATGCCGCGAGGCAATTCAGGCAAGCGGACGGAGATTGCCTGCTCGGCCTGAAGTCACATTGGACGAAACGGAGGAACTCGTATGTCCGACGACAATCCCGACAAGGTCTGGCCGACCGGCCTGACGCTGAAGGAAGCCGAAGAGGTGCATAGCTATCTCATCGACGGGACCCGGGTCTTCGGGGGCATCGCCCTCTTGGCCCATATTCTGGCGGCCGTCGCCACTCCGTGGCTCGGGTAAGGGAGGCTTCTCATGAATAACGCGAAAATCTGGCTCGTGGTGAAGCCCGGTGTCGGCATCCCGCTGTTTCTGGCGGGTGTGGCCATCGGCTCGCTGCTCGTTCACACGATGATCGTGTTGAACACCGACTGGGTGCGCAACTTCCTCGCCGGCGTGCCGATGGGCGGCTGATGTCCGTTCGGCGGGCAGCGACCCGGACCCGCGGTTCCCCCCGGTGCCGCGGGAACCGGGCCGCATCCGGCGGCTGAGGCCGTCCGGAGCGTCGCCACAAGGACGTCGATGCCTGGCCCCGATGCCGCCTGCCTTGACTTTCGGTCGGCGGCATCGGTGCGCGGTTCCGTTCTGAGCGGCCGCGCGTGACGAGGCGGGTTCCCGGCGCTCCCGGGGCCCCGCAAACCGGTCGGAAACCGGCAAGCCGCGTGTCGCCCGGCCCCGGACCAGCGCAACGAGGGAGCCGTCAGCGTGTTCGACTACCGCCGCGTCGCGCTCAACCAGATCGCCCGGATCGGGCCGAGATTCCTGCCGTTCGCCGATGTGGCCTCGGCCGAGGTGCCGCTTGCGCGCCTGCTGCGTCTGTCCCTGTTCCAGCTCTCCGTCGGCATGGCGCTGGTCATGCTCTACGGCACGCTCAACCGGGTCATGATCGTCGAGCTGGCGGTGCCGGCCACCATCGTGGCGGTGATGCTGGCGCTGCCGCTCGTCTTTGCCCCCTTCCGCACCCTGATCGGCTTCCGCTCCGACAACCACCGCTCGGCGCTGGGCTGGCGGCGGGTGCCCTACATCTGGCGCGGCACGCTGCTGCAATTCGGCGGCTTCGCCGTGATGCCCTGGGCGCTGCTGGTGCTGTCGGGCTTCAACGAGGCCGCGGATGCGCCCCGCTGGATCGGTATCTCCGCGGCGGCCTTTTCCTTTCTGATGGTCGGCGCTGGGGCGCACATGGTGCAGACCGTGGGGCTCGCGCTGGCCACCGACCTGATGCCCGAGAAGGACCAACCGCGCGTCGTCGGGCTGATGTTCGTGATGTTCCTGCTGGGCATGGCGATCAGCGCGCTGGTCTTCGGCTGGCTGTTGCAGGACTACACGCCCTTCCGGCTGATCCAGGTGGTGCAGGGCGTCGCGGTGATGACCGTGGTGCTGAACCTGCTGGCAATGTGGAAGCAGGAGGCGCGCGACCGCACCCGTGCCGCCTCGACCGCGCCAGCGCCGGAATTCCGCGAGGCCTGGTTCCAGTTCGCCGCCCGCCCGGGTGCCGTGCGCCTGCTGGTGATGATCGCGCTCGGAACTGCCGGCTTCGGCATGGCCGACGTGCTGATGGAGCCCTATGGCGGCCAGGTCCTGGGGATGACGGTCTCGCAGACAACCTATCTGACCGCGGTGCTGTCCGCCGGCGGGCTGCTGGGCTTTGCGCTGGCCAGCCGGGTGCTGATGCGCGGCACCGACCCGCTGCGCTTCGCCAGCCTCGGCGCCTCGGTCGGCGTGCCGGCCTTCGCCATGGTGATCCTTGCGGCCTGGGTGCAGTATCTGCCGCTCTTCGTCGCCGCCACCTTCGTTGCGGGCTTCGGTGCGGCGCTGTTCAGCCACGGCACGCTGGTCGCCTCGATGCGCTCGGCCCCGCGCGAGCAGGTGGGCCTCGCCCTCGGCTCGTGGGGGGCGGTACAGGCCACGGCGATGGGCATCGCGGTGGCGCTGGGCGGGGCGGCGCGCGACCTGATCCTTGTAAAGGGCGGTCCGGAGATGGCGGTCGAATTCGCCTACATTCCGGTCTTCGCCTTCGAGATGCTGCTGCTGGTGCTGGCACTTGCGGTCGCGGCCCCCTTCCTGCGTGACCGAATCGCTGGCGCGGCTGCGCAGAACAGCTATGTTCGCTGAAAAGGGCAGCGTTCACGGGGTCCGTGCTGCCCTGCCGGGGTGGCGGGATCCCTTCTTGCGGCGGGTAATTGCCCGGAAATCCACGGAGGACACATGACCACGATCGTCACAAGAGCCTACAAGGACCTCGATACGGCCAAGGCCGTGGTCGAGGCGTTGCGCGCCGAGGGCCACCCCGCGCGCGACATGGACATGTTCGCCAAGGGCGAGTCGGATCTTGCCGGCAAGCTCGCCGCGGCCAAGGTGCCGGCCGATGCCGTGCCGGCCTTCGCCAAGGCGGTCGAGGGGGGCAAGCCCGTCGTCGTCGCCCGGGCCGAGATCACGCCCTTTGGCGCCGCCGCAACGGCCAAGCGGGTGTGCGATTCCTTCAATCCCGTCTCGGTGGCCGGTACGGACGGCGATTTCTACCTCAGCACGGTGCCGATGAGCGGCCCGGCCGCCAATATCCGCACCGACCACGGGCTGATCTGGACGAGTCGCGAAGAGATCGCGGGCCGGCGCGGCTATCGCTTCTCGTCGAACTTCGGATGGAAGCTCCTGAGCGATCGCAAACCGTCCGAGGGCGCGATCTATCGGGGCCGCAAGCTCTTCACCGAGGGCTGGTTCGGCGGGCTGCTCTCCAGCCGCAAGCCGGCCGAGGGCACGGTCAAGAAGGACCATCCGCACATGTCCAGGGCCTTCTGGCCCTCGCAACTCCTGTCCGAGCGCAAACCGGCAGAAGGCACGGTCATGAAGGATCATCCCTTCATGTCGCAGCGCTTCTGGCCGGCACCGCTCCTCTCGCAGCGCTGAGCGCGACGGCGGCGGGCCGCAGCCAGTCCAGCGCAGGACCGGGCGCGCCGAGGGGTGCGTCCGGTTCCTTTCTGCCCGGGGGCAGGCTTCGTATCGACGGCCGGTGGCGGCATACGGGAACGCCACCGGAACAGCAGAGAGACCGGCGGCGCGCCGTTCCAGGCAAATCGAGGACCGCGCAACCGGGTGACGCCCATGTCGCTGATGGGCGACTGCGGGAAAGAGCCCGCCCCGCTCGCGGCCGGCCCAGGATGGTGTCGGCCGCGGCGCGCATGTCCGCCGGAAGGGCAGGCATGTCGCCCCTTGCCGCAGGCCTGGGCCGGGAGGCATCGTGACCGCGATCATCTGGATCTCGATCCTTGTCTGCCTCGTGCAATCGGCCGTCTTCTCGGGACTCAACCTCGCGCTCTTCGCGCTCGGACGGCTCGACCTCGCGGTTGCAGCCGGAAAGGGCGATGCTCGCGCCGCCCGTGCGCTGGAACTCCGCGAGGACGGCAATTTTGCCCTCGTGACCATCCTGTGGGGCAATGTCGGGGTCAATGTCGCTCTGGCATTGCTTTCAGGATCGGTGATGGCGGGGGTGACCGCCTTCCTCTTCTCGACGGTCGTCATCACCGTTTTCGCCGAGATCCTGCCGCAGTCGGTGTTCTCGCGCCATGCGCTGCCCGTCGTCGGCAGGCTCGCACCCGTACTGCGCTTCTGGCAGTTCGTGCTCTGGCCGGTGGCGCGGCCCACCGCCTGGATGCTCGACCGGCTGCTCGGCCGCGAGGCGGTGCGCTTCTTCCCGGAGCGAGACCTGCGCGCGGTGATCCGACTCCACATGGAGGCCGCCGAGAGCGACATCGCCCGTGCCGAGGGCCAGGGCGCGCTGAACTTCCTCGACATCGACGACGTGGCCCTGGCCGCGGAGGGCGAGCCGCTCGACCCCGACAGCATCCTGACCCTTCCGTTCGAGGGCGACCGGCCGAAATTTCCCGACATGGCGCCCGATGCGGCGGACCCTTTCCTGCGCCGGCTGGCCGCCTCGGGCCGGTCCTGGGTGGTGATCACCGACCCCGAGGGGCGGCCGCGGCTGGCGCTGAACGTGGCGGGGTTCATCCGCGATCTGCTGTTCACCCAGGGCCCGACGCACCCTCTGTCGCATTGTCACCGCCCCATAGTCACCGACGATCCGCAGGCGAAGCTTGGCGGGATCATCCCCCGGTTCCGGCTGCACAGCGGCCCCCGCGGCGACGAGGTGGTGGAGGATGACGTGGTGCTCCTGTGGACCGACGCGCCGCGGATCGTCACCGGCTCCGACATCCTCGGCCGGTTGCTGCGGGGAATCGCCCGGCCGGGCTGATCGCTCGCGGGTTTGTGTTTGCCCGACTTTCGTGCGATACGCTGCGACTGGTGGCGCGTAGTTTCGGCCCCACCCAGTCGCGGATCGACGCGCCGAGGACTTCGGCGCCGCCCTGGAGGCCGTCGGCAGCCAAGCCGCGGCTGGGACATGTATCCAACCCCGAAAGGAGCGCGATGTACCGCAAGATCGTCGTCCCCGTCGACCTCGCCCATGTAGGGCATCTGGACAAGGCGCTGAAGACCGGCGCCGACCTGGCCAAGCATTACGGCGTCCCGCTGGTCTATGTCGGCGTTGCCAGCACCGTGCCGGACGAGGTCTCCCGCACACCCGAAGAGTATGCGAAGAAGCTGGAGGCGTTCGCTGCCGAACAGGCGAAGGCTCACGGCATCGAGGCCACGTCCCACCCGCTGGTCAGCGCCGACCCGCAGGGCGACCTGAACACACTGTTGCGCAATGCCATCGACAGGCTGGGCGCCGACCTGGTGGTGATGGCCTCGCATGCACCAAGCTGGCTCGACTGGCTGCTGCCTTCGCACGGGGGCAGCGTGGCCGAACACAGCGAAGCCTCCGTCTTCGTCGTCCGCTGAACAGCCCCTACGCCAGAACAGGGAAAGAAAGAGGACATACGCATGAGCGATACCCGAACCGGCGCACCCGGTCACGACACCGAAAACCCCGAGGCCCAGACCGACGAGATGCAGGCGGCCGCGGAGGAAGACGCCGGCGTCGAACCGATCCCCGAACCCGAGGGACCGACCGAAGTCATCGAGACCGACTACGAGATCGGCCAGGACAACCTGGCGAAGAGCTGGACGCTGTCCTTCGACATCCATCAGGTCGTGTTCACCTGGTCGGCCTTCGCCATCATAGCCTTCATCATCCTGACGCTGGCGATGCAGGATCAGGTGGAGCCCGTGTTCACCGGCATGCGCAACTGGCTGACCGGCAACCTCGACTGGTTCTTCCTCCTGTCGGGCAACATCTTCGTCATCGTCTGTCTGGTGCTGATAGTGACGCCGCTGGGCAAGATCCGGCTGGGCGGACCCGAAGCCACACCGGACTATGGCTATGTCGGCTGGTTTTCCATGCTGTTCGCCGCCGGGATGGGCATCGGGCTGATGTTCTTCGGCGTTTCCGAGCCGCTCAGTCACTACTCCACCGCCTTCGGTGGCATCAGCGTCGGCGAGGACGGTGTGCGCACCGACTGGGCGCCGCTGGGCGGCGCCGAGGGCAACGTGGCCGAGGCAACACGGTTGGGCATGGCCGCCACGATCTTCCATTGGGGCCTGCACCCATGGGCGATCTACGCGGTGGTGGCGCTGGCTCTGGCACTCTTTTCCTACAACAAGGGATTGCCGCTGACGCTACGCTCGGCCTTCTACCCGATCTTCGGTGACCGTGTCTGGGGCTGGCCCGGCCACATCATCGACATCCTCGCGGTCTTCGCCACCATCTTCGGGCTGGCAACCTCGCTCGGGATCGGCGCGCAGCAGGCGGCGGCTGGGCTCGACTATCTGTTCGGCCTGGGCACCGGTCCGGCGATGCTGGTGTTCCTGATCATCTTCATCACCGCCATCGCGCTGATCTCGATCGTGCGCGGCCTCGACGGCGGGGTGAAGGTGCTCTCCGAGGTCAACATCGCGCTGGCGGGCGCGCTCCTGCTGTTCATCATCCTGGCCGGGCCGACGATGGGAATCCTCACCGGGTTCTTCTCGAACCTCGGTGCCTACGGGCAGTACCTGCCGGCGCTGTCGATGCCCTTCGGCCGCGAGGACGCCAACTTCTCTCAAGGGTGGACGGCGTTCTACTGGGCTTGGTGGATCAGCTGGTCGCCCTTCGTCGGCATGTTCATCGCCCGCGTCAGCCGCGGCCGCACCGTACGCGAGTTCCTGATCGCGGTGCTGATCGTGCCGACGCTGCTGTCGGTGCTGTGGATGACCGCGCTGGGCGGCACGGCGATCAGCCAGGTGGTCAACGACGGCTTTGTCGCCGTGCAGGATGCTGCACTGGAGCTGAAGCTGTTCGAGATGCTCAGCCAGCTGCCGCTGGCGGCAATCACCTCCTTCGTCGGCATCACGCTGGTTCTGGTGTTCTTCATCACCTCGTCGGACTCCGGCAGCCTCGTGATCGACACCATCGCCGCCGGAGGCAAGATCAACGCCCCGGTGGTACAGCGGGTGTTCTGGGCCATCATCGAAGGGCTTGTGGCGATTGCGCTGTTGCTCGGCGGCGGTCTGATCGCGCTGCAGGCCATGGCGGTCTCGACGGGATTGCCATTCACGCTGGTGCTGCTGGCGGCCTGCTACGCCATCATCCGCGGCCTGATGAACGAGCCGCGCTGACGGCACGAAAGAAACGCGCCGGGGCATTGCCCCGGCGCGCCCTCGGGCCGGAAAGGCTT
Organism: Paracoccaceae bacterium; assembly: GCA_007126375.1. Taxonomy (GTDB): domain Bacteria; phylum Pseudomonadota; class Alphaproteobacteria; order Rhodobacterales; family Rhodobacteraceae; genus Rhodobaculum. The sequence goes on from SLBI01000229.1 coordinate 10,968, forward strand.
TCCCGCATCAGGCGACGGGCCTCGAATTCCCCCCATGACCAGGCCACTGATTGCAAATTTCAGGAAACTCTACCACGCTCGTCAGAGGCACATGTCGGAGAGCCGCGCATGAGCCCCAACCTTCACATACGCATGCATCCCGTGGCCGAAACCGGCCTCGGTGAGGAAAGGTCGGCCGACACCATGGCGTGGCGGTGCCGTCCCTTCGCGCCGTTGATCGTCAATGCGACCGATGCCGCCTCCGGAGGAGCATGATATCTCGCCGCTGCCGGCGGCTGGGCCCGCCGGGCAGGCGAGGCCGCCGTGGCGCACAGCCCGGCCGAACCCGCCGTCCTGCTGGTTGCCGCCGAAACGCTGACCGGAACCGCGCGCGAGCCCGTTCTGGTCGAGCGCCGGGCCGGCACGCTGCCGTCGCTGAAACACGCCCGACCCGCCAGCGCGCCGGGCTGCGCCGACAAGGATCAACCGTAGACAGCTTCCTTGCCGAAATGCCTGGTGAGCAGGTAGTAGACGACCGCGCGGTACTTGTTGCGCTCGGACCGGCCGTAGGTCTCGATAGCCTTTTCGATGGCTGCGTCGAGGTCCGGACCTTCCGGCAGGTCGAGCTTGCCCATCAGGAACCCCTTCCTCACAGTCTCGATCTCATGCGCCTGCGTGGCGGCAATGGTGCAGGCGTCGGCATCGTAGGATTGAGCAACCCGAGGTCTGGAAATTTTGCTGAGAGCGGGTCACGCATCCTGGCATTCCCACTTGATGTAGGCTTTCGTGTCTGAAGCCCATTTCTCGTCGTAAGCTTTCGGCGAAGGCCGTCTGCGCTTGCGGTGTGAATAGGCGTAAGGCATGGCCTTATGGCATGCTCTTCCAGCTTCACCCCGATCGAACTCTTCACGGCCGAGGATGTCGGCC
>SLBI01000152.1 GCA_007126375.1 Paracoccaceae bacterium
AAGGCCCGGGCGGCGACGTCATCCAGCGGATCGGGCAGCGGCGTGACCAGCGTCACCGGCGTGCGCCGTCCCTCGCCGGCCACGCGCACGGCGTTGTCGAGCCAGGGCGCGACGCCCTTTTCCGCCGCGAGCGCGCGCTCTGCGGTCCGCGCGGTCTGGCGCAACGCCAGCGCGGCGCGGGGGGCGTGGCCGGTCAGATCCTCGCCCAGCACCAGCGCCGCATCGGCGCGCTCGATCCGCTTGAGGCTGGCGATCCGGGCCGGACCGGCGGCGAGCGCCGCGGCGATGCGCGCATCCAGCGCGGCCTCGGCATCGGAAACCCCGGCAAAGAAACGCTCCGGACCGACCAGCCGGCGCAGGGCATAATTCGCCTCGATCGAGGCGCGGGGCGAGCCGATGCCGATGGCGCCGCTGGCGATGACCTGCCGGGCGAGTTCCCCTCCGGTTGCCTGCGTCGTCACGGCGCCGGCCGCAAGGGGCGCGGCCAGCCGGCCCGGCGCATCGCTGCCCAGCGGCGCGAAGCGGCCACGATCGCACAGGAAGAAGCCGTTGATCGCGCCGTGATAGCGGTTTTCGACCTTGCGGATCGTGCCGCCGCGTTCGGCGACGGTGAGATTGCAGCCCACCGCGCAATGTCCGCAGACCGACGGGGTCTGCATCAGGTCCCAGGGCCGGGCGTAATGCTGCGACCAGTGCCTGTCGTTGAAGACGCCGGTGGGGCAGACCTCGGCGAGATTGCCGGCGAAGGGGCTTTCCAGCACGCCGTCCTCGGCGCGGCCGAAATAGACCCGGTCATGGGCGCCGAAGACATCGAGATCGCGCCCGCCGGCATGGCCGCGATAGAACCGCGTGCAGCGGTAGCAGGCGATGCAGCGGTTCATCTCGTGCGTCAGCAGCGGGCCGAGATACTGGTTGCGGTGGGTCCGCTTCGGTGCGTGGCTGCGCCGGCGGTGATGCCCCGTGGCGACCGTCATCTCCTGCAGATGGCAGGCGCCGCCCTCTTCGCAGACGGCGCAGTCATGCGGGTGGTTCAGCATCAGCCATTCGATGACGCGGGCGCGGAACTCCTCGGCCTGCGGGGCGTTCACGCAGACCTTCTGCCCCTCGGCCACGGGCGTCATGCAGGACATCTCCAGCCGCTCGCCGCCCGCGTCACTGATGGTCACCGCGCACAGCCGGCAGGCGCCGATGGAACCCATCGCGCCATGCCAGCAGAAATGCGGCACCATCACACCGGCCTCGATGCAGGCGGTCAGCAGATCGGTGCCGGGGCGCGCCTGCACCTCGCGGCCGTCGATGAACAGGGTGAGCTTGCCCATGGCCTCGGTCACAGGTTCCCCCTCCGGATCGGGCAGCCGCCCTGAAGATGCGCCTCGAAGAGATCGCCGAAGCGGTCGAGCGCGGTCGCGAGCGGGCTCATCGCCCCGCCCATCAGGTCGCAGAAGCTGCGCCCGCGGGGGCCGGCCTCGGCCGCCGTCATGCGCAGGATGTCGATGTCGCCGGGCCTTGCCGTGCCCTCCTCCAGCGCATCGAGGATGCGGGCGACCCAGGGCAGCCCGTCGCGGCAGGGGGTGCACCAGCCACAGCTCTCGCGGGCATAGAACCGCTGGTGCCGGGCCAGCACGCCGATCGGGCAGGCGGTCTGGTCGAGCACGATCATCGTGCCGGTGCCGAACATGCTGCCGGCCTTCTGGCAGTGGCCGAAATCGAGCGGCAGGTCGAGTTCGGCCGCCTCGAGGAAGCCCGAGGCGCCGCCGCCCGGCTGGAAGCAGCGCAGCACGCCATTTCCCGAGAGCCCGCCGGCGAGATCGATCAGTTCGCGCGCGGTGGTGCCCATCGGCCTCTCGAACAGCCCGGGCCGCGTCACCCGGCCCGAAACGGCATATAGCTTGGTGCCGCCCTCTTCGGTGCGCGACAGCGCCCGGAACCATTGTGGACCATGCGCCAGAATCGCCGGCACCAGCGAGATCGTCTCGACGTTGTTCACGGTGGTCGGCCGTCCCCACAGGCCCGACTGCGCCGGAAAGGGCGGGCGCTTGCGCGGCACCGCGCGCTTGCCCTCCAGCGATTCGATCAGCGCCGTTTCCTCGCCGACGATGTAGCGCCCCGCCGAGGGCTTCACCTTCATCTTCAGCGAAAAGCCGGACCCGAGGATGTCGCGGCCCAGCAGCCCCGCCGCCTCGGCCTCGGCGATGGCGCGGCGCATGTTGGCGATGGCGTCGCGGTATTCGTCGCGGATCAGGACGATGGCCTCGGTCGCATGGGTGCCGTAGGCGGTGATCAGCGCCCCCTCGATCACCTGATGCGGCAGCGCCTCCAGCAGCAGCCGGTCCTTGAAGGCGCCGGGCTCCATCTCGTCGCCGTTGACGATCAGATAGTTCGGGCCGTCGCCCGGCGCGGTGCCGGGGGCGGGCATGAATTTCCATTTCTTCGCCGCCGGAAAGCCCGCGCCGCCGCGGCCGTTGAGATTGGCCGCATCGACCCGGTCCACCACCTCGGCCGGCGTCAGGCCGAGGGCGCGCCTGACGGGTTCGTAGCCGCCCAGCGCCTGCCATTCGGCAAGGGTATGCGGCCTGCGGTCGGGCCGGGCACGCCCGGTCAGCGGCCTTTCGGTCTGGGGAAGGTCGGTCATGCGCCTCCCTCCAGCAGCGCCGCCAGCCCCTCGGGGTCCAGCGGGCCGACGGTGCGCCGGTCGCGGCCCACGGCCGCCGCCGGAGCACGATCGCAGGCGCCGAGGCAGGCGCAGTTGATCAGGGTGTATTTCCCGTCCGCCGTGGTCTGGCCGAACCCGATGCCCAGTTTCTCCGTCACCGCGTCGCGCACCGCGTCGGCCCCGTTCAGCCAGCACGAGGCGCCGTCGCAGAGCAGGATCACCGTCTCGCCCACCGGCCGGCGGAAGATCATCGAATAGAAGCTGGCGAGATTGTCGAGCTCGGCCGGGGTGACGCCCAGCACTCCGGCCGCCTGTTGCAGCCGCTCGTCCGAAACCCAGCCTTCGGCCTGCTGGATCAGCCGCAGCGCCTCCAGCATCGCCGGGCGGGCGCCGCCGAAGTCGTCCATCGCCTGCCGGATCGTGGCCTGAAGGAACTCGGGCAGGCTCATCGGTCCACATCCGACATGACGAAATCGATGGAGGCGATCTGCACCACGAGGTCTGCCACGGTCATGCCGCGCGCAAC
>SLBI01000227.1 GCA_007126375.1 Paracoccaceae bacterium
ACACCAGCACCCCGCCCTCGGCACCGATCACGCCCTGGGTCTCGGCCTCGCCCAGCAGCATCTCGTTGTGGGGCTTGCCGGAGGGGATCATCGGGTAGCAGTTCTCGTGCTTCTCCACGAGGCAGTCGAACAGCACCGGGCCGGGATAGGCCAGCATCTCGCGGATCGCGTCGTCCAGATCGGCTGGGTCCTCGCACTTGATGCCCTTGCAGCCGAAGGCCTCGGCCAGCTTGACGAAATCGGGCAGCGCCTCGGACCAGGAGTGCGAGTAGTTTCCGCGGTGCAGAAGCTCCTGCCACTGGCGGACCATGCCGAGGCGTTCGTTGTTGAGGATGAACTGCTTGACCGGCAGGCGGTACTGCACGGCGGTGCCCAACTCCTGCATGTTCATCAGCCAGGATGCCTCGCCGGCGACATTGATCACCAGCGCCTCCGGGTGCGCGATCTGCACGCCGATCGACGCCGGAAAACCGTAGCCCATCGTCCCCAGCCCGCCCGAGGTCATCCAGCGGTTCGGTGCGTCGAAGCCGATGTACTGAGCCGCCCACATCTGGTGCTGGCCGACCTCGGTGGTGACGTAGCGCGCCGGGTGATCGCGGGTCAGCGCCTCCAGCCGCTGCAGCGCATGCTGCGGCTTGATCACCGACTGCGACGGCTTGTAGGCGAGGCAATCGACCTTGCGCCATTCGCCGATCTGCGCCCACCAGCGCGCCAACCCCTCGCGATCGACCTTCGCGCCACGCGCCTTCCAGACGGCGAGCAGATCGCGCAGGACCTCGGTCACGTCGCCGATGATGGGCACCTCGGTGCGGATCACCTTGTTGATCGAGGAGGGGTCGATATCGATATGCGCCTTGATCGAGTTCGGCGAGAAATCCGAGATCCGGCCGGTGATGCGGTCGTCGAAACGGGCGCCGATGTTGATCATCAGGTCGCAGCCATGCATCGCGAGGTTGGCCTCGTAGGTGCCGTGCATGCCCAGCATCCCGATCCAGCGCCTGCCGCTGGCCGGATAGGCGCCCAGCCCCATCAACGTGGAGGTGACGGGAAAACCCGTCGCCTCGGCCAGTTCGCGCAGCAGCCTGCTCGCTTCCGGGCCGGAGTTGATCACGCCGCCACCGGTGTAGAAGATCGGCCGTTCGGCCGCCTCCATAAGCTCGGCCAGACGTTCGATCATCGCCGGGTCGCCCTTGGTGGCGGGGCGGTAATGGGCGGTGCGCGCGGCGTCCGGGGGAACATATTCGGCGGTGGCGAACTGCACATCCTTGGGGATGTCCACCAGCACCGGGCCGGGGCGGCCATTCGTGGCGACGTGGAATGCCTGATGGATCGTGTCGGCGAGGTCCTTGGTGTCCTTCACCAGCCAGTTCATCTTGGTGCAGGGCCGGGTGATGCCGACCGTGTCGGCCTCCTGAAAGGCATCGGAGCCGATCATGAAGGTGGGCACCTGCCCCGTCAGCACGATTATCGGTATCGAATCCATCAGCGCGTCGGTGATGCCGGTGACCGCATTGGTGGCACCGGGACCCGAGGTGACCAGCACCACGCCCGGCTTGCCGGTGGAGCGGGCATAGCCCTCTGCGGCGTGCGCAGCACCCTGCTCGTGGCGCACGAGGATATGGCGGATATCGTTCTGCTGGAACAATTCGTCATAGATCGGCAGCACCGCACCGCCAGGATAGCCGAACACAACCTCGACGCCCTGATCCCTCAGTGCCTGAACCACCATCTGTGCACCGGTCATCGCCCGTGTCATGCCTGCTGTCTCCATCCGTCTGCGGCCCCTTGCCGCCAAGAAAAGAAAACGCCCCCGGTTTGATGACGGGGGCGCACGGGATCACACTGGGGCGAGCTTCACCCTCCCATGCGCCAGCTTCCTACGATGATGCCGCTGCGGATCATGCCGTCCTCCGTGAACAGGGCGGGACATTATGGGCCGCCCGGAGGAAGGTCAACCGCCAAATTCCACCGAATATGTCGCAGAATGCCGCAGGAACTTTGCACTTGTTGCGCGGATTCGTGGCATCGCGCAATGCCGCCGTCGGCCCTGGCGGGCTGCGACGCACGGCCGCATGCCCCATCCGGGGTATGGATCCCGCACCCGACACTTCCCCTCGCGCACCGCGCGTGTATAACTCCGCCTCACGAAGCGGCTCGCCAAGGAGCCGGACTGCAAAACGGGAGGAAGCTCATGGATCGTCGATCCTTTCTGAAGACATCGGCCCTCGGCGGCACGGCCGCGGCGGCCACGACACTGGCGGCGCCGGCGGTGGCGCAAGGCCGCATCACCTGGCGGATGGTCACGACCTGGCCGCGCAATTTCCCCGGGCTCGGCACCGGCGCACAGCGCCTGGCCGACCGGATCACCCAGGCGTCGGATGGCCAGCTGACGGTGGAACTCTTCTCGGCCGGCGAGATCGTGCCGGCACTGCAATCGGTCGACGCGGTGATCGACGGCGGCGCCGAGGCGATGCACGGGGCGGCCTATTACTGGATGAACAAGTCGCAGGCGCTGGCCTTCTTCACCGGTGTGCCCTACGGCATGACGTCGCGCGAACTGGCCGCCTGGGTGCGCTACATGGGCGGGCAGGAGATCTGGGACGATCTCTATGACCAGTTCGGCCTGCAGGGCTTCCTGTCGGGCGACACCGGCACCCAGGCGGGCGGCTGGTTCCAGAACGAGTTGACCGGTCTTGCCGACATCCAGGGGCTGCGGTTCCGCACGCCGGGGATCGGCGGGCAGTGCTGGCAACGGATCGGTGCGAGCGTGACCAACCTTGCCGGTGGCGAGATCTTCGCGGCGTTGCAGAGCGGCACGCTGGATGCTGCCGAATTCGTCGGCCCCTACAACGATCTCGCCCTGGGCTTCCATCAGGTGCGCAATCACTACTACATCACCTCCTTCGTGGAGCCCGGGCTTGCGACCGAATTCGTGGTCGACAAGGCGAAGTTCACCGCGTTGCCGGACAATCTGCAGCAGATCGTGCGCAGTGCCGCGCAGGCGGAATACGACCAGACCGCCTCGGAATTCTACGCCAACGATCCGATCGCGCTGCGCACCCTGGTCGAGGAACACGGCGTCACCGTGCATCCGCAGTTCCCCGACGAGATCCTCGAAGCCGGCGCCAACGCCGCGCGCGACATCATCATGGAGTTCCGTGACAGCAGCGACACGCTGACCGCGCGCACGGCGAACAGCTACATCGAGGCGCTGAACACGCTGCGCACGCGCACCGAAGGCACCGACATGAGCTTCCTGCAGGCCCGCTCGCGGTTCTTCACCCTCGGCTGAGGCCGACCGCAGCCTGCGATGGCGCGGCCCGGGCGCACCGCCCGGGCCGTTTGCATTTTGCCGACCGTCGGCGCTGCCTCAATAGAGCACCGAGGGCAGCCAGGTCACGAGGCCCGGAAAGAGGAACAACAGCGCCAGCGCGGCGACCTGAAGCAGAACGAAGGGAACGGCGCCGCGATAGATCATGCCCGTGCTCACGCGGTTCGGGGCGACGCCGCGCAGGTAGAACAGCGAAAACCCGAAAGGCGGGGTCAGGAACGATGTCTGCAGGTTCACCCCCACCATCACGCCCAGCCAGACGGGATCAACCCCGAGGATGAGCAGGGTCGGCGCCGTGATCGGCAGTACGATGAAGATGATCTCGAAGGTGTCGAGGATGAAGCCGAGCACGAACATGATCAGCATGACGGTGATCATCGCCCCCATCGCCCCGCCGGGCATGCCGGTCAGGAAATCGCGCACCAGCGAGTCGCCGCCCAATTGGCGGAACACGATGGCGAATATCGAGGCTCCGAACAGGATGACGAAGATCATGGAGGTGATCACGGCGGTGGATTTCGCCACCTCGTGCAGGACCGACAGCGACAGCCGCCCGCGCAGCACCGCCAGCAACGTGGCGCCCACGGCGCCGACCGAGGCGGCCTCGGTCGGTGTGGCCACCCCGCCGAGGATCGAGCCCAGCACCGCGAAGATCAGCAGCAGCGGCGGCACGAAGGCAACGAGCACCTCCATCCACAGCCCGCTCTTTTCGTCCGGCGGCACGGGTGTGGCCGGGCAGCTCTGCGGATCGACCAGCGCCTTGAAGAGAATGTAGAGGATGTAGAGCCCGACCAGCAGCAGGCCGGGGATCAGCGCGCCGGCGAACAGGTCGCCCACCGAGACCGTCTGCGGGGCGAAGTTGCCGAGGCTCATCTGCGCCTGGCTGTTCATCCCGGCGATCATGTCGCCCATGAAGATGAGCACGGTCGACGGCGGAATGATCTGCCCCAGCGTGCCCGAGGCGCAGATCGTGCCGCAGGCGAGGCGCGGATCGTAGCCCGCGCGCAGCATCGCCGGCAGCGAGATCAGACCCATGGTGACGACCGTGGCGCCGACGACGCCGGTCGAGGCAGCCAGCAGCGCCCCCACCAGCACGACCGAGATGCCGAGCCCGCCACGCATGTTGCCGAACAGCTTGCCCATTGTCGCCAGCAACTGCTCGGCGATCTGCGAGCGCTGCAGCATCACCCCCATGAAGATGAACAGCGGCACCGCAACCAGAACCTCGTTGATCATGTAGCCGGTGTAACGGCCCGCGGCGGCAGTGAGGCTGTTGAGGCCGAACACCCCGAACTGCATCCCGATCATGGCGAAGATCAGCGAAGTCCCCGCCAGAGTGAAGGCCACGGGAAAGCCGAGCAGCAGAAAGCCGATCACGCCGAAGAACATGAGCCCGGCGAGGATCTCGCCGATCAGGACAGGATCCATCCGGGGCTACTCCGTATCGCTGTACTTGTAGCGGTAATCCTCCGGCACGAGATCCTCGCGCCCGGCGAGGATCAGGATCGACCGGATCGCCATCGCCACACCCTGCAGCGCGATCACTGCGGCGAACACGAGGATGAAGGTCTTGACGATGAAGAGGCCGGGCATGCCGCCGGGATTTGCCGATTGTTCGAACAGCCCCCACGAGCGGCTGACGAAGCGCCAGGAATAGGCCCAGACCACATAGGCGAAGGGCAGGAGGAAGATGCAGACCCCCAGAAGGTCCAGCGCCGCCTTGCGCCGCTCGGTGGCGGGGCGGAAGAAGATGTCGACGCGCACATGGTCGTTGCGATACAGCGCATAGCCGGCCACCGCGGTGAACATCACGCCGTTCATCCAGGGATAGAGATCCTGCATCCACAGCCGGGTGTTGGAGAAGGCGTAGCGCTCGACCACCACCCAGAAGCAGACCAGCACGATACCTACCGCCAGCCAGCAGAAGACGTTTCCGATGATCCGGTTGACCAGATTGATAAACCGCATCAGCCGAGACATCAGAACCATGCGCATCTCCCTGTTCCGGGGCTGCCTCTTCGGCCTCGTCCCTTGTGCCGGACGCGTGCGGGCGCTCCCTTCCGAGAGGTCGTCTATGTAAGGAACCCCCCAACGGGTCAACCTGTTTCGGCCCGCGGCGCTGCGCAACGCGGCCGGCGGCGAGGTGGCCGGCCCGCGGCCCGGCCGCGCCGGCCCCCCGCCGACCACGTCCGCTTGCAGGCGGGTCGGGGCGCGGTCTATCACCGCGGTGCAGTTCAGGAGAGCGCGCATGTCCGGAGCCGGCCCGCTTCTGGTGGCAGATATCGGCGGCACCAATACCCGCCTCGCGCTGGCAGGTGCCGGCCGGGTCGATCACGCCAGCCTCCGGCGCTACCGCAATTCCGGCTTCGACGGGCCCGAAGCGGTGGTGGCGCGCTATCTCGCCGAGGTCGGCGCCGTCCGTCCGGCCGCCGCCTGTGCCGCGGTGGCGGCCCCGGTGCAGGACGGCGCCGGGCAGATGACCAACATCGACTGGGCGGTCACCGAGGCCGGTTTGTCCGCTGCCATCGGCGGCGGACGGGCGGTGCTGCTCAACGACCTGCAGGCGCAGGGGCATGCGCTGGGCCGGATCGATCCCGAAGCGCTACGGCCGCTGATTGCCGCCCCGGCACCGGACGATCCCGGCGCCGTGCGGCTGGTGATCGGCGTCGGCACCGGTTTCAATGCCGCCGCGGTCTTCGAGACGCAAGGCGGCCGGCTGGTCGCGGCCTCCGAGGCGGGCCACGTCAGCCTGCCGGCCAGCGACGCGGAGATCGCGGCACTTGCGCACCACCTCGCCCGCGAGCTGGGGCATGCGAATGTCGAGGAGGCGCTTTCGGGCCGCGGTCTCGCCGCCATAGACAGCTGGCTGCAGGCGAAGCCGGCAAGCGCAGAGACGGTCCGCGATACCGGCGCCGTGCTCGCCGCCGCCGAGGCCGGCGAGCCTTGTGCAAAGGCGGCAACTGCCCTTTTCACCCGGTTGCTGGGCACCGTCGCCGGCGATCTCGCGCTGGTTCACCTGCCCTTCGGCGGGGTGTTCCTGATCGGCGGCATGGCGCGCAGCCTCGCCGGCCGGCTCGCCCGTCCGGAGTTCGCAGCAGCCTTCCGCGACAAGGGTCGGCTGGCCGGGCTGATGGAGCGTTTTCCGCTGTGGCTGGTCGAGGATGATTACGCCGCCCTCACGGGCTGCGCCGCCTTCCTTGCTGACAGCGGCGCCTGACGCCTCCGGCCGGTCGGGGGCGCGGCACTCAGGAGTCCGCCTGCCTGCCCCGGATCAGCGACTGCAGGACATAGACGAGGATCGAGAACCCCCCGGCGCCCAGCACGGCGACGCCCAGCATCACGATCCAGTCGATCGGCCCGCCGATATCCGCCAGGTTCGACTTGGTGATCCACAGCACGAAGGCAACGGCAAGGACCGCCCCCACCGGCATCGAGAGTTGCGCGAGCAGGAAGCGGCGCATGCCCATGCCGTGATCGCGGATCAGCACGTAGAGATAAGCGACGGTGATCACTGCGGCGACGGCCACCATCAGCCAGAACAGCCAGGCGCCGAACATCTCCTCGAAGACGGCCAGAAGTGTGTCGAGAGTGAGCTTTTCCATGTCGGTGTCTCCGTCTGTTCAGGCGCGGCCGCGCAGCATGGCGTTGTAGGTGGCCTTCAGCGCCACCTCCTTCATCAGCCAGGAGATCCACAGCTCCTCCAGCGGGGCGATGAAGCCGGGGAAAGACGGCGTCAGGTCGTCGTTGTAGTCGAACTCGATCAGCATCGCCCGGCCGATCCGGGTGATCAGCGGGCAGGAAGTGTAGCCGTTGAAGGTCCGCGTGCCCTCGCCGCCGGCGATCTCGGCCACGAGGTGATCCTCGATCACCGGGATGTGCCATTTCACGCTGGCCGCGGTCTTGCCCTTGGGCACGCCGTTGATATCGCCGATGCCGAACACGTTGGGATAGCGCAGATGCCGCAGCGTCGCGGTGTCCACCTCGATCCAGCCCTGATCGGCCCATCTGTCGGCCCAGCTCAGGCCCGAGTCGCGCACCACCTGCGGCGCGCGCTGCGGCGGGATGACGTTGAGGAAATCATAGGGCTGCTCGACCCGCCCGTCGGGGGCATCGAAGATCGCAACCTTGCGGGCGGCATCGACACCGGCCAGCACATGCGAATAGTGCACGTCGACGCCGCGCTCGCCGAACAGCATCCGCACCTTCTCCGACACGATGGGCACGCCGAAGAGGCTGTTGCTGTGGGCCGCGTAGATGACCTGAGCGCGATCGCGGGTTCCCTTGCGGCGCAGGTAGTCGTCGATCAGGAAGGTGTATTTCAGCGGCGCGCCGGCGCATTTCATCTCGGTGGCCGGGCGGCCCACCACGAAGGTTCCGCCGGCGTCGGTCAGCCGGTCCATCTCGCGCCAGGTGGCGGCGGCGTATTCGGGCCCGGCATAATGCGCCCCGATGCCGTCCTTGCCGACCATGTCCAGCGAAAATCCCTCGATCGCATCCCAGTCGAGCGTCAGCCCGGTCGCGACGATCAGATAGTCATAGTCGAGCGTGGTGCCGCCGGCAGTGGTCACGCGCCGTGCCTCGGGGTCGATCGCAGCCGCATATTCCTCGATCCACCGCACCCCGCGCGGCAGCCACTCACCGGTCGCACTGACGGCATAGCTGGCCGGGCGCAACCCCGCCCCGATCAATGTGAAGCCGGGCTGGTACCAGTGTTCCTTGCGCCCGTCGACGATGGTGATCTCGGCGCCCTCCAGCCGCTCCACCAGCCGGTTGGCAATGGCGGCACCGCCGGCACCGGCCCCGAGGATCACGATCTTCGCAGATGTACGCACCTTGTCCGCCCGCGCCGGAGGGGTCGCTGCGGCCATGGCGAGGCCGCCGGCGGCGAGGCCGAGAAACCCGCGCCGCGAGGCGGAGCCGGCCGTCATGTAATCGCTGTGTCGGGTCATGGGCTGTCTCCTCCCCCAAAGCTGACGCTGATTTGCATGCTACGGCATGCCCCACCTTGACCCAAGTCAAATCGCGATACCTGCATGCGGCAAATCGTGCCCGTCATATCGGGGCGCGGCCGCAGGCGGCGCCCTCACCGGACGTCAGGACCGGCGCTGCGGCAAAGCCTCCGCCAGCAAGGCGCGCACGCGCTCCGGCGGCACGTCCTCGGCCAGAAAGGCGCGGCCGATCCCGCGGGCCAGGACGAAGCGCAGCCGGCCGTCCTGCACCTTCTTGTCCTGCGCCATCAGCGCCAGCAGCCCGTCGGCGTCGGGCAGCTCGCCGGGAATTTCCGCCATTTCGGCACGCATCCCCATGCTGCGCAGATGCGCACGCACCCGCCCCGGATCCTCCTGCGAACAGAGCCCAAGCCGGGCGGACAGGTCGAAGGCGAGCGCGCAGCCGATCGCCACCCCCTCGCCATGCAGCAGCCGGTCGGAATAGCCTGTCGCCGCCTCAAGAGCATGGCCGAAGGTATGGCCGAGGTTCAGGAGCGCGCGGTCGCCCGTCTCGGTCTCGTCGCGGGCGACGATCCCGGCCTTCATCTCGACCGAGCGGCGGACGGCGATGCGCAGGATCTCTTCGTCGCCGGCAAGTTGCGGGCCATGCCGCTCCAGCCATTCGAAAAAACCGGCATCCCCCAGAAGCCCGTATTTGAGCACCTCGCCACAGCCGGCGCGAAAGTCGCGCGCAGGCAGCGTCGCGAGCACCCCGGTATCGCACAGCACCAGCGAGGGCTGGTGAAACGCACCGATCAGATTCTTGCCATGCGGGCTGTTGATCCCGGTCTTGCCACCGACCGAACTGTCCACCTGCGCCAGCAGGGTGGTGGGGATCTGCACGAAGCGCACCCCCCGCCGCAGCACCGCCGCGGCAAAGCCCGCCAGATCTCCGATCACACCGCCGCCCAGCGCCACCACCACGTCACGGCGCTCCACCTTCTCGGCCAGCAGCCACTCCACCGCCTGCTGCAGCCCGGTCCAGGACTTGGTCGCCTCGCCCGACGGCAGCGCCAGATGCGACACCGTGATGCCGGCCGCAGCGCAGGCATCGCGCAGCGCCTCCAGATGCAGACCCGCCACCGTCCGGTCGGTCAGCACCGCCAGCCGTGGCCGCACCAGCAGCGGCGCGATCTCGGCACCGATCCGGCCCAGCAGACCGGGCCCGATGCGCACCGCATAGGATCGCGCACCCAGCGCCACATTTACCGTCGCACCCCGGGAGCCTGCGCTCACTGCTCCACCTCCAGCACCTCGGCCCGGTTCCGCAGCGCCGCCAGCACCCGCCGCGCCGTCGCCTCGACCGTTGCGCCGGGCTCGGCCTCGACCGTGAGATCAGCCAGCGCATAGACCGGCGCGCGCTCCTTCAGCAGCGCGGTCAGCGTCGCCTTCGGGTTGGCCGTGCGCAACAGCGGCCGGGTGGTGCGGTGCCGCACCCGCGACCACAGCAGATCAAGATCCACCTTCAGCCAGACCGAGATGCCGGCACCGGCGATGGCGCGGCGGGTCTCCGGATTGAGAAAGGCGCCTCCGCCCGACGACACCACCGCCGGCGGCCCGGACAGCAGCCGCGCCATCACCTGCGTCTCCCGGGCGCGAAAGAACGCCCCGCCGTCGCGGGCAAATATCTCGGCGATGCTCATGTTCGCAGCCTTCACGATCTCCTCGTCCGAATCGAGGAAGGCCACGCCTAGCATCCGGGCCAGCTGCCCGCCCACGGCGGTCTTGCCCGCACCCATCATCCCGATCAGCACCACGCTGCGCCGCAGCCGCATGTTCACGATTTCGCGCATCCTTCGCCTCCTTGGCGCCCTGCATGGCGCGAAGCGGGCGGAAATGCCATATAGGAATCAGAGTCTCCGACGCCTCGGACCGGGTGGCGGAACCGGACGCGCGGATCAGACCACAAGGCATTCCCGGTGCTGCAACGGGGCCGCGACGAGGCAGGAACCAGGGACGGAGCAGACGGATGCGACGCATTCTGCGGGGAATCATCTATCTCGCGGTGCTCGGAGCGGCCGCGCTGGCGGGCTATGCCTGGTTCGCGGATCTCGCGCCCGAACGGTCCGAGCGGCGCCAACCGGTGGTGCTGGATGCCCGCTGACCGGATACGCCCGTCTCCTGTGGCGCCGCGCCCTCGCCGGCCCGGCGCGTCTTGGCGGCGGGGGGCGCGGGCCCTCGGGCCAGCCGTGCTGCTCGCCACCGCAGCCTTTCTCGCGCCGGCCGGGAAGGCGCCGGCGCAGGATCCGCTGTCGGCCATCGACTGGCTGTCGCGTTCCATGGCGGCCACCCCCGGCGGCACGGCCGTGCAGCCCGAAAGGCCGGAAGCAACTCCCGGCGGCGGCAGTCTCGTCGCCCGCGAGATCGGCGTGGCAATGCTGGACGCGCCGCGGCTCGACGCGCTCGGCCTGCTGCCGGCGGAGCGTGCCGGGCTGCCGCACGAACTCTGGGGCATGACCCCGGCCGCAGAGGTGGCCGAGCGGCTCGCCCGGCTCGGCCCCGACACGCTGCCGGCGCTGCAGCGGCTTGCACTGGCGTTGCTTCTGGCCGAGCTCGCGCCGCCGCGCGATGCCGGAACCGCGGCCAGCGAGACGCTGCTCCTGACCCGGCTCGACCGGCTGATCGCCTTCGGCGCGCTCGATCAGGCGCTGGCCCTGGCCGAGGCTGCCGGAACCGCCACGCCTGCGCTGTTCGCCCGCTGGCTCGATCTGTCGCTGCTTGCCGGCGATGTCGCCCCGGCCTGCGACGCGCTGCGCGCCGCGCCGGAGCTGTCCGAAGACGTGGCGGCGCGGATCTACTGCCGCGCCCGCGGCGGCGACTGGGCTGCCGCGGACGCGCTGCTTGCCGGCGCCGAGGCGGAAACCCTGCCGGACGGTTTGCGCGCGGCGCTCGACCGGTTTCTCGATCCCGAGGCCGATCACGACCCGGCACCGCTTGCGCTCGGCAGCCCGCCCTCGCCGCTGATGTGGCAGCTTGCCGATGCGCTTGGCGAGGCGGTGCCGACCGCCACCCTTCCGCTGGCCTATGCTCATGCCGATCTCGGCCCCGGCACCGGCTGGAAGGCGCAGATCGAGGCGGCCGAGCGGCTGACCCGCGCCGGCGCGCTGACGCCGAACCGCCTGCTCGGCCTCTACACCGAACGCGCCGCGGCGGCTTCGGGCGGGGTGTGGGAGCGGGTGCGTGCGGTGCAGGCGCTGGAGGCGGCGCTGCTGGCCGAGGATGCCGACACGGTCGCCGCGCTGCTGCCGCCCCTGTGGGCACTGATGAACGAGGCCGAGCTGGAAACCGCCTTCGCCGAGCTTTACGCCGACCGCCTGCTGCGGCTGCGGTTGACGGAGGGCACGGCGGCGACACTGGCCTGGCGGGCGGGACTGCTGGCCGGATCGGACGCCGCGCACGCCGCGCCGCGCATCACCGGCGCCCGCGACGCCTTTCTCCATGCCGTTGCCGCCGGCCGGCCCGGCCCCGACTGGCCTGGATCCGACTGGGCCGGCCCGGGCTGGCCCGACA
>SLBI01000358.1 GCA_007126375.1 Paracoccaceae bacterium
CCCCAGCACCGGCCGCGCCGCGGCGCCGACCCGGACCGGGGCCGAACCCCGTCCGCTGGAGCCCCGCGCGCCGGTGGCACGGCCCGCCGCGGCGGAACGGCCCTCGCGCTTCGGCATCAACTCCCTGCTCAACCGGATGACCGGTCATGGTGGCGAGACGGGCGCTGCGCCCCAGACCGGTGCCGAAGCGCCGGTGGCGCCGCCGCGCGCCGCTCCGGCCCGGCCTGCCGCCGAAAGGCAGCAGCCGAGGATGCGCTTCGAGGACAGCGAGGACGATGCCGCCGCAGCCGAGCGCGAGCGCATCGAGATTCCCGCGTTCCTGCGCCGCCAGGCGAACTGACGCCCGCGACAGCGCACACCGGGTCGGATGCCGGACGGCCGGAGCCCCATGGGCTCCGGTCTTTTCCATTTGAGGCAAGCAACTTGGCTCGCATCGGCGGGTTCTTGCCGGCGGCCTGCTGCAATGTTTCACCGGGTTGTAAAGATTGAATTGGCTGCACTCTCGCGACGGAGTACCAGAAACCTCACAGAAGGTTCGACCGTCGAAAGGCCGGAATGCCGGCCGCGAGCGCCGGTAGGGTGCGGGCAACGGCGGCTTCGGGGGCAGAAAGGTGCGACCTGCAGACCTTCGGGTCAGCGCAGTGGTGCCGGAAAGGGGCAACGTGCAGACGACGATTTCGGCTCCGGTACGCTTCGCGGGCATCGGGCTTCATGGCGGCCGGCCGGCGGTGGTGACTGTGCGCCCTGCGCCGGCGGGAAGCGGTATCCGCTTTCGCCGTATCGATCCGGCCGGGCACGGGGCGATCATTCCCGCACTCTGGACCCATGTGCAGCCCACCGCGCTGTGCACGCGCGTCGGCGATCCCGCGACCGGGGCGACGGTCTCGACGATCGAGCATCTGATGGCGGCGCTGACGGGATGCGGCATCCACAACGCGCTGATCGACATCGACGGCGCCGAAGTTCCGATCCTCGACGGCAGTGCCGCGCCCTTCGTGGAGGGATTGCTCACGGCCGGACCCGTGTCGCTGCAGGCCCCGCTTTCGGCGATCCGCATCCTGCGCCCGGTGGAGCTGCGCAGCGGCGCCGCGCTGGCGCGGCTGGAACCTGCCGCGACACTGCAGATCGATTTCGCCATCGAGTTCGAGGACAGCGCCATCGGCACGCAAAGCCGCCGTCTCGACATGGCGAATGGCGCGTTCCTGCATGAACTCTGCGACAGCCGCACCTTCTGCCGCCTGCGCGACGTCGAGGCAATGCGCGCCCAGGGGCTGGCTCGGGGCGGCAGCTTCGAGAATGCCGTGGTTGTGGAGGGGGCGCAGGTGCTCACGCCGGGCGGGTTGCGCCATCCCGACGAGCCGGTCCGCCACAAGATGCTCGACGCGCTGGGCGATCTCGCGCTGGCCGGGGCGCCGATCCTCGGCCGCTATACCGGCATACGCGCCGGTCATGCCCTGACTGCGGCCCTCTTGGCGCGTGTGTTCGCGACGCCGGGTGCATCCGAATTGGTCGTGCTGGATGCCGCCGCGCGGATGCGGTTGCCGGGAGCGGGCGTGGCGCCGCGGTGCCGGCGCACGGGCGGCGGCGGGTTGCGCGCCTCGGCCTGATGGCCACGGTGCCGCAGTCTTCCGCGCCTGGAGCCACGGTCCCGCCATTGCCGTTTTGCGCCCCCCGATCTACTGTGCTACGACCCAGCCAAGGGCCGGGCCGGCGCAGCTTCGGCATCCGGCAGGGCCGGGCGAAGAATGACCGGACGGCAGGCGAGACGGAGTGACGGGCAGGATGGCACGGGTCGGGGCGGCAGGTCGCGGGCTTCTGGCGCTGACGCTGAGCGCGCTTCTGCTCACAGGCTGTGGCGGCGGCAGCGCCGAACTGGACCTCGAAGGCTTCACCGCCGAGGAAATCTTCCGCCGCGGTGAGTTCGAGCTTGAAACCAATCGCCGCGCCAGTTCGGCGCTGCGCTATTTCTCCGAGGTCGAGCGGCTGTACCCCTATTCGCGCTTCGCGCGTCGGGCGCTGATCATGCAGGCCTACGGCCACCATCGCGACCGCAACTACGAAGAGGCACGCGCCGCCGCGCAGCGGTTCCTCGATCTCTATCCGGGCGACGAGGATGCGGCCTACGCGCAGTATCTGCTGGCACTGTCGTTTTATGACCAGATCGACCGGGTGGGCCGCGATCAGGGTCTGACCTTCCAGGCGTTGCGCGCACTGCGCGACGTGATCGAGTTCTATCCGGGAACCGAATACGCCCGCTCGGCGGTGTTGAAATTCGACCTCGCCTTCGACCATCTCGCGGCGAAAGAGATGGAAATCGGCCGTTTCTACCTGAAGCAGCGACAGTATGCGGCAGCGATCAACCGCTTCCGCGCCGTGGTCGAGGATTACCAGACCACCACCCACACGCCGGAGGCGCTGCACCGGCTGGTCGAGGCCTATATCGGCCTCGGTCTGACCGACGAGGCGCAGACGGCCGCGGCGATCCTGGGGCACAATTTCCAGGGCAATCCTTTCTACGATGACAGCTTCCGTCTGCTGACCGGTCAGGGACTCTCGCCAGACGCCGCCGGCGAGGGCTGGCTGCGCGATATCTGGCGCCAGACCGTGCGCGGCGAATGGCTGTAGCACCGCGCCGCCGTTGACCGGCGGCGGCCGGGCAGGACGGGCGGGCGGACCGGAAAGGCGCCGATGCTGCGCACTCTCGACATCCGCGACATGGCCATCATCGATCGGCTGGACCTGCAGGTGCAGCCTGGCCTGACCGTGCTCACCGGCGAGACCGGGGCCGGAAAGTCGATCCTGCTCGATGCGCTGGGTTTCGCCCTCGGCTGGCGCGGCCGTGGCGGTTCCGTCCGCGCGGGGGCGGCGCAGGGCGAAGTGATCGCCGAATTCGAACTCCCCGCCGACCATCCCGCGCGCGCACTGCTGAACGAAGCCGGCATCCCTGCCGATGAGGCGCTGATGCTGCGCCGCACCGCCAGCGCCGAGGGGCGGAGCAGCGCCTATGTGAACGATCGTCGCGCTGCCGGCGAGCTGTTGCGTGCCCTGGCGGATACGCTGGTGGAACTGCACGGCCAGAACGACGACCGCGGTCTGTTGAATCCGCGCGGTCATCGCGCGCTGCTCGACGCCTTCGCGGGTGTCGACGCCGAACTCGTCGCCAC
>SLBI01000259.1 GCA_007126375.1 Paracoccaceae bacterium
CTGGCCGAGCTGTGCAGCAGCACCACCGGCCGCCCGGCGCCGGTGTCGATGAACTCGACCGGCGGCGCCCCGGCAAGACGCATCCCGCCCTCAGCCATGCCCGCGGTCCCGCGTCACGTCCCCGAGCCCGCGCAGGCGCAGCTGCGCCCCGGGCTGCGACACGGCCAGCGCGCCCAGCAGGTCGCTTGCGGGCCGGACCTCGTGCAGCGACCAGGTCGCGGGGTCCTGGGGCCGCCCGTCCGCGTGGATCAGCCGCGGCGGCTCGTCAGGGTCGAAGGTGACGCTCACCCCGGCCAGCGGCTCCGACAGGCCGACGCCACGGCCCTTCAGATAGGCTTCCTTGCGCGTCCAGGCGCGCCAGAAGGCGAGGCTCCGCTCGGCGGCGGGAAGGCGGGCGAACCGCTCCTGCTCTGCCGGGCTCATCACGCGGCGCACCAGCCGGTCGCGCGCCGCGAGGCAGCGCAGATGCTCGATGTCCACACCGACGGCCATGCCCGGTGCGACAGCGATCGCCAGCATCTCGCCGCTGTGCGAGAGATTGAAGCCGAGCCCGGCCGCTTCGGCGCCGCCGCAGAGTTCGGGCTTGCCGAAGGCTCCGGCGCGCAGCCCGACCCGCTCCGGGGCGATGCCGAGATGGGTGCCGAGGACCCGCCGCAGGGCACTGCGAAACAGGGCGTAACGCCGGCGATCCGCCTCGGCGCGCACACCTGCCGCCTTCGCGGCCTCTTCCGCCGACAGCACCGGCTGCGAGAACGTCGGGTCGGTGGCAAGCTGTCGCTCGCTGAGGATCCACAGATCGACGATGTCCGCTCCCTCCACCGACGGAGGCTCCGGCCTCGCACACCTCGGGACTGGCGCTCCGCGCGGCCGCAGCACGGTCCGCGACCGATGCGACCCGCGTCCGCCATTCAACCCAAGGCCCGCGACCGGGGCAAGCTCCGTTGCAGGCGCCGCTGTCCACACCATGTCTCCGGGCGACCCGGTGACGCTCCGGGCCATGGCCTGCCCGGCCGGCGACCTGCCGACCCCTCCGGCGGCCGGCCGGGCAGGATCCACGCGCGGCAGTCGAGGACCGCGGGGCAGGCGCAGGCGGTGGCCGCATTCTCGGTGACGGCCATGAACCGCAGAAGCGTATCCGGGGACAATGGGTACACCGTGCCGTCGCGGCATGCCCCGGCCGTGGATGTGGTGCACGGGTGCGGGTCGCGCAGCACCCTTCGCTCGACACCGGCCGGGCGGTAGCACATGCAACCGGAGACGAGGCGCTGCCGCGTAGGCAAGGCGTGCCCCGTATCGGCGCATCGGCGCGACACCCATACAGTTCCCCTTCACGCAGGGCTGCTGATGCAGCGGCCGGACGGCGCGGGAACTCCCGTCGTCTTCAGGCCGCGCCGAACCTCATGCGCCGCGCGCAAGCGCGGTCATGCCCCCACTTGCCGCACCGGCCGCATCCTGCGCCCGTCGGCCCGAAAGGAAGGAAATTGGCCGCTTTCGATATGCTCGGCCTCGCGCCGGCCGTGACCGCCCTGCTGACCCGCCCGGGCTTCACCGAGCCGACCCCGATCCAGACCCGGGCGATGCCGCGCGCGCTGGACGGTCATGACATCCTGGGGCTGGCCCAGACCGGCACCGGCAAGCCCCTGGCCTTCGGCCTGCCGCCGGTCGAACAACGTCTCGCCCAGCCCGGCCGCGCCCAAGCGCGGCAAGTGCCCGCATGCCGACAAGGGCGCCCACGACGCCGAACGCGTGCAGGTCTTTGCACAGGCCCTCATCATGGAGTCGGGGCTTCGGTAGCGGGGCTGTCGCCCTCTGCATCCGCGTCCGGCTGACCACCACGCCACCCGTTCCTGCCGACCTGCGCGAGGCGGCCCAGGCCAAGGGACGAGAGCACCACGGCTGCCTTGTCGAGACGCTGGCACGCAGGCTGGCGAAGGGGACGACCTCGAGCGGGGAGCTGTCGGCGGCCCACATCGCGCCGCAGGACGCAGTAGGCAACGAACGTGGGGGCGGATCGAAGACCTTTGCAGGCGCAACATCATGCGGATTGCTACTAAATCCGAAAGCGGTCGTTCGTACCCGCGGCCGGCCGGCAGGCGGACTCGCGGATCGCAGGGCGCGCGGCGTTGGCGCCGTGGGCATTGGTCGGCGCGTCAACTCTCTGCGTGGGCGGGCGGCGCGACGCAGTGCCAGTGGGCGGCGACCCAGCCGTCGGGCAGCGCGCGGGCAAACTCCGGCCCCGTCGCCCAGATGCAGGCGCCAGGCAGGGCCGGTGCGAAGCCGATCCGGCGCTCCTCGCAGGTCTCGGGCGCGGCGATCAGGCACAATGTGAACCCGATTTCCATCATCATGATGTCTCCTGTGCACGCATGCCGTCGGCCGCCGGACAGGGGCAGCGTCGCAAGCGGGCCCTCGCTGAGGGGTCGCGCTGCGCCCGCGCCGTCCTCCTTCAGAACGCCGCGACGGCGGCAAGTCCGGCGAAGCCGAGCATCGCCAGCCCGCCGGCGCGGGTGATCCAAAGCGCGCCGCGGGGCGAGAGCAGCAGCGCCCCGGCGCCGAGCAGGCTGACCGCGACCATCGGCACTGCAGTCACCCCCACGATCCCGAGGCAGACCGCCGCGAGGTCGAGCCAGCCGGCTGCCGCGACATCGACGAACTGCGGGACGATCGCGAGCAGGAAGACCAGGTGCAGCGGGCTGGTCAGTCCCATCGCGAGCCCGCCGGCGACGTCGCCCAGCCCGTGCGCGCGGCGGCGGGGCATCTGCCCTGCGCGCATCGGGCGGCCCAGCATCAGCAGCGCCGCCAGCACCCCCAGCACCGAGGCACCGAAGAGCCGCATCGCCGACATGCCCTCGGGCGAGATCAGCAACAGCCCGCGCAGAACGGCAAAGGTCGCGACCAGAAGGATCAGTGTGGCGATCAGCATGCCCAGGGTCGCCCGCAGCCCGGCCATAGTGCCCGAATGGGCCGAGCGACCGATCGCGAAGAAGATGCCCGGTCCTGGCAGCGCGGCATTGACGAAGGCTGCCGCCATGAGGGCGAGGTAGCTCGCGCCGTCCACGGCCCCCACCCTCAGCAGGCCCGCGGCCGGCGACACCGGCCGGCCCCCAGCAGCGCCCCCACCACCGCCGCGAGCAGCGCCAGCGCGGGCGGCAGC
>SLBI01000248.1 GCA_007126375.1 Paracoccaceae bacterium
ACCGTGGCGATGGCAAGGCAGAGCGCCAGCCACGCGCCCTGATTGTCGATCCGCCCGCGCAGCAACGAGGGGATACCCCGCGCCGCCAGCGCCACGTCGTGCCGGAAGTAGAGCATCACCGCCGCCAGCGTGCCGACATGCACCGCCACATCCAGCACGAGTCCCTGATCCTCCAGCGGCGTCAGCGCCGGCAGCAGGATCAGATGGCCGGACGAGGAGATCGGCAGGAATTCGGTGATTCCCTGGATGACGGCCAGCAGAAACAGGTGGAAAAGCGTCATGCGGGGCCTCTCGCTGCGATCTGGCGGCACCATGACGAGGCCCGCTCTGGAAAGGAAGTCCCGCAATTAAGTAATATACACTGACTTATCTCTTGCAACCGCAACGTGATCTCAGTGCGCTTGCGACAGGATGCATCGATTTAAGGTCAGTATTTATGACTTTTCTTTCGCCGCGGCCCGGAGTATGTGAAGCGTCGCGCGCACGGTCGCGCCCGGGGCGTCTCCCGGAGAGGCGCGCGGGGCGGGCCCCGCAACTCACCCGAGTGGGAGGAACAGGCGATGGCACATTCGCAGATGTTGCGCTTCGTGAAGCTCGGCAAGGAAACGCCGGACAAGCGCCCGCCCGATCTGCGCACCGCGGATTTCGGCGAGATCTATGACGAATACAGCCCCGCAAAGGCTGCCGAGCAGGCCGGCCGCTGCAGCCAGTGTGGCGTGCCCTACTGCCAGACGCATTGCCCGCTGCACAACAACATCCCAGACTGGCTGATGCTCACCGCCGAGGGCCGACTGCGCGAGGCCTACGAGTTGAGCCAGGCCACCAACACCTTCCCCGAGATATGCGGCCGGATTTGCCCGCAGGACCGGCTGTGCGAGGGCAACTGCGTGATCGAGAAGGCCGGCCACGGCACGGTTACCATCGGCGCGGTCGAGAAGTACATCACCGATACCGCCTGGGAGGAAGGCTGGGTCGCCCCCATCGCCCCGGCGCAGGAGCGCCCCGAAAGCGTTGGCATCATCGGCGCCGGGCCCGGCGGGCTGGCCGCGGCCGATGTGCTGCGCCGCGCCGGCGTGCAGGTCACCGTCTACGACCGCTACGACCGGGCCGGCGGGCTGATGACCTACGGCATCCCGGGCTTCAAGCTGGAGAAGCCCGTTGTGATGCGGCGGATCGACCAACTCGAGGCGGGCGGCGTGGAACTCGTGCTCAACTGCAATGTTGGCGACGACATCAGCTTCGACGCAATCCGTGGTCGGCACGACGCGGTGCTGATCGCCACCGGCGTCTATACCTCGCGCGCGCTTGAGGCGCCGGGCGTCGGCGCGGCCGGCGTGGTGCGCGCCATCGACTTCCTCACCGCCTCCAACCGCAAGAGCTTCGGCGACGAGGTGCCCGAGTTCGACAGCGGCGAGCTGAACGCCGCCGGCAAGCGCGTGGTGGTGATCGGCGGCGGGGACACGGCGATGGACTGCGTGCGCACCGCTGTCCGGCAGGGCGCGAAAACCGTGAAATGCCTCTATCGTCGCGACCGCGACAACATGCCCGGCAGCCTGCGCGAGGTGGCCAACGCCGAGGAGGAGGGGGTCGAGTTCGTCTGGCTCACCGCTCCGCGCGGCTTCGCCGGCGATCCCGTCACGGGCGTCATGGTGCAGCGGATGCGCCTGGGCGCGCCCGACGCCACCGGCCGGCGCAGCCCCGAGGTGATCGAGGGCGCCGACTACACCGAGCCGGCAGACATGGTGATCAAGGCGCTCGGCTTCGAGCCCGAGCCCCTCCCCAGCCTGTGGGGCGTGCCGGAACTCGAGGTCACGCGCTGGGGCACCGTAAAGGCCGATTTTCGCAGCCACGCCACCAGCCTGCCCGGCGTCTATGCGGTGGGCGATATCGTCCGCGGCGCCGCACTGGTGGTCTGGGCCATCCGCGACGGCCGCGAGGCCGCCGACGCGATCCTGGCCGAACTGGGCGCCGGCACGCGCATCGCGGCCGAGTAAGCCGGGGGTGATGCTTATCGACATCGATCCGGGGGCCGGCGACGGCGCAGTCGGCGTCATCGAAGGGCGCTGCCTTTGCGGAGCGGTGGCACTCCGGGTCGGCTGCCACGATCCGCGCGTGACGGCGTGCCACGGCCGGATGGCCCCGGGCCGGTCGGTCGGGCTGTTCCGGAGCTTCGAGGTCGCCGGGCCGATCACCCGCCATCGGTCGTCGGAATTCGCCGACCGCGCCCTGCGTGCGGTCCGCCTCGACGGGCCGCACATCCGGACGACCCGCGCCGAATACGAATCCGACACTGCCTTCGTTGAAGGAGATGAGCCATGACCTTCGATGCCGCCTGGGTCGCGCGCGAAACCGCGTTGCGCAGCCGCATGGGCGCAGAAAGCCTCTACCGCGCCGAGGAAGAACACGCCTCCTGCGGGGTCGGCCTCGTCGTCGCCATCGACGGCCGGCCCTCGCGCGAGGTGGTCGTCAACGGCATCGATGCGCTGAAGGCGGTCTGGCACCGCGGCGCGGTCGATGCCGACGGCAAGACCGGCGATGGCGCCGGCATCCATCTGCAGATCCCGGTGCAGTTCTTCTACGACCAGATCCGCCGCACCGGCCACGAACCCGACCGCGAGCATCTGGTCGCCGTGGGGCAGGTGTTCCTGCCGCGCACCGATCTGGGTGCGCAGGAACAATGCCGCACCATCGTCGAGACCGAGGTGCTGCGCATGGGCCACAGCATCTACGGCTGGCGCCATGTTCCGGTCAACACCGCCGTTCTGGGCGAGAAGGCCAACGCCACCCGCCCCGAGATCGAACAGATCCTGATCCGCAACGGCAAGGGCATGGACGAGGAGAGCTTCGAGCGCGAACTCTACGTCATTCGCCGCCGGATCGAGAAGGCCGCGGCCCAGGCCAACATCCAGGGTCTGTATCTGTGCAGCCTGTCCTGCCGCTCGGTCATCTACAAGGGCATGATGCTGGCCGAACAGGTGGCCGAGTTCTATCCAGACCTGAAGGACGAGCGGTTCGAGAGCGCCTTCGCGATCTATCACCAACGCTATTCCACCAACACCTTTCCGCAGTGGTGGCTGGCCCAGCCCTTCCGCATGCTGGCGCACAACGGCGAGATCAACACGCTGAAGGGAAACCTGAACTGGATGCGGAGCCATGAGATCCGCATGGCGCACAGCTATTTCGGCGAGCTGGCCGAGGACATCAAGCCGATCGTGCCGCAGGGCTCCAGCGACTCGGCCGCGCTGGATGCGGTGTTCGAGGTGCTGGTGCGGGCCGGGCGCAATGCGCCGATGGCCAAGACCATGCTGGTGCCCGAGGCCTGGTCGAAGCAGGCGGTGGAGATGCCGCAGGCCTGGCAGGACATGTACAACTACTGCAACGCGGTGATGGAGCCGTGGGACGGGCCTGCCGCGCTGGCGATGACGGACGGGCGCTGGGTCTGCGCCGGGCTCGACCGCAACGGGCTGCGGCCGCTGCGCTATACCGTCACCACGGACGGGCTGTTGATCGCCGGTTCCGAGACCGGGATGGTCTCGGTCGAGGAAAGCCGAGTGAAGGAGAAGGGCGCGCTCGGCCCCGGCCAGATGATCGCCGTGGACATGACCGAGAGCAGGCTCTTTCACGACGCCGAACTCAAGGACCGCCTCGCCGCCGCCCAGCCCTTCGGCGACTGGGTGGAGAAGGTGGTGGAACTCAACGCCATCCTGCGCGAGGTACCCGAAGCGCCGTTGCATGTGGGACCCGCACTTCGCCGCCGCCAGATCGCCGCGGGTTACACGCTGGAAGAGATCGAGCAGGTGCTGGTGCCGATGGCCGAGGACGGCAAGGAGATGGTGGCCAGCATGGGCGACGACACGCCGCCTGCGGTGCTCTCGTCGATCTATCGCCCGCTCAGCCATTACTTCCGGCAGAACTTCAGCCAGGTCACCAACCCGCCGATCGACTCGCTGCGCGAGCACCGGGTCATGAGCCTGAAGACCCGCTTCGGCAACCTCAAGAACGTGCTCGACGAGGATTCGAGCCAGACCGAGATACTGGTGCTGGACAGCCCCTTCGTCGCCAACGCCGAGTTCTCGGCGATGGTGCGCCATTTCGACGAACGGGTCGCCCTGATCGACTGCAGCTTTGCCGCAGGGGGGCAGGCGGAGGCGCTGCAGGCCGGTCTCGAACGTATCCGCGCCGAGGCCGAGGACGCGGTGCGCTCCGGCGCGGCGCATCTGGTGCTGACCGACGAGCATCAGGGCGAGGACCGCGTCGCGATGCCCATGATCCTCGCCACCTCGGCGGTGCATTCCTGGCTGACCCGCAAGGGGTTGCGGACCTTCTGCTCGCTCAACCTTCGGGTCGCCGAATGCATCGATCCGCACTATTTCGCGGTGCTGATCGGCTGCGGCGCGACCACCGTGAATCCCTATCTCGCGCAGGACACCATCGCCGATCGGGTGGAACGGGGGCTTCTGGAGGGCACGCTGGAGGACAACCTGCGCCGCTATCGCGCGGCGGTGGATCAGGGGCTTCTCAAGATAATGTCGAAGATGGGCATTTCGGTGCTCTCCTCCTACCGCGGCGGACTCAATTTCGAGGCGGTGGGCCTCTCGCGCGCGCTGGTGGCCGAGTACTTCCCCGGAATGCACAGCCGGATCTCGGGGATCGGCCTCGCCGGCCTGCAGAAGAAGGCCGAGGAGATCCATGCGAAGGGCTTTCGCGGCGGCAGCAACATCCTGCCGATCGGTGGCTTCTACAAGCTGCGCCGTGCCGGCGAGACCCATGCCTGGGAAGCGACCGTCATGCACATGATGCAGTCGGCCTGCGACCGCGCCAGCTACAATCTGTGGAAACAGTATTCGGCCGCGATCCGGGCGAAGCCGCCGATCCACATCCGTGACCTGCTGGACATCAAGCCGCTGGGCCAGCCGGTGCCGCTGGAGGAGGTGGAGAGCATCACCGCCATCCGCAAGCGCTTCGTCACCCCCGGCATGAGCCTTGGCGCGCTCTCGCCCGAGGCGCACATGACGCTCAACATCGCGATGAACCGGATCGGCGCCAAGTCCGACTCGGGCGAAGGCGGCGAGGATCCGGCGCACTACCGGCCGCTGCCGAACGGCGACAATCCGTCTGCCAAGATCAAGCAGGTTGCCTCGGGCCGGTTCGGGGTGACGGCCGAATACCTGAATGCCTGCGAGGAGCTGGAGATCAAGGTCGCGCAGGGCGCCAAGCCCGGCGAGGGCGGCCAGCTTCCCGGAATGAAGGTGACCGAGCTGATCGCCAAGCTGCGACACTCCACACCGGGGGTGATGCTGATCAGCCCGCCGCCGCACCACGACATCTATTCGATCGAGGATCTGGCGCAGCTTATCTACGACCTCAAGCAGATCAACCCGCGGGCCAAGGTGACGGTGAAGCTGGTGGCGTCCTCGGGCGTCGGCACCATTGCCGCCGGCGTTGCCAAGGCCAAGGCCGACGTTATCCTGATCTCGGGCCACAACGGCGGCACCGGCGCCTCGCCCGGCACCTCGATCAAGCATGCCGGCCTGCCCTGGGAAATGGGGCTGACCGAGGCGCATCAGGTCCTGGCGATGAACAAGCTGCGCGACCGGGTGACGCTGCGCACCGACGGCGGGCTGCGCACCGGCCGCGACATCGTCATGGCGGCGATGATGGGCGCCGAGGAATACGGCATCGGCACCGCCGCGCTGATCGCGATGGGCTGCATCATGGTGCGCCAGTGCCAGTCCAACACCTGCCCGGTCGGCGTCTGCACCCAGGACGAGACGCTGCGGGCCAAGTTCACCGGCAATGCCGACAAGGTGGTGAACCTGATCACCTTCTACGCCCAGGAAGTGCGCGAGATCCTCAGCCGGATCGGCGCCCGCTCGCTCGACGAGGTGATCGGCCGGGCCGATCTCCTGACCCAGGTCAGCCGGGGCGCCGCGCATCTCGACGACCTCGATCTCAACCCCTTGCTGATCACCGTCGATGGCGCCGAGCACATCCGCTACGACCGCGAAAAGCCGCGCCAGTCGGTGCCGGACACGCTGGATGCGCAGATCATCCGGGATGCGGCGCGCTTCTTCGCGGACGGCGAGAAGATGCAGCTGTCCTACGCCGTGAGCAACACCGACCGCACCATCGGCACGCGAGCGTCGAGTCATCTGGTCGGGCGGTTCGGGATGACGAACACGCTGCAGCCCGACCATCTGACGGTCAAGCTGGCAGGCTCCGCCGGGCAGTCGCTCGGCGCCTTCCTCGCGCCCGGCATCAAGCTGGAACTGTTCGGCGACGCCAACGATTATGTCGGCAAGGGGCTTTCGGGCGGCACCGTGGTGGTGCGCCCGCGCATGTCCTCGCCGCTGGTGGCGGCCGAGAACACGATCATCGGCAACACCGTCCTCTACGGCGCCACGGCGGGCTATCTGCTGGCCGCCGGCCGGGCGGGCGAGCGCTTCGCCGTGCGCAACTCCGGCGCGCATGTGGTGATCGAGGGCTGCGGCTCGAACGGCTGCGAATACATGACCGGCGGGGTGGCAGTGATCCTCGGTTCCATCGGCGCAAATTTCGGCGCCGGAATGACCGGCGGCATGGCATATCTCTACGACCCCGCAGGAGAGGCGGCACGGCTGATCAACCCGGAGACGCTGATCACCTGCCCGGTGACCGTTGCGCATTGGGAGGCGCAGCTCAACGGCCTGGTCGAGCGGCACCTTGCCGAGACCGAGAGCCTGCGCGCCGCCGAGATCCTGCGTCACTGGGAAGTCGAGCGGGCTCACTTCCTGCAGGTCTGCCCGCGCGAGATGCTGTCGCGCCTGCCGCATCCGCTTTCGGAGGATGCGCACGCCCTGCCGGCGGAATGACGTAGGGGGGGGGCCGCAAGGCCCCCTTTCCCGATCACGCGCACGGGCTGCAGCCGCCCGTACAGCGCCGGAGGGGGGCACGCACGCTGCCGGGAAAGGAAAGGGGATTTGGCCGGTACATTCGAACGCATCGCCGATTGGCTGCAACGGGTGGCGCTGGTGGATGCCAGCCTTGAGGATCTGATCGAAGGCCTCAGCTCGCGGCTGCGCGATGCCGGCATACCGGTTGCGCGGATTTCCATGGGAAGGATCCTGATGCACCCCGTCATCGGCATCGTCGATGTGACATGGGACGCCGATGCGCGGCGCGCAGACAACACGATCTACCCGCGCAGCGCCATACTGGCGAGCGCCGGCGAAAAGTCGCCGTTCGTCGAGCTCGGCAACGCCGCCCATGCGGCGGCCAGCACCCTCCGCCATCTGCGCGGCCTGGAGCTGGCGGACGCGATGCCGGAATGGCCATACCTCAATGACGATCTGAACGACCCCGCGACGCGCGGCAAATATCCCCTCTACGGCCGTCTGGCCGCCACCGGCATGACCGGATACGTCGCCTTCGTGGCGCCGTTCGGGCTGCGCCCGGTCACGTTGGGCGCGGGCAGGCAATACCACCTCGGCGCCACGGTGTCCTATGCCACACGGCGGCAGTCCGGATTCACCGAACCGGAAATCGCGGGGTTCCGCCGCATCAACCTGCCGCTCATGTCCGTCGTTCGCCTCGTGACCGAGAAGTTCTTCGTTTCAGAGTTGGTGGAGGCCTATCTGGGGCGGATATCCGGCCAGTCGGTCCTGAGCGGCCAGATCGCGCGCGGCGATGTCCGAAGGATCGACTGCGCGTTGTTCTTCAGCGACATGCGCGGATCTACGCTGCTGAGCCAGCGATTGCCGCCCGAGGATTACGTGGCCGCGCTGAACTGGTATTTCGACTGTGTGGCAGGCGCGGTCATCGACCACGGCGGGGAAGTGCTGAAATTCATGGGCGACGGCCTCCTCGCCATCTTCCCCTTCGATCGACAGGGGCGGACACCTGAAGACATCTGTGCCAATGCGCTTTCCGCCGCGCGGGAGGCATTTCACCGCCGCAACGCCCTCGATCGGCCGGATCTGGTGGAATTCGGCATAGGGCTTCATGCCGGGGAAGTGATCTATGGTAATGTCGGGACCGAGAAGCGGCTGGACTTCACCGTCATCGGAACATCCGTGGCGAAGGCAAGCCGGGTGGAAGGCCTGACCCGCGTCCTCGACACACCGTTGCTGGCAACCACTGCCTTTGCCGCATTCGTTCCGGAGTCCGCGAGACATCTGGGCACCCACCGCCTGCGCGGTTTCGACGAGGAGGTCGAAGTCGCCTCCTTCGACCTTGCCGGCTGAGCGCCACCCGAGAAACGGGCAGACTGCGGCCGATCGACGGTGCCGCGAGCCATTTGCCCGGCCCGGCATCGACCACGCCCCGAGGGTCGATCCGCGCCGTGCCATCGCCGGCGGCCGCGGCGGGACTCAGCGCAGGTTGCGGGCCGAGCTGGTGATCGCCTCGTACTGGCCGGTGCTGCGGAACCGCCACAGGTATTCGGGCAGCACCGCCTCCATCGGCGTGGGCTCGATGCCCAGATCCCCGAGCCCGCGCACATGCGGGCTCGCGACATTGTCGCGGGCGAGGTTTGCCACCTGATCGCGGGTCAGCAAGCGGTTGGTCAGCAGCCCGCCGGTCAGCTTCGATCCCAGATCAAGGAGCGTGCCCTGGAGCCGCGCGATCGGCATCGGGATGTCGAAGGTCAGCCGGCGGCGGCGGATGATCGCAAGCATCATCTGCATCAGCTCGCGGAAGGTCTTCACCTCCGGACCGCCCAGTTCGTAGACGCCGGGCGCGGCCTTTCCCAGCACGCCCTTCACCGCGGCCGCAGCCACATCCTCGACCCAGACCGGCTGGAACCGGGTCGTCGCGCCCACCAGGGGCAGCACCGGTGACATCCGCGCCATGCCGGCGAAGCGATTGAAGAACTGATCCTCGGGCCCGAAGATGATCGAGGGCCGCAGGATGACCGCGCGCGGAAAGTGTTCCAGCACCGCGGCCTCTCCCGCTGCCTTGCTGCGGCCATAGGCGCTGGGGGATGTGTTGTCGGCGCCGATGGCCGAGATCTGGACGAGGCTGTCCACCCCTTCCTCGGCGGCGATCCGGGCGATCCGCGCCGCCCCCTCGGCCTGCACTGCGTCGAAGCGATTCGCGCCCTCCTCGACGAGGATGCCGATGCAGTTGACCACGGCCGCCGCGCCCTGCATCACCGCCCGCACGCTGGCATCGTCGCGGATATTGCAGAACACCGGCTCCACCTGGCCGACAACGCCATAGGGCTTGACGAACAGCGCCTCGTTCGGGCGGCGGACGGCAACGCGGACCCGCCACCCCTCGCGCGCCATCTTCTGCGCGATGTAGCGGCCAACGAAGCCCGAGCCGCCATAGATCGTCACCAGTTTCGACATTGCCCGCACCTCCGGTTGCTACGTGGCGACGTAGCTTCCCGACCACCGCAGGACAAGCCGCAACCGGGCCGGCGCAGGGCCGCCCGCCATCCCGGTCCGACGTGCCACGACACCGCCGCGCGCAGCCCGTTGACACCATCGACCCCCGCCTGTAAGCGCTGCGACACGCACCTGCCCAGGTGGCGGAATTGGTAGACGCGCAGGTTTCAGGTACCTGTGCCGCAAGGCGTGGAGGTTCGAGTCCTCTCCTGGGCACCATTGTCTGGCGTGCGGTGAAGCTGCCTTGACACAATCGTCAGGATTTTCCCCCGTTTGGCCGAAGGGCCGTACGGACGAGCGCCGATGCGCCATCATGTCCGAGGCCTGACTGGCCCTTTATGGCTGTCCGCCGAAGCCGCGAGCGCTCGCCGTTGCAGGCGCGGAAGACACGCCGAACGACAGGTTGCTGGAAATCGGCGCTGCAGCGCGCTCGCAGCGCGAAATGGCGGTCAGGCGGTGAAGGCGGGCCTTATGACCGGCCCCGCAGAGCAGCACGAAGGCTTGGGCCAAATCCGACCGGGCGTGGCACGGTGGATGCGCTGGCGGCACGAACCTCGGCCGTCCGTAGCAGGCAGATCGCACAACGACCGTGGACGACCTCTCCACCGCCGTTCCCGACCCCATATCCAGCGATCACTCAGTTTATTTCCGATGACTCTTGGGGGGCGCCCCCAGCAGGGTCGCCAGCGGCGCGCGATCCCGCCGCCGCTGCAACTCGTAAAGGCCGAGCGGCGTCCAGCCTGCCAGCGAAGTGCCTTCTGCGTCGCGGCGGAAGGCGGCGCGCAAGGCCTGATCCAGCGTGTGGCGATCGCGCTTGGCGAAGGGTGCGAAATCCACCGTCACCATGCCGCCAAGGCCGCGCAACCGCAACTCGCGCGGCAGAAGCCGTGCGGCAGCAAGGCTGGCCTTCAGTCCCGCTGCCGGCGAGGTGTCGGCGCCGGTGTTCACGTCGACAGCTACCAGCGCCCGCGTGGGCTCCACCGTCATTGCGGCGCCACCGCCCAACGCCACCTCGGCACGACAGAGACCGGCGATCATCTCATCCACACCATGCGCTGCAAGGGCGTCGGCCCCCTCGACCAGCGTATCCGGAACGGGCCAGTCGCGCCGTGCCACCGCATGCGGACCCTGCGCCGCAAGCAGCACGGCCGGCTGGCCGGCTTGCTGCTCCATCAGTGCGGCGGCCTGCTGGCGCAGGATCGCGATCTCGGCAGCCAGGACCCCGGCGTCGACCCCGTCAGCGGCGCTGCGCAGGATCGCGCCAAGGTCTTCGGGCGCTCCGGACATCGCCATCGACGCGATGCCTGCAAGCCGCTCACGCTCATCCGGATCGCGCAGGCTTCGGGCCAGATTGATGCCCGGCGCACCGGGCGTCAGGATCGCATGGCGGCCGCGCAAGAGCAGACGGTCGGTCACCGGCACCGCCTTGCCGCGATCGGCAACGCCGGTCACCTGTACCACCAGCTCCTGCCCCGGCCGCAAGCCCTTGCCGCCACGCAGAAAGCCGGTGCAGCCCTCCGGCAGCTCCACGAACACGCCACCCAGCCCCTTGACCGGTCGGGCCACCCGCACGCGCAGCACCGTCTCGGGCACCGGGGCGTCGGCGGCGATCAACAGATCTTCGAGACGGCCGTCCTCGATCAGCGCCGCGGCCTCCCTGCCATGCGTCACGCCGAGGACCGTCAGCCGCCCCTTCACGGCTGGCTCCAGACCGGCCAGCCGGCGGCGGCCAGCAGCGTCGCGGTTTCGGCCAGCGGCAACCCGACGACACCGGTGAACGAGCCCGAAAGCCAGGGCACGAAGGCCCCCGCGAGCCCCTGGATGCCATAGCCGCCAGCCTTGCCTCGCCATTCGCCCGAGGCAAGATAGGCGTTGATCTCGATGTCGGAGAGACGCTTGAGCTTCACCGCCGTTTCGACCTCGCGGGTCCAGAGGCGGGCGCCGCGGCGAAGGCAGATCGCGGTGACCACCCGATGCCGCCGACCCGACAGCGCCAGCAGGAAGGCCGCCGCCTCGCCCGCATCGGCCGGCTTTCCCAGGATGCGCCGGCCCATTGCCACGGTCGTGTCGGCCGCCAGAACCAGGTCGTCGGGCCCGCCCGGAATTGACGCCGCCTTTTCCCTGGCCATCCGCGCGCAATAGGGACGCGGCAACTCTCCCGACTGCGGTGTCTCGTCGATCTCGGGCGCGACCACCCGGTTCGGCACCACCCCGATCTGCGCCAGCAGATCGCGCCGGCGCGGGCTGGCCGAACCGAGGATCAGGCGCATGGCCGTGCCGGGCCTTCCGGGGATGTCTGCGGCCCGGTGCCGCACGCAAGGCTTGCGCCAGGCACGAGGCTAGCTGCCTCAGGGCGCCATCCGGACGGGGCCGCCACTGCCGGCTTACTTGAAGCGGTA
>SLBI01000112.1 GCA_007126375.1 Paracoccaceae bacterium
GGCCACCTATACCGGCGCCTTCGGGCCGATCCGCGACTGGTTCGCCGGGCTGCCCGAGGCCAAGGCGCGCGGCTACAAGCCCGGCCGTTTCAGCTTCAACGTCAAGGGCGGGCGCTGCGAGGCCTGCCAGGGCGACGGCGTCATCAAGATCGAGATGCACTTCCTGCCTGACGTCTATGTCGAATGCGAGACGTGCAAGGGCAAGCGCTATAACCGAGAGACGCTGGAGGTTCTTTTCAAGGGCATGAGCATAGCGGACGTTCTTGACATGACGGTGGAGGATGCGCAGGGCTTCTTTTCGGCCGTCCCGGCGATCCGCGAGAAGATGGATGCGCTGGTGCGCGTGGGCCTGGGCTATATCCGGGTCGGCCAGCAGGCGACCACGCTGTCAGGCGGCGAGGCACAGCGGGTGAAGCTGGCCAAGGAACTCAGCCGCCGCTCCACCGGCCGGACGCTCTACATCCTCGACGAACCGACCACGGGGCTGCATTTCGAGGATGTCCGCAAGCTTCTGGAGGTGCTGCACGAGTTGGTGGAGCAGGGCAACACGGTGGTGGTGATCGAGCATAATCTCGACGTCATCAAGACGGCCGACTGGATCATCGACATCGGTCCGGAAGGCGGCGACGGCGGCGGCAGGATCGTCGCAGCAGGCACGCCCGAGGCGGTTGCCGAGGTCGAGGCGAGTCACACCGGCCGGTATTTGCGGCCCCTGCTGGCTGCGCGGCGGACGGCGGCGGAATAGATGCGGCTGGCCCTGACGCCGCGACGCCGTTGTGCATCGATGGAGAGGCGGTGGATCGGATGCCGGTGCGGTGATCGCCGGCGATGCGAAGCCTATCCGGGGCACGGGGGAGGCGCTTCGCGCCGAGGGCATTGAGACGTATGCCGCGCACGGGGTGATGTCAGGCGGTCGGGGCTGCCGGAGGGCGGATGCTATCCGCCCGGCCGTGGCGGCATTGCCGGCTCGCCATCCATGCAGGGGAGCATGGGCGCCATCGGCACATGTGCGATGACGATCCGTCAGACCGGGCCGACGGATCGTCGCCTGCCATGCCGCCGGCGCGCTGCAGGTCTTGGATGCCCCTCGTGCCGCAGGGCGACAGGGCGGTGCGTTTCGGCCCGCTCTCCGACGGCGGAGTTGGCCCTGAAGGGATCTGATCAGGATTTCTTCAGCCCGCAGGTATTTATCCCCAGCACGCTGTAGAGGCCGCAGGTGCCGAAGACACCGGTGGCGAGCGGCACGATGCCGATCAGGTAGAGCCAGCGCAGGCTGGCCTCCGGATTGAGAAAGAACCCTGCGATCAGGGCAAGCCCGACGACGATGCGGACCGCACGGTCGATGGTGCCGACGTTTCTGGCAAGCATGGATGACTCCCTCTGTTGCGACGCCAATGGGGTCGCGAACCACGCATATAGGACCAGGAATGTGTTTGGTCGATGCGTCCTGCTGTCCCGGTGCTGAGCGCGGAGCGGTACTCTGCGGTTCTTGCACGCCCCTGCGATGGGGCGCCGGCGGTTCAGCCCGCGCCGTAGCCGCCCGGTGTGGGGGGGATCACGGTGATCGTCTCGCCTGCCTCTAGCACGGTCTGTGCGCAGGCCGGCAGCGCCTCCTCCCGCCCGTCGCGCCGGCGGACCAGCGTGCGACCGGGCTGCCCCTCGCTGCCGCCGGCGAGGCCCTGCGGCGCGCGGCTGCGGTGCGACGACAGGATCGCGCAGTCCATCCGTTCGAGAAACCGCAGCCGGCGCAGCGTGCCGTCGCCGCCCGGGAAGGCTCCGGTGCCGCCGGAGCGGGGGCGAAGCGCGAACTCTTCGAGCAGTACCGGAAAACGCAGTTCCAGCACCTCGGGATCGGTCAGCCGCGAGTTGGTCATGTGCACATGCACGCCGGCCGTGCCGGCGAAGCCGCGCCCGTCGTTGGTCCGCCCCGCGGGCGAACCCGAGCAGATCGTCTCGTAGTACTGATGCCGGGCACTGCCGAAGGTAAGGTTGTTCATCGTGCCCTGGCTGTTGGCGATCACGCCCAGCGCCTGGAACAGCGCGTTGGTGACATGCTGCGAGGTCTCGACATTTCCGGCGACCACCGCCCGCGGATAGGCGGGCCGCAGCATCGAGCCCTCGGGGATGATCAGCCGGATCGGCCGCAGGCAGCCCGCATTCATCGGGATCGGCGCCTCGACCATGACGCGGAAGACGTAGAGCACCGCGGCGCGTGTCACCGGCTCGGGGGCGTTGAAGTTGTTGCCCTCTGCCGCCGACGTTCCGGTGAAATCCACCGTGGCCGTGCCGGCCTCGCGGTCCACGGTGATCCGGACGCGAATCACCTGGCCGGTGTCGGTGGGGTATTCGGCTGCACAGTCTTCCAGCCGGCCGATCAGGCGGCGCACCTCCTCGGCGGCGTTGTCCTGCACATGGCCCATGTAGGCACGCACCACGTCGAGGCCGAAGTCGGCCACCATCCGGCGCAGTTCCGCGATGCCGCGGGCGTTGGCGGCGACCTGGGCCTTCAGGTCGGCGACGTTCTGATCGGGGTTGCGGCAGGGGAAGGGGTGGTCGGTCAGCAGCCGGCGCAGCTCGGCCTCGCGCAGCCGGCCGCGCTCCACCAGCCGGAAATTGTCGATCAGCACGCCCTCCTCGTCCACGGTGGTGGCGAGCGGGGTCATCGAGCCCGGCGCGGTGCCGCCGACATCGGCGTGATGCCCGCGCGCGGCGACCCAGAACAGGATCTCCACCCCGGCATCGTCGAAGACGGGCGTGACCACGGTGATGTCGGGCAGATGCGTGCCGCCGTTGTAGGGGGCGTTCAGTGCGAATACATCCCCGGGTTGGATGTTGCCGGCGTTCAGCCGGATCACGGTTTCCACACTGCGATCCATCGAGCCCAGATGCACCGGCATGTGCGGGGCATTGGCCACCAGCGCGCCCTCGGCATCAAAGACGGCGCAGGAAAAATCGAGCCGTTCCTTTATGTTGACCGATTGCGCGGTGTTCTGCAGCGCCACGCCCATCTGTTCGGCGATGTTCATGAAGAGGTTGTTGAAGACCTCCAGCATCACCGGGTCGGCCTCGGCAGTGCCGATGGCCTCGTCGCGGGAAAGCCGCTCGTGGCGGGTCAGCAGCACATGGTCACGCGGCGTGATCTCGGCCTGCCAGCCGGGCTCGACGACGATGGTCTGGTTGTCCTCGATGATCATCGCCGGGCCCTTCAGGCGGTGGCCGGGTGCCAGCCCGGCGCGGCGAAAGACCCGGGCCTGCTGCCAGTCACCGCCGCTGAAGAAACGGGTACGCCGGTCGGTGGCGGCTTCGGCTGCCTCGGTTTCCACCGGGGCCTCGGCTTCGGGGGTTGGCGCCTCGTCCACCCCCTCGATCTCGGCCGTCTCGATGATCAGTCCGCGTTCGGGCACGGCAAAGCCGAACTGTGCCAGATGCGCCGCGTCGAAGGCGGCGCGGGCGGTGTCGGCGTTGCCGTTCCAGTCGATCGGCAGTGCCGTGTCGGTGCCCTCGAGACGCAGATGCAGGAGCGTGCGGGTCGATATCGACGCGTCCGCGATCCCCTGGCCGGTCAGATCGGCGCGGACCTCGGCGGCGAGATCCTGCAAGGCGGCCTCCAGCGCCGGCAGGCTGCGCGCCGTCAGCGGCTCCTCCAGCGCCTTCTGCCGCGCGGCAGAAACCCGCGCGAGGCCGATGCCGTAGGCCGACAACAGCCCCGACAGCGGATGGATCAGCACCGACTCCATCCCCAGTGCATCGGCCACGAGGCAGGCATGCTGTCCGCCCGCACCGCCAAAGCTGTTGAGCAGATAGCGCGTGACATCGTAGCCGCGCTGCACGCTGATCTTCTTGATGGCGTTCGCCATGTTCTCCACGGCGATCCGGATGAAGCCCTCGGCGACCTCCTCGGCCGTCTTGCCCTCGCGTTCGGCGATCTCGGCGAATCGTGCGGCGACGGTTTCGCGGTCCAGCGGCTGATCCTGTCCGGGGCCGAAAATCGCCGGAAAGAGGTCGGGGTCGAGCTTGCCCAGCATGACATTGGCGTCGGTGACGGTCAGCGGTCCGCCACGGCGATAGCAGGCCGGGCCGGGATCTGCGCCGGCGGAATCGGGGCCGACGCGAAAGCGGCCGGGATCGGCGTGCAGGATCGATCCGCCGCCGGCCGCCACGGTGTGCACCCGCAGCATCGGCGCGCGAATGCGCACGCCGGCCACCTGGGTGTCGAAGGCCCGCTCGAAGTCGCCGGCGTAATGCGCCACATCCGTGCTGGTGCCCCCCATGTCGAAACCGATGACGCGGGGAAACCCCGCCAGACCGGCCGTGCGCGCCATGCCGACCACCCCGCCCGCCGGCCCCGACAGGATCGCATCCTTGCCCTGGAATCGTTCGGCGGCAGTCAGACCGCCCGAGGACATCATGAACTGCAGGGTCGGCCCCGGCTCGTCCGCGGGCGTCGCGCCGAGGGCGCGGGCCACGCGCGCCACGTAACGGCCGAGGATCGGGGAGAGATAGGCGTCCACAACGGTTGTGTCGCCGCGGCCCACCAGCTTGATCAGGGGCGAGACCTCATGGCTGACCGAGACCTGGGAGAAACCCATGGCGCGGACATGGGCGGCAAGGTCGATCTCATGCGCGGGGTTCTTCCATGCGTGCATCAGCACGATCGCGACGGCGTCGATGCCGTCGGCCCGCGCCGCCGCCAGTGGCGTCTGCAGCGGGCCCAGGTCCAGAGGGGTCTCGATGCTGCCGTCGGCGAAGAGCCGTTCGTCGATCTCGATCACCCGATGATAAAGCTGTTCCGGCAGCACGATCGCCTTGGCGAAGATGTCGGGGCGCGCCTGATAGCCCAGCCGCAACGCGTCGCGGAAGCCGCGGGTGATCAGCAGGAGCGTCCGGTCGCCCTTGCGCTCCAGCAGTGCATTGGTGGCGACGGTGGTGCCCATCCGCACCATGCCGATGCGGCCGGGATCGACAGTGCCGCCCAACAACTGCCGGATCCCCTCGATCGCGGCATCCTCATAGACACCGGGGTTTTCCGAGAGCAGTTTCAGCGGGCAGAGCCGGCCATCCGGGGCGCGGCCGATCACATCGGTGAAGGTGCCGCCGCGGTCGATCCAGAAATCCCAGCGCGCATCGGTCATGGTTGCCCTCCCCACATCATGGCTGTTTTGTTGACAAAATGTCGGTGAAACGTCAAGTTTTGCCTTGAGGGCGGCTTTGTGGGAGGGCGGCATGTCGGCAGACAGGACAGACGAAGGCCACGGGCACGGTGTCGGGCCGGTCGTCTCGTCGGCCCATCTGGCCGCAACCGGATTGCCCGAACTGTCCGAACTGGAGTTCGCGCTGACCATGGTCGGGCATGGATTTCAACGCTGGATCGTACGCTGCATGGCGGCGGCGGGCGGGCCGGCCCTGTCGGCGCTGGAGGTGCTGATCCTGCACCTCGTCGCCCATCGCGACCGGCCCAAGACACTGGCCGACATCTGCCTGGTGCTCAACATCGAGGACACGCATCTGGCCACCTACGCGATCCGCAAGCTGGCCCGGCACGGGCTGGTGACCTCGGGCCGCAAGGGCAAGGAAAAGACCGTGGCGGCGACCGGTCCCGGGGCAGCGCTCTGCGTCCGCTATGCCGAGGTGCGCGCGGCGCTGCTGCTTGACGCCGCGCGCGGGCTCGGGATTGCACCGGCCGAACTGTCGCGCACGGCGGCGTTGCTGCGGCGGCTTTCGGGCAGTTTCGACCAGGCCGCCCGCGCTGCGGCGGCGCTGTGAGCCCGCTCCGGTTCCTTGCACGGCATGGCCGATGGGTGCTGCCGGCGGGGCTGGCGCTCGGGATCGGCTTTCCGGGGCTCGCGCTGGC
Organism: Paracoccaceae bacterium; assembly: GCA_007126375.1. Lineage (GTDB taxonomy): Bacteria > Pseudomonadota > Alphaproteobacteria > Rhodobacterales > Rhodobacteraceae > Rhodobaculum. The sequence continues at coordinate 5,852 of SLBI01000112.1, forward strand.
GATGATGCCGCTGATCACGCCCCTCGTGGCGGCGGTGCTGTTTCTCGCAGCGCTGCGCATCGGCCCTGCGGCGGCCCGGCCGGGCCGGTCCGAGGTTGCGCCGGCACTGCTGTTGGTGCTGCTTGCGCAACTGGGCGCACCGCTTCTGGCCGTCGGCCTGTTTGCCGCGCTGGGATGGCTGGCCCATCCGCTGGCGCTGGGGGTGGTGCTGGCGCTGGCGGCAAGCCCGGTGACCGGTGCGCCCGGGCTGGCCATCCTGTCGCGCGCCGATCCGGTGCCGGCCTTGCGTCTCGCCGTCCTCGGAACCGCCTTGCTGCCGCTCACGGCGCTGCCGGTCTTTGCCCTGCTGCCGGTCTTCGGCGACCCGGCGGAATTGGCGGTGGCGGCGGTGCGTCTCCTCGCCCTGGTCGTGATCGCGGGCGGCGGCGCGTTTGTGCTGCGTGCGGCGCTGCCGCGGCTGGGCAGCCCCGGGGCGACGGTCGCGATCGACGGGCTGACGGCGCTGGTGCTGGGGTTGGTGGTGATCGCGCTGATGGGTGGCGTGGGGCCCGCGCTGCGCGACGGCGCCGCGGGCGTCTGGGCAGTTCTGGGGCTCGTTCTCGCGCTCAATTTCGGCGTTCAGCTCGGTGTCTGGTTGCTGGCGCGGGCCGCCGGTGCAGGGCCGCGAGCGCCCGCGCTGGGCATCGCGCTGGGCAACCGGAACATGGCGCTGTTTCTGGGCGTGCTGCCGGCCGAGACGCTGCTGGCGGTGCTGTTGTTCGTCGGCCTCTACCAGATTCCGATGTATCTGACGCCTCTGGTCATGGCGCCGCTCTATCGCCGCTTCGCCCTGGCTCCCACAGCAGGCTGAGCGGGCTGCCTGCGGCACGGATCGCGCGGAATTGCGCGCCGCGGGCGATGCGGGGCTGGTCAGGCCGATGACGATGCGGCAGCTTCGGATCATGCCAGTCGCGATGAACCGCCTCAGTCTTCCGGCCACCGCACTCGCGCTGCTGATCTGCACGGCGCTGCCGGCGGCGCCTCAGGGGCAGGCCACCGAACCCGTGGCGGAGGGGACAGGGCCGGAGCCGTCCGAAGCGATCGAGCGTGCGGCCGATGTCGGTCCGCCCACGGCGCCGCAGGTGACGGTCACCCGCGACGCGCTGCAGCCCGCGCCTGCACTGGGCCGCTGGCGGGTGGATGTCGCGGTTCCGCCCGAGGCCGCGGCCAACCCGGTGACCGGGCCCCGCGTGCAGGGGCGGGAGGCGGGTTTCCTGCGGCGATGGATCCGCGAAGGCAGCGCCGCAGGCCTTGCCGGGGTGTTCTACGACAACCGCGACAACGGCCATTCCCGGCTCGATGCCCGGCGGTTTCCCCAGCTTACCCACATCCGCTATGCGCGCGAGCTTCGCAGCCGCGACCAGCATCGCTCGCTGGCCCACAGCATGCTGTTTCCGGGGCCGGTTCTGGGCAACGCCTCGCTCGCGGTGACCGCCGGCATCTATGCGCGCAGTCTGCCGCGGTTGGCGATGAGTTCGCAGCAGGGCATCGCACAGGCCTTCGTCGGCTATGCGCACAACCATCTCTATGTCTATCCCGCCCATCGCGATGTCGGCGGCGATGCGGGCGACATCCTGCCGGCCATGGTTCCCTATTTCGCGATCAGCGAGGGATCATCCGGTACCGACCGTCCGGTCCTCGATGCGCTGGCCTTCGCGCTGGCCTCGATGCGTCCCGATACCCGGGCACGGCTGGAGGCCGAGGGGCTGCTGGCATCGACGCTGACGATGCTGCTCCGCAATGGGCTGAGCGGCACCGAAGGTTACCTCGACCCGGCAGCGCATCCGGCAGCGATCCACCGCCGCCGGCTGGATACCGAGGCGATGATGGCGGCGGCCCACACCATGACGCCCGACGAGATCCCGCCGCTGGTCGTATTGCGCGTCCTGACCGAGGATTTCGCCGAGGCGGCGGGTCTCGACGGCCGCAGCGAGCGGCTTTTCGACACGCCCTCGGCGGTGGCACGGCTCTGGCGCAACTGGGAATGGACGCGCAGCATGGTCGTCTCGACCGCCGGAACCCGCGACCCGAACGGCCGGTCGCTGCGCATCCACTGGGTGCTGATCGCAGGCGATCCGGAACGGGTGCGTGTCGTTCCGCTTGATGCCGACGGCCGTCGCGCGCGGATCGAGATCGACTGGCACGATGCGCCGTTCGTGTCGCCCCGGGGTGGAGAGGCCGGCGCACGCGTCGAATTGGCCGCAATCGCCTGGAACGGCGCGTGGTTCAGTGCGCCGGCCTTCGTCACTGTCGCTTTTCCCGCCCACCAGGCGCGGGTGTATTCCGCCGGCCCCGACGGTGCGATGCGACTCTCCGCCATCGACTACGACGCGCGCCGGCGCGATGCGGCGTTCGATCCGCAGTTCTGGTGGGAGGCACGCTGGCGCGACGAACCCATGCTCGACCCGGCCAGCCAGCGGATCGGCTGGCGGCGCCATCTGCGCGACGGCCGCATGGTCGAGGTGCCCGACACGCATCCCGGCAGCTACAGTATCCGGCAGCGGGGACACTGGCCGCCCCGTCTGCAATGGAGCTCGGTGCCCGGGCCCGAAGGAAGCGTTGTCGTCGTCGACTGAAGCCCGCCGACAGGCCGGCTCTTCCCTCAGCCCGGGATCGGATCGATTCGCCGCGCAAGGCAGCCGCAGACCGCGTCCCGCCGATTCGCTCCGCCATGATTGTGGCTTTTTCTCGGCACACAACCCACGCGCGAACTGCCTGCGCAGTGCGCGCAACTTTCCGGCAGAAGGCCCGACAGCATTGGCAAGAGCGGCTGAACAGTCGCCGCGTCCTTGCCTGCTTTGATGCCACAGACTGTTCAATTCCGGTCTGCAGCCGCCGCACCCCGGTAAAAACGTTCTTTCGTCACCCTCATGACAGCCTCGGGCGTTGCTCCAGGCGTTAGGAATGTGTTTACTGAGTTCATTGGGAGGGCGTCGGGTCCATTGGAGCGGTCCGCGTAGCCGATGGGCACATATGACTGATTACCGGTCGTGTGCGCGGGGCCATACGCCCCTTCTCGGCACCGACGGCCACAGAATACGGACCGAGAGTCGGGAGATAGACATGACAGCCCAGTTGCGGGCCAATATTCTGGATAGCGGGATTGAGGTGTCGCCGGTCGCTGCGCCGGCACCATCGTCGGGATCCCAGTTCCACGCCGCGGATCAGGTGACGACGGCGCCGGCGCGTGCCGTCGGTGGGCTCTATCGAAATCGCGTGAAGCGTGCGCTCGACATTCTGCTCGTTCTCGTCAGCCTGCCGGTAACCCTCCCGCTGATCCTCGTCGCGGCCGCGGTGGTGGCTCGGGACGGCGGGCACCCGTTCTACAGCCAGCCTCGTCTGGGACTGAACGGGCGGATCTTCCGCATGTGGAAGCTGCGCAGCATGGAGGTTGACGCCGAGCATTCGCTGGAACGTCACCTCGCTCGTGATCCGGCGCTGCGCGCCGAATGGGACGCCCATCAGAAACTCAGCCAGGATCCCCGCATCACTCCGGTGGGCGAGTTCCTGCGCAAGTCGTCGATCGACGAACTGCCGCAGATCTGGAACATATTGCGCGGTGACATGAGCATTGTCGGGCCGCGTCCGATGATGCCGTCGCAGCGTGGCCTCTATCCGGGTGATGCCTATTTCCGCATGCGCCCCGGGCTGACCGGGCTGTGGCAGGTGACCGCCCGCAACAACAGCGTGTTCGCCTTCCGCGCTGCCTGTGATGCGCGCTACGAGCGGCGGCTGTCGCTCGGCCTCGACCTCAAGGTCATCTTCTCGACCTTCCGCGTGGTGCTGCGCTGCACCGGCAAGTGACGCCGGCCCGGCTGGACCCGTCACCCATGCCTGGGTGGTAAGCCGCAACCCGATGCTGTGACGACAGCCGGACGGAGCAGTCCGGCTGTCGTCTTTGTCGCCTTGCGCCGCGGCGCTTCGGCTGGCAGGACGGCGCGATGAGAGACTGGCTTCCCCCTTCGCCGACGCGTCCCAACACCCCTGCAGTGCTCTGGATGGTCGGGCTGATCTGTCTGCCGGAACTGCTGTTCCAGATGGCCGAAAGCCGCATGATCGGGCTGCCCGGCCTGCGGAACTGGGCGATCGTTCATTTCGGCTTCTGGAACGCGCTGCTGGCCGGGGCGCAGCCGCTCTACCCGCTGCAGCGCGAACTGATGTTCGTGTCCTACGCCTTTCTGCACGGCGGCCTGCTGCATCTTGCGGGGAACATGGTGGTGACGCTTGCGCTGGCGGGCATCGTCGTGGCCCGCAGTTCGGACCGGGGCTTCGTCGTGCTCTATCTTGCAAGTGCCGCGGGCGGGGCGATCGGCTATGCCGCGCTCGGGCCCGGCGGGGCGCCGATGGTTGGGGCTTCCGGCGCGGTGTTCGGCCTTGTGGGCGCGTGGAAGTACTGGGAGTGGCTGGACCGTCGCGCGCTGGGTGCGCCGATGCAGCCGCTGTGGATGTCGCTGGTCGGTCTCGCACTTCTGAACCTCGTGCTGTGGTACCTTCTCGGTGGGCTTCTGGCCTGGCAGGCGCATCTGGGCGGCTTCGTCGCCGGTGCGCTTTGGGCCGCATTGGTGAGCCCGGCCGATGCCGGAGCATCGGGCCCGCCACCGTCGCGGATGCCGCGGCGGGAGCACCGCTGACGCGGGCGGGGCGTTTCGCGCCGACGGGGTGTCAAATCGCTGCGCTTTGTCTATCTTCAGGTAGGTCGGGCGGATACCGAGAGGGGGGAGTTTCCATGGCGCAGGGCAGTTCGTACCCCGGCGCGCGGCCAACCGCCGAGCTTGCTCCGCTCGATCCGGTCTGGCGGCGCATACGCGACGAGGCTGACGAGGCGGTGCGTGCCGAACCGCTGCTCGGCGGCATGATCCATGCCAATGTGCTGCATCACGGCACGCTTGAGCGTGCGCTCGCCTGTCGCTTCGCCCTCAAGCTCGCCTCGGCCGAACTGTCCGAACAGATATTGCGCGAGATCGCGGATGCCGCCTATGCCGAAGATCCGCGCCTCGGCGCGGCCGCACGCGCCGATCTGGTGGCTGTCGAGGATCGCGATCCGGCCTGTCATCGGTTGATCGAGCCATTGCTTTACTTCAAGGGGTTCCAGGCGCTTCAGGCCTATCGCGTGGCGCACTGGTTGTGGCGGCAGGGGCGGCGCGACTTCGCGCTACTGGTACAGTCGCGCATCTCCGAACTCTACTCGATCGACATTCATCCGGCGGCGCGGGTGGGGCAGGGAATCATGATCGACCACGCCCACGCCATCGTCATCGGAGAGACCGCGCTGGTGGGCGACAATGTCTCCATGCTGCATTCGGTTACCCTGGGCGGCACCGGCAAGGATGATGGCGACCGGCACCCCAAGATCGGCGACGGGGTTCTGATCGGTGCAGGCGCCGAGGTTCTGGGCAACATCACGGTGGGCGCCTGTTCGCGCATCGCCGCAGGCTCGGTCGTGCTGTCGGACGTGCCCGCCTGCAAGACGGTCGCCGGCGTGCCCGCCCGGATCGTCGGCGAGGCCGGATGTGCACAGCCCGCCCGCAGCATGGACCAGTTGCTGCGCGACAACGCCTGATTGCGAACCCTCGCCCGAAGGCGATGGCGACCGGCCGTCAGGCGAGCAGCGCCATGGGGTTTTCCAGGCCGGCCACGATGGCCGCCAGAAGTTCCGCGCCAAGGGCCCCGTCGATGACGCGGTGATCCACCGACAGCGTCATCTTCATCACCGTGCCTACGTCGAGGCTGCCATCAGATTGAACCACCGGCTGTTTCAGCCCGCCGCCCACGGCGAGGATCGCGCCATGGGGCGGGTTGATCACCGCATCGAAATCCTCGATCCCGTACATGCCGAGGTTGGAGACGGCGAAGCTGCCGCCGGTATA
>SLBI01000362.1 GCA_007126375.1 Paracoccaceae bacterium
AGCCAGCTCATTGGCCGAGCATCTGCTCTGTCGCGTCCGGCGCGGCCGGGGCCGGCACATCTTCGGCCGCCGGCGGCCGCGGAGAGCCGACCCCGCCCATTCCGTCGGAGCGCAGGAACGAGAAGAACTCGCTGTCCGGCCGCATGACCATCGTGGTGTTCTCGCTCCGCAGCGCGCGTTCATAGGCGGTCAGCGAACGGGTGAAGGCGAAGAACTCCGGATCGTTTCCGAACGCGTCGGCGTAGATGCGGTTCCGTTCGGCATCGGCCTCGCCGCGGATGATCTCGCTGTCGCGGCGTGCTGCCGACACCAGTTCCACAACCGTCCGGTCGGCCAGCGCGCGCACCCGCTGCGCCGCCTCGTTGCCGCGGGCAATCTCGTCGGCCGCCTCACGTTCACGCTCGGCGCGCATCCGGGCGAAGGTTGCCTCCAGGTTCTGTTCGGGCAGGTCGGTCCGGGTCAGGCGCACGTCGATCACCTGCACACCCAGAGAAGCAGCCTCGCGCCGCGCCAGATCCCGGATGCGGTTCATCAGGCCGGTCCGATCCTCGGACAGCACGGCGCCCGAAGGCACCGAGCCCAGCACCTCGCGGATGGCGGCATTCAGCACGCGTTCCAGCCGGCCCTGCGCCGCGCGCACACCCTCGACTCCCACCGCCTCGCGGAAGCGCACCACATCGGTGATCCGCCAGCGCATGAAGGCGTCCACCACCAACCGGCGATCGTCGAGCGGCGTGACCTCCAGCGGCTGCGACTGCAGGCCGAGGATCCGCGCGTCGTAACGCACGACATCCTGTATCACGGGGATCTTCACCCCGAGGCCCGGTTCGGTGCGAACCTGCTTCACCTGTCCGAACTGGAGCACCAGCACGTTCTCCCGCTCGTCGACGACGAACAGGGCCGAAAGAAGGGCAGCGATCGCGACGATCGCCACCGGGATCAGAAAGCCGAGCCGTTTCATCAGTTCTGCCCTCCGCGGCGCAGTTCGTTCAGGGGCAGATAGGGCAGCACGCCACTGCCGGCGCCCTCTTCTCCCATCACCCCATCAAGGATCACCATGTCGATACCGCCGAGGACCTTTTCCATCGTCTCGAGATACATGCGCCGGCGGGTGACTTCCGGTGCATTCACGTATTCGGTCAGAACCGCAAGGAAACGGCTTGCCTCGCCTTCGGCATTGTTGATCACCTCGGCCCGAAAGGCCTCGGCCTGCTCGAGCACCTGCGCCGCCTCACCGCGCGCTCCGGCGAGCACCCTGTTGGCGTAGGCATCGGCCTGCCGTTCCAGACGGTCACGCTCCTGCCGCGCGGCCTGCACCTCGCGGAAGCTGTCGATCACCTCGCGCGGCGGGTCGGCCTTGTCGAAGTTCACCCGGATGATGTTGATGCCGGCCTCGTAGCTGTCGAGCGTGCCCTGTGCCGCCTGCCGAAGGTCGGCGGCGATGGCACCGCGGTCGCGGTTGAGGATCGGCGACAGTTCGGACCGGGCGATGATGTCGCGCATCGCCGATTCCGCCACCGCGCGCACCGTCTCCTGCGGGGTGGAGAGATTGAACAGGAAGCTCGCCGGATCGCCGATGTTCCAGACCACCTGGAACTCGATGTCCACGACCGCTTCGTCGCGGGTCAGCATCAGCCCCGAGGCCAGACCGGCGCGAGTCGTTCCGACATCGGTCACACGCTCGCCGGTCACCTGCACGATCTCGTGGGTGACGACCGGCCAGGGTGCGAAGTTCAGACCCGGATTGCCGGTCCGGTAATACTGGCCGAACAGCAGTTCGACCGAACGTTCTTCGGGCTTCACCGTGTAGAACGACGAGAACAGCCAGCCGACCACCAGGATGGCAAGAACGATGAGGATCCCGCGCTTGCCGAAATTCGCGCCGAAACCGCCGCCGCCCCCGTCGGGGCCGCCCGGCCCGCCTCGCCCGCCCATCAGGACGCGCAACTGTTCCTGGCCCTTGCGAACCAGATCATCGATCTCGGGAATCTGCGGACCGTCGCCACCGCCGGGTCGCCGCGGACCGCCGCCACGGTTGTCGCCACCACCGCCGCTGCGTCCGCCCGAGCCGCGCCCCCCCCAGGGGCCACCAGTATTGGACATGCGCTGCTGCTCCTTCTGCTTGTCCGTCAGTATTCTACCCAGACCGGGAAGCTGTGCCGCACGCGGCAGGGATCAACCGGCCGGGGCGGGCCATCTCGTCGCGGGTCGGGGATACGCGAGACCGGCGGCGGTTACAACGCAGCGGCGTTGCCGCCGTTCGATCCCTTCCTCCCGACACACGGCTGCATCACCGCCCCTCAATAAGCCTGTGAGGCAGGCGGGACAATGCGCCATCGGCCGGGTCTCGGGATTGTCAACGCCGCTGCCCGGCAGCGGAAGGTCACCGGTCAGTCATCGCGGTGCACCTTCTCGCGCCGCTCGTGACGCTCCTGCGCCTCGAGCGTCATGGTGGCGATGGGGCGGGCATCGAGGCGGCGCAGCGAGATCGGCTCGCCCGTCACCTGGCAATACCCATACTCTCCGGTCTCGATCCGGCGCAGCGCCGCGTCGATCTTGGACACCAGCTTGCGCTGCCGGTCGCGGGTGCGCAGTTCAAGCGCGCGATCGGTCTCTTCGCTGGCACGGTCGGTGATGTCGGGAATGTTGCGTGCACCCTCGGCCAGCCCCTCCAGCGTCTCGCGGCTGCCGTTGAGGATGTCGGTCTTCCAACTCAGCAGCTTGCGGCGAAAATACTCGAGCTGGCGCTCGTTCATGAAGGGTTCGCCCTCGGCCGGACGATAATCCTCGGGAAGAAATGTCTCTGGCTTCATCCTCGGTTCCCCCTGCTCGCCGGCAGCGCCGTCGGGGGCCGCGGGGGGCTTGCCGGGCCAGTCGGCGCCGGCTTCGCTCGCGGTGGTCCTGATGGTCATCCGGCACCTCTTTGGCGGCCCGAATAGCCGACTGCCGTTCGCTTGTCACTAGGGTTTGCCGCGGCTTGCGGGAAATCCTCCGGCGGGTTAGGGTCGCGCCCGCACGATGCTCGAACCCCCGGACAGCCAATGAAATTTGCCGGCACCGACGCCTATGTGGCGACCGACGACCTGACCGTGGCGGTCAATGCTTCAGTGACCCTGGAGCGGCCGCTGCTGGTCAAGGGCGAACCCGGAACCGGCAAGACGGAACTCGCCCGTCAGGTCGCCCAGGCGCTGGGCATGCGGCTGATCGAATGGCATGTGAAGTCCACCACACGGGCGGCGCAGGGGCTCTATGAATACGACGCCGTCAGCCGTCTGCGCGACAGTCAGCTCGGCGATGCCCGGGTGGCGGATGTTCGGAACTACATCCGCAAGGGCAAGCTATGGGAATCCTTCGAGGCACCGGAGAAGGTGGTGCTGCTGATCGACGAGATCGACAAGGCCGACATCGAGTTCCCCAACGACCTGTTGCAGGAGCTCGACCGCATGGAGTTCTTCGTCTACGAGACGGGCGAGACGGTGCGGGCGCAGCATCGCCCCGTCGTCATCATCACCTCGAACAACGAAAAGGAGCTGCCCGACGCCTTCCTGCGCCGCTGCTTCTTCCACTACATCCGCTTTCCCGAGGCCGAGACCCTCAGGCGCATCGTCGAGGTGCATTTCCCCGGCATCAAGGAGCGCCTTCTCGCCACCGCCCTGACCCAGTTCTACGAACTGCGCGAGACCCCGGGGCTGAAGAAGAAGCCCTCCACCTCCGAGGTGCTCGACTGGCTCAAACTCCTCCTCGCCGAGGACCTCTCCCCCGATGACCTCAAGCGCGACCCCGGCCAGCTCCTCCCCCGCCTCCACGGCGCGCTCTTGAAGAACGAACAGGACGTCCACCTCTTCGAACGCCTCGCCTTCATGGCCCGCCGCGGCGGGTAGGGGTCAGCCGACCGATTTCTTCTCCAACCCCTGCAGGAACAGGCGTGCCTGCTCCGTCGTTATGCCGGCCTCCTCCGCCGCACGGGTCACACGGACACTGGACCGAAAGTGCGAGGCAACGCCCTTCTTTCCTTTCGTGAACAACATCGCCGAGGTCTTGACCGTTCTGGTGCCAGGTTTCTTCCTGACATGACCGGGCGGGCTGGTGGTTGGCCCTTTTGCGACGTCGGCATTGCCAGCATCTGCGGACACCGGCCCGACGGCGCCGCCCTCTGCCATGACGACGCCCCGCTGCCGCAACGGACCCACCCCTTCCGCAGTCTCGAGGTGCAATTGCAACCCGATCAGCCGAGCGCGCATGCGCTCTTCCTCGGACAGCGCGACATAATCTTCCCTGGTCAACGCTTCGCTCATCGGACCCTCACACTCCGAGTGCTCCCGTGATAGTGGCCAGCTTCCCCATGCGTTTCAAGATCGCTTCGCTCGGCTCCTCCGGTGTCGGCCGGCGCAGGCCGCAGATGGTGATGATCAGCAGCCGATCCTGCCGTCCGAAGATGAACAGGACGTCGAGGCCCAGGACCTCGCTGACGCGCACGGAGCCGACCACGCGATCCATGGCCGCGTTGGGCAGGGCGCAGAGGTTGTTGGCGATGACCTACAGATCGGCGTCGGTGACGCCGAGTTCGGCAATGTCCCACTCGGCGGGGACGGTGGTGTCCACGACCGGCTCCACGCCGCGGTATCTGAGTGCGCTTTTTGCCATCGGGTCGTCCTGCTGCCCCGCGAGACTGTCATCGAGCTGCTGCCACGGTCAACTTGATCCTCGCGGGGCGCTTTGCCTTGTGGACGGGGTCGGGATCGGGCTAGCTCTGGGATATGGCGCAGGCGATCTCCATCCGTCCCGTGGCCGCCGCGGACCGTGCCGACTGGGCGCGGCTGTGGCGCGGCTATCTGGCCTTCTACCGGACCGAGCTGCCCGAGGCGGTGTACGAGACGCTGTTCGCGCGGCTGATGGCGCCGGGGGCGGACGGGCCGTTCGGGCTTCTGGCCGAGGCCGGCGGGCGGCCGGTCGGGCTGGTGCATTACCTCTATCACCTGCATTGCTGGCGCCCCGAGGGGGTGGTCTATCTGCAGGACCTCTTCGTCGACCCCGAGGCCCGCGGGCAGGGCGCCGCCCGGGCGCTGATCGAGGCGGTCTATGCCGCCGCCGATGCCGCCGGCCGGCCGTCGGTCTACTGGATGACCGAGACGCACAACACCACCGCGCGGGCGCTTTATGACCGTATCGGCGCAGCCACCGATTTCATGAAATACGTTCGGGGCTGAGGAAATGACGGTGTTTCGCCTCATTCTTGCAACCCTGCTCCTGTCTTCGCTCACGGCCTGTGCGCCCCCCCGCGAGGCCGGACCGGCAAGCCGACTGGCGCCGCCGACCGAGGCGCTGCCGCCGCTGCAGCGCTTCGCCACGCAGCCGGCGCGTGCGCCACAGCGATCCAACCGCGAGATCGCCGCGGACATACTCGAGCTCGGCTTTCGCATGGAAAGCGGGCGGGAGATTCCGCAGTTCTCCCGGTTCGAGGGGCCGGTGGCGCTGCAGATCACCGGGCGCGTGCCGTCCGGCGTGGAGGGCGAGATCGACCGCCTGCTCGACCGGCTGCGCCGCGAGGCCGGCCTCGACATTCGCCGCTTCGGCGCCGATGCGCATGCCCCACGCGGCCGCATCACGGTGGAGTTTCTGGCGCGGCGGCAGATGCAGGCCGCGGTACCGCAGGCGGCGTGCTTCATCCTTCCCCGCATCTCCGGCTGGGCCGATTTTCGCGCCAATCGCCGCAGTCCGCGGCTCGACTGGACAACCGTGGTCGAGCGTGAATCCGTCGCGGTGTTCGTGCCCGCCGACGTTCCGCCGCAGGAGATTCGCGACTGCCTGCACGAGGAGGTGGCGCAAGCGCTCGGTCCCCTGAACGACCTCTACCGGCTGCACGAAAGCGTCTGGAACGACGACAATTTCCAGACGGTGCTGACCGGCTTCGACATGCTGGTACTAAGGGTCTGGAACGATCCTGCCCTTCGGCCCGGCATGCGCCGCGACGAGGTTGCGGCGCGACTGCCGGCCATCCTCGCCCGGCTCAACCCGGCCGGCGAACGCATCCCTCCGGGTCCGACACCGCGACAGAGCCCGCGGGCGTGGATCGATTCCGTCGAGGCGGCACTCGGGCCACACAGCAGCCGCAGCGCACGCCGTGCGGCGGCCGAGCGCGCGCTTGCCATCGCCCGCGACGAAGGCTGGAGCGATGCCCGCCTCGGCCTTGCGCATTTCCTGCGGGCGCGCATGGCGGGACCGCGCGAGGCCGATGTCGCGCTGTCGTCCTTCGTTCGGGCCGGGCAGATCTATGCATCCCTGCCGGGCGGCGAGGTGCACGCGGCGCATGTGGACATGCAACTTGCCGCCTTCGCCCTATCCGCCGGGCATTTCGACGAGGCCCTTGCGCTTGCCCGCCGGGCCCAGCCGGCGGCAAGGGCGAGCGAGAATGCCGCGCTTCTTGCCTCGTTGCAGATGGTGCAGGCCGAGGCGCTGGAACGACTGGGTCAGACAAGTGCGGCGCGCACCGTCCGGCTCGACAGTCTCGGCTGGGCCCGGTACGGCTTCGGTGACGACATGCGGGTGCGCGCCAGACTGGCCGAGATCGCGGCGCTGGCGCCACCGTCGAGAGAGGTGCGGCGATGATTGTTCTGGCCGGGTTGGTCGTCGGGGCCGTCTGGGGGGCGACGAGCGCCAGGCGCAGCGGCGGCAACCGTCTGGACATGGCGCAATACGCGGCTGTCTGGGGCATCATTGGCGGGGTCGCGGGGCTCTTCGCCACCATCGCGCTGGAACGGATGCTCTGATGTTCCTTACCTTCTTCGCCGAGTTGCGCCGGGCCGACGTGCCGGTGTCCTTGCGCGAATTCCTTGCCTTTCTGGAAGGTCTGGTGGCGGGGCTGGCGATCCATGACGTCGAGGCGTTCTACTACCTCGCCCGCAGCGCCATGGTTAAGGACGAACGCCATATCGACCGGTTCGACCGTGCTTTCGCAGCCGCCTTTCGCGGCCTCGAGACGATCACGCCGCAGCAGGTTCTGGAGGCATTGCAACTGCCCGACGAATGGCTGCGCAAGCTCGCCGAGAAGCATCTGACCGAGGAAGAGCGCGCCACCGTCGAGGCGCTGGGCGGCTTCGAGAAGCTGATGGAGACGCTGCGGGAGCGGCTGGCCGAGCAGCAGGGGCGGCATCAGGGCGGCAACAAGTGGATCGGCACTGCCGGCACCTCGCCCTTCGGCGCCTACGGCTACAACCCCGAGGGGGTAAGGGTCGGGCAGGACGGCAGCCGCCACCAGCGTGCCGTCAAGGTCTGGGACAAGCGCGAGTTCCGCAACTTCGACGATGAGGTGGAACTCGGCACGCGCAACATAAAGGTTGCGCTGCGGCGGCTGAGGCGCTGGGCGCGCGAGGGCGCAACGCAGGAGCTTGACCTCGACGGCACCATCCGGGCCACGGCCGAGCAGGGCTGGCTGGACGTGAAGATGCGCCCCGAACGGCACAACGCCGTGAAGGTGTTGCTGTTTCTCGACGTCGGCGGTTCGATGGACCCATATGTGCGGGTTGTCGAAGAACTCTTTTCGGCGGCGCGGGCCGAGTTCAAGCATCTGGAATACTGGTATTTCCACAACTGCCTCTACGAGGGCGTATGGCGCGACAACCGGCGTCGCTGGGATGCGCAGACGCCCACGGCAGAGGTGCTGCGCACCTACGGCAGCGACTGGAAATGCATCTTTGTCGGCGATGCGAACATGAGCCCGTACGAGATCACCCATCCGGGCGGCGCCAACGAACACTGGAATCCCGAAGCGGGGCAGGTCTGGCTGGAGCGCGCGCGCGCGCAGTGGCCCGCGCACCTATGGATCAACCCGACGCCCGAGCGGTTCTGGCCGCATTCCCACTCCATCCGCCTGATCCGACAGCTCTTCGAGGACCGGATGGTGCCGATGACGCTGGAGGGCATCGCGCGCGGGGTGAAGGAACTCGGGCGGTGAGCGCGGTGCCGCGGGGGCGGCGCCGGCTGCCGGTGGGGCTGGACGCAGGGCGTGGGGCGACGCGGCATCGCACGAAACCGGGCGCATGACCGAGGCGCTCCTTGCACTGGTTCCCGTCTGGGGGCCATGGGTGCTGGCGGCGGTCACCTTCGGCAGCTGCCTCGCACTGCCGTTGCCGGCATCGCTCCTGGTGCTGACCGCGGCCGCCCTTGCGGCACGCGGCGAACTGGCGCTCGGGGCCGTGTTCCTCGGTGCGCTCGGCGGGGCGTTGATCGGGGATCAGGTGGCCTTCATGCTGGGCCGAGCCGGCGGGCGGCATCTGATCCAGCGCCTCAACCGCCACCCGGCCCGGGCCGCGCTGGTGGACCAGGCCGCTGCGCTGGTGCAGCGCCACGGCATGGCAGGCGTGTTCCTGTCGCGCTGGCTGTTCAGCCCGCTCGCGCCCTACGTCTGCTACCTCACCGGGGCGACCGGCATGCGGCGCGACCGCTTCACCATCGCAAGTGTCGCGGGCGAGGTCGTCTGGGCGGGGCTCTACACCGTCCTCGGCTTCGTTTTCGCCGGCAGCGTGGCTCTGCTGGCGCAGGTGCTTGGAAACGTCATCGGCCTCCTGACGGCGGGGGCGCTTGCCATGCTGCTCGTCCTGCTTGTCCGCCGGGTCGTGCAGCAGCGCGGAAACGGTGCACCGCGGCGCTGAACAGCTTCAGCAGCGCCCGCGCAAGAGCCGCGCCACCTCGGGCGCGAAATAGGTGAGCACCCCGTCGCATCCCGCGCGGCGAAAGGCGAGAAGGCTCTCCAGCATCGCCTTCTCGCCGTCGATCCAGCCGCGGTCGGCCGCGCCCCGGATCATCGCGTATTCGCCCGAGACCTGATAGGCATAGGTCGGCACGCCGAAGCTCTCCTTCACCCGTCGGCAGATGTCGAGATAGGGCATGCCGGGCTTGACCATCACCATGTCGGCGCCCTCGGCGAGGTCGCGCTCCACCAGCCGGATTGCCTCGTCGGAATTGCCCGGGTGCATCTGATAGGTCAGCTTGTCGCCCTTCAGCGCCCCCGAGGCGCCCACCGCATCGCGGAACGGGCCATAGAAGGCCGAGGCGTATTTGGCGGCATAGCTCAGGATCGCCACATGCCGATGTCCGGCACCCTCCAGCGCAGCACGCAACGCACCGATCCGGCCATCCATCATGTCCGACGGTCCGAGGATGTCGGCGCCGGCCTCCGCCTGCGCCAGCGCCATCCTGACCAGCGCCTCGACCGTCTCGTCGTTGAGGATCTCGCCGTCCACGACGAAGCCGTCATGCCCATGAAGGTTGTAGGGGTCCAGCGCGATGTCGGTCATCACCGCCAGTTCCGGCACCTCGGCCTTGATCGCCCGCACGGCGCGGTTGGTCAGGTTCTCGGGGTTCCAGGCCTCGGCGCAGTCCTGCGTCTTCACCGCCGCGTCGGTATAGGGAAACAGGCAAATCGCCGGGATCCCCAATTCCGCAGCCTCGACCGCCGCCCTCACGACCCGGTCGATCGAACGACGCGGGACGCCGGGCATGGAGGGAATCGGCTCCTCCATGTCATCGCCGTCCCGCACGAACAGGGGCCAGATCAGATCCGCGACGGATAGCCGATGCTCCTGCGCCAGATCGCGCATGGCGGCGGTCCGGCGCAGACGGCGGAAGCGGGCGGTGGGGAAGGGGGCAACAGTGGGGCGCATGCAGCTCTCCGGCGTGCGGTTTCCGGTTGCGCGCCAGTCTTGCGCCGATATCACGGGCGCGGCAAGGGGACGGCACCGGCCTCGCGGTGTCGGGGCAGGGCGTGGCGAAGGCCGGAGCGGATCGGTGACCTGGCAGCAGACCTTCTTCGAGTTCATCGACATGCGCTCCTTCACCAACATCTGGTTCTGGATCGCGCTGGCCGTGATGTGGTCCTCGTTGAGCCATTACGTGATGGGCGTGCCGTTCGACATGGTCACCCGCGCCCGGCGCCATGGCGGACGTGCCCAGCACGACCTCGAAACGCTGGTGCATCTGCAGATCGACCGCCGGCTGCATGTCGCCGAGGTGTCTGGGCCCTGGCTGGTGGGTTTCGTCACCGCAGGGCTGACCGTTCTGGCGCTGCTCGGCTTCCTTTACGGTCTGCAACTGGGACAGGCGCTCTTCCTGCTGCTGATGCCGGCTTCCGTCGTGGGCCTTCTGAGCGTGCTCGCCGCGCGCCGGCTGGCCCGGATGCCATTGCAGGGAGAGGCGCTGTGCAGCTTCATCGCGCGTCAGCGGATGATCGTGCAGGCCATCGGCGTGGTGTCGATCGTGATCACTGCCGGATGGGCGATCTGGTCGATCATGAACAGCTCGGCGCTCGGCGGCTGACACCGCTGCCGTTTTCCCCGCACAGCCCGTTGACATCGGCCCGCCGCCGGGTAGGTCAGCGGCCATGGCCACGCTTCCAGACCCCGCAGCACCGGCTGCCGCGCCCAGTCCGGTCGCTTCGCCCGAGCGGGTGATCCTCGGCGGCGCGCCCGAAGGATACGACGCCGCGCTCATCGCGCGGGAGCTGGAGCGCATCGGGCCGGCGGGCGCCGTTCTGCATGTCGCGCGCGACGATCGGCGGATGGAGGCAATGCGCGCTGCGCTGGCCTTCTTCGCACCGCAGGCGGTGGTGCTGACCTTTCCGGCCTGGGACTGCCTGCCCTTCGATCGCGTCTCGCCCAATCCGGAGATCAGCGCGACCCGCATGGCCACACTGGCGGCGCTGTCGCATGGGGTGCCGGGGCGCTTCGTCCTGCTCACGACCCTCAACGCCGCCGCGCAGTTCGTGCCCGCCCGCGCTGTGCTTGAGGGCGCGGTGTTCCGTGCTGCGGTGGGCGAACGTGTGAACGAGGCGCGCCTGCGCGACTTCCTGTCGCGCATGGGCTTTTCAGCCGCGCCCACGGTGACGGAACCAGGCGACTTCGCCCTGCGCGGCGGCATCGTCGACATCTGGGCGCCTGGCAGCGCGGGTCCGGTGCGGCTGGATTTCTTTGGCGACGTGCTCGACGGTGCGCGCCGCTTCGATCCGGCGACCCAGCGCACCACCGAGCGGCTGGACCGGATCGAACTCGCCCCGGCTTCGGAGGTGATCCTCGACGAGGCCGCGATTGCGCGGTTCCGGCGATCCTGGCGCGCCGAATTCGGTGCGGCCGGTGACGACCCGCTTTACGAGGCGGTCAGTGCGGGACGAAAGCATCAGGGGATGGAGCACTGGCTTCCATGGTTCCACGAGCGGCTGGAGACCCTGTTCGATTACCTGTCCGGCGCATCGGTGATGCTTGACGATCAGCTCGACGCCGCCCGTGCCTCCCGCTGGGAGGCGATCGGCGAACAATTCACAGCGCGGCGCGAGGCTCTGGGCAATCGGGCCGTGGCCGGGGCGATCTACAAGCCCTGCCCGCCGGAGCTCCTCTATCTCGACGATCATGCGTGGGGTGGGGCCCTTGGCGCCCACCGGGTGCTGCGCCTGTCGCCTCTGCCGCAACCGTCTGGGCCGGGGGTGCTGGACGCCGGCGGGCGTGCGGGCCGCGATTTCGCTCCCGAGCGCCAGCAGGAAAACGTCAACCTATTCAAATCCCTCGCGGAACATGTAGAGGCAAGGCGCAAGGCCGGGCCGGTGGTGATCGCGAGCTACTCTGACGGCGCGCTTGACCGGCTGGCCGGGCTTCTGGCCGACGACGGGGCAAGCGACGCCCACCAGATCGCCGATGTCCGCGGGGTGGTGCCCGGCGGGCTGCATCTTGCCGTCTGGCCGCTGGAGGCGGGGTTCGAGGCGCCGGGTCTGACGGTCGTCTCGGAACAGGATGTTCTTGGCGACCGGCTGATCCGGGCGCCCAAGCGCCGCCGGCAGGCCGAAAACTTCCTCACCGAGGCGCAGTCGCTCAGCCCCGGTGATCTGGTTGTCCACGTCGAGCACGGGGTGGGCCGCTACACCGGGCTCGAGACGATCACCGCGCTTGGCGCGCCGCATGAATGTGTGGCGCTGGAATATGCCGGAGGCGACCGGCTGTTTCTCCCGGTCGAAAACATCGAACTGCTCAGCCGCTACGGCCATGAGGAGGGGCTGCTGGACCGGCTCGGCAGTGGTGCCTGGCAGGCGCGCAAGGCCCGGCTGAAGGAACGGCTGCGCGAGGTGGCCGACAAGCTGATCCGCATCGCCGCCGAACGCACGCTGCGCAAGGCGCCCGATTATACCCCGCCGGGGCATGAGTGGGATGCATTCTGCGCCCGCTTTCCCTGGGCCGAGACCGACGACCAACTGGCCGCCATCGCCGATGTTCTGGCCGATCTCGACCGTGGCACGCCGATGGACCGGCTGATCGTCGGCGATGTCGGCTTCGGCAAGACCGAGGTGGCGATGCGCGCGGCCTTCGTCGTGGCGATGTCGGGCGCGCAGGTGGCGGTGATCGCGCCGACCACGCTGCTTGCCCGCCAGCACGCCGCCACCTTCGCCGAACGCTTCCGCGGCTTTCCGCTCCGCATCCGGCAACTCTCTCGCTTCGTGCCCGCGAAGCAGGCGTCAGAAACCCGCGCGGGCCTGACCGATGGTACGGTGGACATCGTTGTCGGAACCCATGCGCTTCTGGCCAAGACGGTGAAGTTCCGCAACCTCGGGCTGATGGTCATCGACGAGGAACAGCACTTCGGGGTGGGCCACAAGGAACGGCTGAAGGAGATGCGCGCCGAGGTGCATGTCCTCACGCTGACCGCCACGCCGATCCCGCGTACGCTGCAGCTGGCGCTGACCGGCGTGCGCGATCTGTCGCTGATCGCAACCCCTCCCGTCGACCGGCTCGCGATCCGCACCTATGTCAGCGAATGGGATCCGATGACCCTGCGCGAGGCGCTGCTGCGCGAGCACTATCGGGGCGGACAGAGCTTCATCGTCACGCCGCGCATTGCCGATCTGCCGGAACTGGAGGCTTTCCTGCGCGACGAGGTGCCGGAAGTGAACTTTACCGTGGCGCATGGCCAGATGGCCGCCGGCGAACTCGACGACAAGATGAACGCCTTCTACGACGGCCGCTTCGATGTGCTGCTCTCGACCTCGATCGTCGAGTCCGGCCTCGACATCCCCCGCGCGAACACGATGATCGTGCACCGGGCGGACATGTTCGGGCTGGCACAACTCTATCAGATACGTGGCCGGGTGGGGCGTTCCAAGACCCGCGCCTATGCCTTCCTCACCACCCGGGCCCGCAGCCCGCTGACAGCTGCGGCGCAGAAGCGGCTGAGGCTGCTGGGCAGCCTCGACAGCCTCGGCGCCGGCTTCACGCTGGCCAGCCAGGACCTCGATCTGCGCGGGGCCGGCAACCTCCTGGGCGAAGAGCAGTCGGGCCACATCCGCGAGGTCGGGTATGAACTCTACCAGCAAATGCTGGAGGAGACGATCTCCAAGCTGCGCGCGGGCGAGGTCGAGGCGCTGCCCACTGACGGCGACTGGTCGCCGCAGCTCAACCTTGGCGTTCCGGTCATGATCCCCGAATCGTACGTGCCGGACCTCGATGTCCGCCTCGGCCTCTATCGCCGGCTTGCAGGGCTGACCAGCAAGGTGGAACTCGAAGGCTTCGCAGCCGAGCTGATCGACCGCTTCGGCAGGATGCCGCGGGAGGTGAACACGCTACTGCTGATCGTGCGCATCAAGGCGGTGTGCAAACGCGCAGGCATTGCCCGGCTCGATGCCGGGCCGAAAGGCGCCACCGTCCAGTTCCACAACGACAAGTTCGCCAATCCTGCCGGGCTCGTTCGGTTTCTGCAGGATCAGCGCGGCCTCGCGAAAATCCGCGACAACAGGGTGATCGTCCGCCGCGACTGGGCATCGGACGCCGACCGCATCAAGGGATCCTTCGCCATCGCCAGGGATCTGGCAGAATGCGCACGCCAGGACGCGAAGGGTTGAGCCTGCCTACGGCCCCCGGCTGATCTGCCGGCACATCCGACGGAGTACCGGTTCCGGCGGCGGCGCCTGACCATGTCGGCCGCCAACCGCTCCGCATGCCGCACCGGCGATGGTCGCGGCCCGTCGGCGTTGCCACACGCACCGCGCTTGCCGGTCCGTCAGGCGTCAGTCCTCCCGCAGGGTGCGCATCAGTAGGAAGGCGATCCCGGAGCATAGCGCCACGCCGCCCACCAGCGGCACCGGCGTGCCGTCATAGCTCTGGCCTACCGGGACCGCGATCAAGACCGCCCCCACGGTGGAGAGAGCGCCGACCACCGCTGCAGCAAGTCCGGCAATATGTCCGAGGTCCTCCAGCGCCAGCGCGTTGAGGTTTCCGAAGGTTAGACCCACCATGAAGAACGCCGCGCACATGTATGCGAAGAAGACATAAAACGACCACGGCTCGGGCAGCGGAAGAAACAGCCAGTGCAGCAGGAACAGCACCGAAACAGCCGACTGCGCCGCGAAGGCGGTCGTCGCCAGCCGGCGCATCCCCAGCCGCATCACAAGGCTTGCGTTCAGGATTCCCGAAAGCCCGGCGATCAGCGCCACGCCGGCAAACCAGAACGGAAAACTCGCTCCTCGGTCGTAGACATCGGTGAAAAGCTGCGGTGCGGTCGATAGGAAGATGAACATCTGCCCGAAGCCGAGCGACAGTGCCGCAATCACTGCCGGCACGCGCGGCGTGCGCATGACCTCCACCGCCGCCGCCACGATGGTGGCGATGCGAAGCGGGCGGCGGCGTTCCGGCGGATGGGTTTCGGGCTGGCGGATCAACAGCCAACTCCCCGAGACGAGCCCGAAGATCACGAAGGACCAGAACACCGCCCGCCAGTCCCAGACCCAGATGATGCCGGCGCCGATCGAGGGCGCCACCGCCGGCACGATGATGAAGATGGTCATCACGATCGACATCACCCGCGCCATCGGCCGCCCCTGATAGAGGTCGCGGACGATGGCGAGCGTCACCACCCGCGGCGCTGCAGCCCCCAACCCCTGGACGAAGCGCGCCGCCAGCAGCACCTCCAGCGATTGCGCCTGTGCGGCCACCAGCGCGGCTGTGGAATAGATCGCGATGCCGAAAACGACGATGCGCTTGCGGCCGTAGCTGTCCGACACCGGCCCCCAGAACAGTGTGCCCATCCCCATGCCCAGCACGAAGATGGTGACGACCAGTTGCGCACGGTTCACCGCCTCTGGCGACAGGTCTTCGGCGATGACTGTCAGTGCCGGCAGCATCGCGTCGATGGAATAGGCGATTGTGGCGAACAGCATCGCCAGCAGCGCCACGAATTCGGGAAAGGCGAGACGACGTGCGGGGTTGGTTTCGGGATGTGTCTGAACGCTCATGCCGGCGGCGCCTTCCCGGTCAGTTCGGCGATCACCTCTGCCCAGAGTTCGCTGGGTTGTGCCCCGGGCACCGCATAGGTGTCGCCGACGATGAAGGTCGGCACGGCGCGCAGACCGCGGGCGCGTGCGGCTGTATCGCTCTCCATCACCGCCGCCCGGTCGGCATCCGAAGCGAAGAGACGGGCGAGCAGATCGGCGTCCATTCCGGCTGCGGCACCGATATCGATCAGCACGCCGGTGTCACCGATATCGCGGCCTTCGCGGAAATAGGCGCGAAAGAGGGCCGATACCACCGGCGTCTGTCGCCCCTCCAGCCCCGCCCAGTGGATCAGCCGATGTGCCTCCAGCGTGTTCGGGGTGCGGGCGATGGCGCCGAGGTCGAGGCTGAGGCCGGCCGCCTCGGCCGCGCGAGCGACCGGCAGGTAGGCGTCGACCGCGCCTTGCTGGCCGCCGAATTTGGCCTCGAGATAGGCGCCGCGGTCCATGCCCCCGGCAGGCATGTCGGGGTTGAGCTGGAACGGGCGCCATTCGATGCGGAACGGGTGTTCGGGCGCCGTCTCCAGGGCGCGATCAAGCAGCACCTTGCCGATGTAACACCAGGGGCAGATCGGGTCGGACCAGATTTCCAGCCGCACGTCCTGGGCCATCCTACAACGCCTCCGCTGCGGCTGCGAAAGCCTTGCGGAGTTCGCGCCGCAACAGCTTGTTGTTGGCGCCGCGCGGCAGTGCATCGACGCGCCGCCAGAGCCGCGGTTGCTTGTAGCGTGCCAGACGCTCGGCAACGAAATCGGCAAGCGCGGTCTCGTCGAGTGGCCGGGCCGACACGTAGAAGGCGGCGATCACGCTGACCCCCTCGCGCAGCGTCACTTCACAGGTGGCGCTCTCGGCAATCTCCGGATGGTGATCGAGCACGGCTTCGATCTCCACCGGCGAGACGCGCACGCCGCCAGCGTTGATCATGTCGTCATCGCGGCCTTGATGTGTGATGGCACCGTCGCCGGCCATCACGCCGATGTCGCCGGTCAGAAACCAGTCGCCCGAAAACCGTTCCCGCGTCTCCGCCTCGGCGCCGAGATAGCCAAGGAACAGCCCCGGGTCGGCCGCATGCACGGCAATCACACCCGGCGTGCCCTGCGGCACCGGTCGGCCATCCGTCCCGATCAGGGCGATGCGCCGGCCCGGCTGGGCAAAGCCCGAACTGCCGGGCGGGGCGGGCCGCTCGGGCGAGCCGGAGATGAAGGTCGAACACTCTGACATGCCGAAGGCTTCGTGAACCGGCGTGCCGGTCATCGCCTCCCAGGCACGGCGGGTCGTATCGGGCATCTTCTCGCCGGCCGAGAGGCCATGTCTCAACCGCGGCAGCGTATACTTCTCTCCAGGCTTCAGCATCTGCCTGTAGAGGCCTGGCGCAGCGGCAAAAAGCGTAACATCATGACGGCGCATCAGAAGCGGGAGTTGCGCCGGCGACACGCCCGGTGCCGGCACCAGCGCCGTGGCGCCGGCCGCCCAGGGATCCAAGAGCCCGGTTCCCAGCGTGAAGGTCCAGTTCAGAGCGCCGGCGTGCAGGAGTCGATCGGACGCCCTCAGGCCATACCAGCCCTGCCACATCATGCGTCGTGCCCATGCGGCGCGATGGGCATGCAGAACCCCGCGCGGCCGGCCGGAGGTGCCGGATGTATAGACCACATAGGCGAGCCGGTCGGGATCGCCCATCTCCCAGGCGCAAGGAGAATGATCGCGCAACCTGCGCAGACCGGCAACGTCCAGAACGGGGCAGG
Organism: Paracoccaceae bacterium; assembly: GCA_007126375.1. Taxonomy (GTDB): domain Bacteria; phylum Pseudomonadota; class Alphaproteobacteria; order Rhodobacterales; family Rhodobacteraceae; genus Rhodobaculum. Next base: position 17,038 of record SLBI01000362.1, read on the forward strand.
GCGGATCATCCGGCAGAGACACGCCGGGACCGGCCACGATCAGCCGTGGTGCGAGTTCGGCCGCGAGCGCAGTCACCTCCGGCGCAGTCAGCTGAGCCGAGGTCGGCACCGGGACCAGCCCGGCGGCAATCGCGCCAAGGAAAAGGATGGGAAAATCGACCGAATTCGCAAGCCGCATCAGAACCCGGTCGCCCGGCTGAAGGCCCGCGGCAAGCAGCCCGCCCCCCGTACCCCGGACCGCCTCCTCAAGCCGACCGAAGCTCCAGCGCTCGGCGCCCGTCGAACCAACCAGCACCAGCGCGATCCGCTCTGGGCCCTCGACCGCCGGGGCAAGCACATGCGCAGCGAGATTGAACGGGGCAGGACAGGCCGGTGGAGGCCCCGAGTTCACTTGGGAAATCATGCTCCAGAGCTACGCTCGGCGGCGGCGCTTGGCAAGCAGCCGCACCCGGTCGCTCAGCGCCCGCCCAGCCAGCCGCCGACGCTGCGCGCGCCACCGGCGATGTCGAGGCCCACGCCCTCGATGGTGTTGCAGCCGGCCAGCAGGCCCAGCAGGGCGGAGGCGAGGACGGCGCGGCGGAGCGCGCGGTTGGCGCCGGGATCGGTGCGGTCAGTCCTCATGCCACCAGACCTCCGGTTGAAAGCCGATCCAGTCGCCATAGACCGGCAGGTGTTCGGGAAAGCGCAGTTCGCGCCGATGCGCGATGCGCGAGACATCCGAGAACCAGAAGGGGATGAAATAGCGTCCGGACGTCAGCACGCGGTCGAGGGCGCGCACGGCGGCCACGAAGTCCTCCCGGTCTGCCGTGGTCAGCAGCTTCCGGATCATTGCCTCCGCCGCGGCAGACTCGATTCCGGCCCAGTTGCGCGTACCGGGCTGGGTCACACCGACCGAGCCCCAGTAGAGCCATTGCTCGTTGCCGGGCGAAAGCGAGAGCGACAGGCTTCGCCGCGTCATGTCGAAATCGTAAAGCTGGAGGCGTTCCGTGTATTGTGCGCTGTCTACCGTCGTCAGCTGCACCGCCACACCCAGCCGGCGCAGCGCCTCGACATAGATGTTGGCGATGGCCTGGGTCTCGGCCGAACCCTGTTGCAGCAGGATCTCGAATGCGAAGGGTGCGCCCGATCCGTCCTGCAGCACACCGTCTTCCACCCGCCATCCCGCCTCTTCGAGCAGCGCCATCGCCCTGCGGATGCCGCGCCGGTTGGCCTCGGAACCGTCTGAGACGGGGAGGCTGTAGCCCTCCATCGCCCCGGGGAGCAGGGAGTCGTCGTAGGGGGCGAGCAGTTCGGCCACCGCCCCCTCTGCCGGGCCGGGCCGCATGCCAAGCTCCGAATTGGAGAAGAAGGAGGCGATGCGCGGCAGCCGACCGCCGTTCAGTACCTGATTGACGAATTCGAAATTGAAGGCCTGGATCAACGCCTCGCGCACCCGCCAGTCGGCGAAGATCGCCCGCCGGGTGTTGAACACGAAACCGTCGATGCCCGAGGGGCGGGCATGCGGAATCTCGGATTTCACCACCTCGCCCGACTGCACCGCGGCAAAGTCGTAACCGGCCTGCCAGCGCGCCGGGCTCGCCTCGCGCCAGGTGGAGACGAGCCCGGCCCTGAACGCCTCGAAGGCGACGCCGGCGTCGGCATAGAAGTCATAGCGGATCTCGTCAAAGTTGTGCTGGCCGCGATAGAAGGGCAGATCGGCTCCCCACCAGTCGGGGTTGCGGGCCAAGCTCAGGTGACGACCGGCCTCGGCCCCGATGACGACATAGGGTCCCGAACCGATGATCGGCTCCATCGAACTGGCGTCGAAGGCGCGGTTCGCGAACTGCGCCTTCTGCAGGATCGGACGCAGCCCCAGCAGCAGCGGCATCTCGCGGTCGGGCTCGGTGAAGGTGATGTGCAGGCTGCGCGGGCCGGTCTGCTCCATCGTCGCGATCTTGGTCCAGACGGTGCGATAGCGAGGCTGGCCCAGCTTCCCGAGCGTCTCGATCGACCACAGGACGTCTTCGACAGTCACCGGGCTTCCGTCGGAGAATCGGGCTTCCGGACGCAAGGTGAAGGCGACGAAGCTGCGCGCCGCATCCGTCTCCACCGATTCGGCGAGGACGCCGTAGAGTCCGAAGGGTTCGCTGTAGTTACGCCCCATCAGGCTTTCCACCGTGAGCGCCCCGAGCGCCCAAGGCGCGCGGCCGCGCAGGATGTAGGGGTTCAGCGAATCGAATCCGCCGAGCTCGGCGAATACGATACGCCCGCCCTTGGGCGCCTCGGGGTTGGCATGCGGCAACGCCACAAAATCCGGGGGTAGGGCAGGGGGGCCATACATAGCTATGCCATGCGCCGGCTGGGCCACCGCCACCGGCGCCGACACGCCGCTCATCAGCACCATCGCCATCGCCTGCAGCAGGGCGCGCGCAGCGCCTGCAACTTGTGGTAGAATCATCGCTGCCCGATCTCTCGTTTTCCCGTAACCCTAGGCTGCGAAGGACAGTTTTTCAAACTTTTCGGTTGGCGCAGCCGGGAATCGCGCGTATACACGTGGCACTGCTCGATAGGTTTCTTGCCTGTATGAAACCTGCCTCAACGACTGACGCCCGCCTCGCGCGGGCGTCTTTTTTTTGTGCGACGTGGACCCCTGGCGGGGACGCTACGGCCCCTCACCAGCAACCGCGTCGGGTTGGCGCACTGCCAGAGTCTCTTTGACTCTGCGCCAAAGATGCCTGATGGTTGACATATCAGTGGCGCAGTTGGGGGACGACTGCCGTGCACTCACCGATTCCTGCCTTGCTTGCCGCGTCTGCCCTGTTCGGAACGCCTGCCACAGCAGACGCATCGACGTTGATGGCCGACGTCGTGATCGATTATTTCAACTCCGGGGCTTTCAAGAGCTTTCCCGGCGCGGAAGACACCTATGGCGGCACCTTTCCGGGCACCTTCCTTTGGGATTTCCCGCTGGCGGTGCCCCGCTCGCATGCCACCGACGGGAATGCGAACACCTTCCTGTCGCTGGCGACGGGCAGCCACATCGTGCTCGGGTTTTCCGGCGGTCATCTGATTGACGGGCCCGGCGACGATCTGCTGATCAACGAAATCGGTGCCAGCGGGGAAGTTGCGGATGTCTTCGTCTCCGACGACGCCGGGCTCACCTTCACTTTCCTCGGCGAGGCGCTGGGCGGCAGGATTTCGGGCTTCGACCTCGGCAGCATCGGCTTTGCCGGCAAGGTCAACGCGGTGAAGATCGTCGGGCGCGACGCCCTTGGCGGTGCACCGGGCTTCGACCTCGCCTATGTCGAGGGCCTGAATTTCGCGAGGTCGCTGCCGCCTGACCGCGACATCCGCGCCATCCCGGTTCCGCCGACGCTGCCGTTGCTGGGGGCCGGGTTCCTTGTGTTCGGGCTGCTTGGTGCGAGCCGACGGCGCCGGCCATGATTCGCGGCGCGTGGAGAAGGCGCGCACGTGCGGTTCGTTCAGCGTTTTCTTCGTCAGGCGTTTCGGCTAGGAGGCCGGTGAACAACCTGCCCCCTGCGAGAGGCCGCGCGCTTGACCGATACGACGCCCAACCTGGTTCGCCGCATTCCCTGGCCTGAAACCGCAAGCCGCCCGATGGGCACGCCGCTGCAGCCCTCGGTGGTGTATGCTGCGGAAAGCCCGGACACGCTGGATGCGCAATACGGCGGCACGCTGCCGGGGTACACCTATGCCCGCGAAGGGCATCCCAATGCCGATGTGCTGGCAACGATGATCGATCGGCTGGAGGGCGCCGAGGGCGGTCTCGTCACCGGCTCCGGCATGGCTGCGGTGGCGGCGGTGCTGCTCGGTCTCTGCCGCGCCGGTGATCACGTCGTGGGGGCGGACCAGCTTTACGGCCGGTCGCTCAGGATGATGCGCTCGGACCTGCCGCGGTTCGGCGTCACCACCTCGCTCGCCGATCCGACCGATGTCTGCGCCATGGCCGACGCATTGCGGCCCGAGACCCGGCTGGTGCTGGTCGAGGTGGTTTCCAACCCGACGCTGCGAGTGGCCGACATGGCGGGAATCGCCCGGCTGTGTCGCGAGCGCGGCGTCCTGCTGGCGGTGGACAACACCTTCACCACCCCGCGCGGCTGGCGGCCGTTCGAGCATGGTGCCGATATCGTCATCCATTCGGTGACGAAACTGCTGGCAGGCCATTCCGACGCGACGCTCGGCTATGTCTCCGCCCGCGACCCTGCGCTGCGCGACGCGATCCGCCTCTTCGCCGTCACCGCCGGGCTGACCCCGAGCCCGTTCGACTGCTGGCTCGCCGAGCGCGGGCTCTACACCTTTCCGTTGCGTTATGATCGGGCGGAGGCGAATGCGGCGCGCCTGGCCGATTGCCTCGCCGGTCTGCGCGGCGTGCGTCGCGTGCTCTATCCGTTGCGCCCCGACCACCCCGATCACAACCGCGCCGCGGCGCTGCTGGGCCAACGCGGCGGCAACATGATCAGTTTCGAGATCGAAGGCGGGCGCGAGGCGGCCAACCGCCTGACCCGCGGTGCGCCCGGTCTCGCCTTTGCGCCGACCCTCGGCGATGTGGCCACGACGCTGTCGCACCCGGCCTCCTCGTCGCACCGCGAGATCGGCGCCGAGGCCCGCGCCGCACTCGGAATCAGCGAGGGGTTCTTCCGGGTTTCGGTCGGCGTCGAGGAGTTCGACCTGCTGCGCGAGGATTTCACCGCCGCCATCGCCGCCGCGACGACAGGCTGACCGCACAACCGGCGATCCCTCGCCACCCTTGCCGTCATCAACCCGTCATGTTTCGGTGAAGCAACTGTCATGTCGCGACGCTAGGCGATAAGGGGCGCGGTCGATCGTCGGGAACTCAGGCAATGGAAACTCAACCGCATGGGCCGCAGCGTTTCGCCGGTTTGCGGGAGCGGCGAGGATGAGCCCCGCTGGCGCAGCCCCGCCGGTGACGACTGCGGCCCCGGTCACGGCGCTTGATCAGGCCAGGGTCCTGCTGACCGGCCTTCCCGAGCCGGTCCTGCTGGTGGACGATGACAAGCGTATCCGCCTCGCCAACCCTGCCGCGGCCGAATTGCTGGGACCGGCGCTGGAGGGGCAGGGCGCGCTTCTGGTGATCCGTCAGCCCGAACAGGTGGCCGCGCTGGAACGCGCGCTGTCCGGTTCGCCAGGCGAGCGTCAGGAGGCGCGGTTGCTGCTGACCACCGCGGCGGGGGAGACCATCTATCGAATGGTGGTGCACCGGCTGGCCGAGGCACATGGGTTGCGCGGGGTCCTGATCAGCTTTCTCGACATCAGCCATGTCGAGGAGGCCGAGCAGATGCGGCGCGACTTCGTGGCCAATGTGAGCCATGAACTGCGCTCGCCGCTCACCGTGCTTTCGGGTTTCATCGAGACGCTGCAGGGGCCGGCACGCGATGACGCATCGGCGCGCGAGCGTTTCCTCGCGATCATGGCGCAGGAGGCGCGGCGGATGAATCGCCTGGTCTCCGACCTCCTCTCGCTGTCTCGCCTCGAGGCCAACGAGCGCATCCGCCCGCGCGAGCGGGTGGTGCCGGCCGAGGTGTTGCGTGCCACTGTCGCCGCGCTGCGCCCGCTGATCGAGGACTCGGGCATACAGCTCGAAATCGATGATGCCACCGCCGAGGCCAGCGTGCCGGGAGATCGCGACCAGCTGGTGCAGGTGTTTCACAATCTGGTGGAGAACGCGATCAAGTATGGCGGCGCCGGCGGCCGGGTGACGGTGACACTGCGCACCCATCCGCGCTGGCCCGGGATCCTCGGCGAGGCCCTCAGCGTCTGCGTCGCCGATGCGGGGGAGGGAGTCGATCCGATTCACCTGCCGCGGCTGACCGAACGATTCTACCGGGTGGACAGTCATCGCTCGCGACAGATGGGCGGTACCGGTCTCGGCCTCGCAATCGTCAAGCATATCGTCAATCGCCACCGCGGCCGGCTCGCCATCGACAGCGAGCGGGGGCGTGGCAGCCGTTTCACGGTGATCCTGCCACGCGGATGACGCAAGTGCGGAGCGCCATGCAAACAGCGTCACGAAACCGACATGGGGGGCGCGTAAGGAAGGTAGAGGCCGCGACAGGGGGCAGGCGGTCGGGCAGCAGCAACGGATCAGGACAGATGCGCAAACCGCACACCACGACAGCCTATGACGAGGATATCGACCAGCTTTACAGCATGGTACTGACCATGGGCGGCATGGTCGAGGAAGCCATCGCCGAAGCCGGCAAGGCGCTGGAGCATCGCGACGACGAACGCGCCGCTGCCGTGGTCGAGGCAGATCGCAAGATCGACGCGATGGAGGACGAGATCAACGCCGCGGTGGTGCGGACGATTGCGCTGCGGCAACCCGCCGCGGGCGATCTGCGCATGGTGGTCACGGTGATGAAGATGGCCGGCGATCTGGAACGGCTTGGCGACTATGCCAAGAACATGGCCAAACGGGTTCCGGTTCTGGCGCAGAACCCGGGCGTGGACGGGGCAGGGGCTGCGCTGCGGCGTCAGTCGAAGCTGGTGAAGCTGATGCTCAAGGACGCGCTCGACGCCTTCGCCCGCGGCGATGTCGAGCAGGCCCGCGATGTCATTCTGCGCGATGTCGAGGTGGACCAGATGACCAACGCGCTGTTCCGCGAATTCCTCACGCACATGATGGAGGATCCGCGCGCGATCACCTCGTGCATGCATTTCCTTTTCATATCCAAGAACCTCGAACGCATGGGCGATCACGTGACCGAACTCTGCGAACAGGCGATCTATCTCGAGACCGGCGAGCGCCCGGGCGACCGGCCGAAGGGCGACGTGACCGCGCAGATGGGGGCGGACGGCCTCACCGCCTCGAGCGGGACCTGAGCCATGTCCCAGCCGCCATTGGTTCTGGTCGTCGATGACGAGCCGGCACAACGCGCCATGCTCAGCTACAACATCGAGGCCCAGGGATATCGAACCGTCACGGCCTCGGACGGCGAAGAGGCGCTGGTCCTTGCCGATGAGCAGCGCCCCGACATCATCCTGCTAGACTGGATGCTGCCCAAACTCTCCGGCATCGAAGTGTGCCGCCAGTTGAAGGCGCGCGCTCCCACGCGCGAGATCCCCGTGATCATGGTCTCGGCCCGCACCGAGGAGGAGGATCGTATCCGCGGCCTCGAGACTGGCGCGGACGACTACATCATAAAGCCGTATTCGGTGAACGAACTGATCGCACGGCTCAAGGCCAATCTGCGGCGCGTGCGGCCGGCCGCTGCCGGTCAGGTTCTGGAAGTGAGCGATCTGCGGCTGGACTCCGAGGCCCACAAGGTGTTTCGCGACGGCAACGAGCTGCATCTGGGGCCGACCGAGTTCCGCCTGCTCTCCACCTTCATGGAGCGACCGGGCCGGGTCTGGAGCCGGGAGCAGTTGCTCGACCGCGTCTGGGGGCGTGACATCTATGTCGACAGCCGCACCGTTGACGTCCATATCGGCCGGCTGCGCAAGGCCCTGATGGCAAAGGGGGGCGATGATCCGATCCGGACGGTGCGCGGTGCCGGCTATGCCCTGGGCTGACCCCGACAACGGCACTTCCGGTGCCGATAATCGGTATTATGTAACTTAATGATGTGCTTTTCATGATGGACGGCGTCTGCCATACCCCGAGCATCGCATATGCCGAGGCCAGACCATGCCCTTCGACCGTTCGATCCGTATCGCCCCTTCGATCCTGGCCGCCGATTTCGCCGCCTTCGGCGCCGAGTCACGCGCCGTAGAGGCAGCAGGCGCCGACTGGATCCATGTCGATGTCATGGACGGCCATTTCGTACCGAACCTTACCTTCGGCCCGCAGATGGTCGCTGCGTTGCGCCCGCATGTGCGCGGCGTTCTTGACGTGCATCTGATGATCGCGCCGGTAGACCCCTATGTCACGGCCTTTGCCGACGCCGGTGCCGACGTCTTGACCGCGCATCTGGAGGCCGGACCACATATTCACAGAACACTACAGGCTATTGGGGCCACAGGAAAAAAGGTCGGGCTTGCCATCAATCCCGGCAGCGCGATCGAGCCGGTGGCCGAACTGCTGGACCTGATCGATCTGATCTGCGTGATGACCGTGAACCCTGGGTTTGGCGGGCAGAGTTTCATCGCCTCGCAGTTGCCCAAGATCGCGCGGCTGCGGAGCATGGTCGAGGGCCGATCGATTCATATCGAGGTCGATGGCGGCGTCACCGCCGAGACTGCCCCGAAGGTCTGCGCTGCAGGTGCCGACGTCCTTGTCGCCGGCTCCGCGGTATTTCGGGGCGGTTCGGCCGCCTATGCCGGGAACATCCAGGCGATCCGCGACGCAGCCTTGCGAGCAACCTCGCAGCTTGCCTGAGACGCACCCCGCAACTCTCTGAAATATAGGAGTAAAATATTGGCCGCAACTCCACCCGTCTGTGATTTCGGCTGGCAGGCCCCGGAGTTCGCGCTGCCCGCCACTGACGGCCGTATCCATCGGCTGCGCGACGTCGCCGGCGCCAACGGAACGCTGGTGATGTTCATTTGCAACCACTGTCCGTATGTGCTTGCCGTTCTGGATCGGATCATCCGTGACGCGCGCGACCTGATGCCGCTTGGCATCGGCATCGCCGCAATCTGCTCCAACGATGCCCGCGAATACCCTGCGGACAGCTTCGAGAACATGAAGAAGATGGCGCAAGCTCATGAATTTCCGTTTCCCTATCTGCATGACGAGAGCCAGGAGGTCGCCCGCGCCTGGGGCGCGGCCTGCACGCCCGACTTCTTCGGACTCTCTGCTAAAAGGGCGATCTTCAGTATCGCGGCCGTCTGGATGCCTCTGGAGCGCGCCCCGCTGCGCCCGGCGCCCGGCGCGAGTTGTTCGAAGCGATGAAGGCGATCTCGGAGACCGGCCTGGGGCCGCGCGGACAGGTCGCCTCGATCGGCTGCTCGATCAAGTGGAAGGCTGCGTGAAGGCAGCGATCTTCGATCTCGACGGCACGCTTGTGGACAGTGCGCCGGATATCTGCTCGGCGGCCAATACCGTGCTTGCCGCCCAGAAACTTCAGTGTATTTCGCTGGATGAGGCGCGTCGGTTCATCGGCGCCGGCGCTCCGGCTTTCGTCGAACGCATGGCTGCGGTGCGTCTGCCCGCACCGGATGCTGGGCGCACGGCGGAAATGCTGGCGCATTTCCTCGATCTTTACGAGGGCGCGGTCGACCGCACCCGTCTTTACCCGGGCGTTCGCGATGCGCTGGACGCATTGGCCCACAAGGGCTGGCGGCTGGGATTGTGCACCAACAAGCCCGAAGCGCCCGCACGCGCGGTGCTGCGCCATTTCGATCTCGCTGCCTACTTTTCCGTCGTCGTCGGTGGCGACACGTTGAGGCACCGCAAACCCGACCCTGCGCCGCTCGATCATGTGGTGGCCGCGCTCAGGGCGACAGCGCCGGTCTATATCGGCGACAGCGAAACCGATGCTGCGACCGCCGCAGCGGCGCGCGTGCCGTTTGCCCTCTTTACAGAGGGTTATCGGCGCACGCCCCCCGAGGCGATGCCGCACGACCATGCTTTCAGTGACTTCACCAGCCTGCCGGACTGGCTGAACGGACGGAGGTGAAGTTAATCACATTCAAGACTTGAAATATTTATCCGGTCAGTGCATATGGAGGGCAGCGAAGGACACAAAGGAGCGCTCTCCATGGAAATCACCACCGAATCGCACAGCCAGACGCGCGCCGCCGAGGTGACCGCCTTTTTCGACGAGACCACCTACACAGTGACCTATGTGGTCAAGGATCCCGACTCCGACGCCTGCGCCATCGTCGATTCCGTGCTGGATTTCGACTATGCTTCGGGCCGCACCGACACCCGGTCCGCCGATGCCGTGATCGCCCATGTGAAGGAACGCGGTCTCGACGTCGAATGGATCCTCGAAACCCATGTCCACGCCGATCACCTCAGCGCCGCGCCCTACATCCAGCAGCGCGTCGGTGGCAAGATCGGCATCGGCGAGAACATCCGCATCGTGCAGGACACCTTCGGCAAGGTGTTCAACGAGGGCACCGAATTCCAGCGCGACGGCAGCCAGTTCGATCAACTGTTCAAGGAAGGCGACACCTTCACCGTGGGCGCGCTGGAGGGGCGCGTGCTGCACACGCCGGGCCACACCCCGGCCTGTCTGACCTATGTGATCGGTGAGGCGGCCTTTGTGGGCGACACGCTTTTCATGCCCGATTTCGGCACGGCGCGCTGCGACTTCCCCGGCGGGTCGGCCGAGGATCTCTACCGCTCGATCCAGAAGATCCTCACCCTGCCGGACGAGACCCGCATCTTCGTCGGTCACGACTACAAGGCGCCGGGGCGCGAAGACTACGCCTGGGAATCGACCGTTGGCGAACAGAAGCGGCTCAACATCCATATCGGCGAGGGCAAGCCGGCCGAGGAGTTCGTGCGCATGCGGACAGAGCGCGACGCCACCCTGGCCATGCCGCGCCTGATCATTCCCTCGCTTCAGGTGAACATGCGTGCCGGCCAGATGCCGCCCAAGGATGATCAGGGCAAGACCTTCTTGAAGGTCCCTGTCAACGGGCTCTGACCCGCGATGGGGGCCGGGGCGGCCCCTGCCCCCGGGTGCCGTCCCCCCCGCCGCGCCGGCGCCCACCCCGTGGGGGTGGCGCGGGCCGTCTTTTTTCGTCTGGTCGGACCTCATCCATGAAACGTTTCCTTCCGATCCTCGACTGGGGCCGCGACTATTCGCGCGCGACTCTGGGCAACGACCTTGTCGCCGCGCTTGTGGTGACGATCATGCTGATCCCGCAGGGCATGGCCTATGCGATGCTGGCCGGGCTTCCGCCGCAGGCGGGGCTTTACGGGGCGATGCTGCCGCTGCTGATCTATGCGCTGTTCGGCACGTCGCGCACGCTGGCGGTGGGGCCGGTGGCGGTGGTGGCGCTGATGACCGCGGCCGCGGCGGGGCAGATCGCGGCCGTGGGCGATGCCGAGTTCCACCTGGCCGCGCTGGCGCTGGCGGCGCTGTCGGGGGGGATGCTGCTGGTCCTCGGGCTGTTGCGGCTGGGGTTCCTCGCGAATTTCCTCAGCCATCCGGTTATTTCCGGCTTCATCACCGCCGCCGGCATCCTGATCGCCGGCAGCCAGCTGCGGCACCTTCTGGGGGCGCCCATCGAGGGCAAGACGCTGGTGGAGCTGATTCCGTCGCTCATCGCCAATCTGGGCAACGTCCATATGGTGACGCTGATCCTTAGCGCGCTGGTGCTGGGGTTCCTGTTCTGGTCGCGCAAGGGGCTGGCGCCGGTGCTGCACCGTCTGGGCTTGTCGGCGCGGGCTGCCGGGCTGGTGGCCAAGGGGGCGCTGTTCGCGGCCGTGGCGGTGTCCACAGTCGTGGTATGGGGCCTCGGTCTGGATGCCGCCGGGGTGCGCACGGTGGGTGACATTCCGCGGGGCCTGCCGGGTCTGAGCGTGCCGGCCTTCGATCTGGACCTGCTGACGCTGATGCTGGTACCGGCGGCGATGATCGCCATCGTGGGCTATGTGGAATCGGTCTCGATCGCACAGACGCTGGCGGCGAAACGGCGGGAAAAGATCGACCCGGACCGCGAACTGGTGGCGCTGGGTGCGGCCAATCTGGGCGCTGCCATCAGCAATGCGATGCCGGTCACGGGCGGGCTGTCACGCTCCATCGTCAATTTCGATGCGGGGGCGCGGACGCCGGCGGCCGGTGCCTTCACCGCCGCCGGCATCGCGCTGGCGCTGGTGTTCCTGACGCCGCTCTTCTTCTACCTGCCGCGGGCGACGCTGGCGGCGATCATCATCGTGGCGGTGGCCTCGCTTCTGGATTTCCGCGCGCTGCCGCGGACCTGGGCATATTCCCGCGCCGACGGGGCGGCGATGGGCGCGACCATCGCCGTGACGCTGACCATAGGGGTAGAACAGGGGTTGCTGGCCGGGGTGCTGCTGTCGCTGCTGCTGCATCTGTGGCGCACCTCGCGGCCGCATGTGGCGGTGGTTGGTCAGGTGCCGGGCACCGAGCATTTCCGCAACGTGAAGCGGCACGAGGTGGTGACGGCGCCCGAGGTGGTGTCGATCCGCATCGACGAGAGCCTGTATTTCCCCAATGCGCGGTTCCTCGAGGACTGCGTGAACGATCAGGCGGCCGACCTGCCCGGTTTGCGCCATGTGGTGCTGATGTTCACGGCGGTGAACGAGGTCGACGCCTCGGCGCTGGAGAGCCTCGAGGCGATCAACGCGCGGCTGAAGGAGGCCGGGGTGAAGTTGCATCTGTCCGAGGTGAAGGGGCCGGTGATGGACCGGCTCAGTCGCAGCGATTTCCTCGACGACCTCACCGGCGAGGTTTTCCTGACCCAGTTCGATGCGCTCGACCGGTTGGCGCCGGGGCTGACGCGCGACACCCTCGCCCAGCCGCGGCGCGAGACCAGCCGGAGCCGGCTCGCGCCCGCCTCGGCGGCGGAGTGACGACATCGGCCGCCATGCCCTGCCGACGCACAGCCAGGCCAGGCCGGACCGGAACGAGCTGCGCCTGACCACCTGCGGCATGGCGGCGATGCACCGACCGGCGCCGGCAGGCCCCGCGGCGCGGAGGCGGCGGCGTGGTCAGTCGGCCGGCTGGAAGGCGAAGGGCGCGGCGGGTTCAAAGCCGGCCGAGACCTCGCCCGACAGGATCCGCTCCATGTCCACGCCGAGGTCGAGCTTGCGCACCCCCGCCCCCTCGGTGAAGTCGAGGTTGTCGAGATCGACCCAGAAGACGCTGGGCGAAATGACCGATTCGACATAATAGCGCAGGTCCTTCTGGTCGGCCACGATGCGCCAGCGGGTGGTGGACAGGTTCGGCTGGTCGGCGATGCTGATCCCCCACGGAACCGAGGTCTGGCGGATCACGCTGAAAACCGAGGCCGCCGCGACGCGGGGATCGGCGCTCTGCACCACTGCATTAACGTAGAAATGCGCCCGCACGAAACGGTCGCTGGCGCGGACCGTGCCCGGCAGGAACTCGCGCGGGTTCACGCCCTGCCAGTATTCCAGGATCGCGAGTTGACGGTCATAGGTCGGTTCGTTGGTCATCACCTGATAGGCGCGATCATGCCATACCTTCATCTCGCCACCGACGAACTCGATGATGGCGCTGTCGCCGGTGGCATCGGAAAGCGAGACATGTACCGTGGCGGCGCGTCCCGGCGGGCCGACGGGAACCTCGCCCCCCGCCACCTGCACCGGGTTTTCGCGCAAATCCTCCACCGCTTCGGCGACCGTGGCGAAGCGGTCGAGCAGATACTGCGGAAAGACCGAAAGCGAGATGCGCGGTGTCACCCCGTCATCTTCGGGATAGGTCGCCTCGACCTCCCAAAGCAGGTTGGCGACAAGCCCGGCCTCGTTCATGCCATCGGCGGTGGCGATGTCATAGCCGGTGACGACGAGGCTGCCATAGCGCGAGGTCCATTCCGCCGAGCGCGGACCGGCGGCGCCATCGCGGGCCATGCCGCGCGGCAACACCCAGAGGTTGCTGACCATCGGCAGCTTCCAGTCCATGCTGCGGCCGGTAAGAACGCGATCCTCGGGGCCAAGATAGACGGCACGGGTGCAACTCTCGGCCATCGGCGCAACAAGCATCGCGGCCATGGTCGTGCTTGCACAGAGAGCGCGAAACCTGGACAGCATCTCCACCTCCAAACGTGATACTATTACTTGGTATCCGTCGTTTCAGCGCCGATCAAGCGTGCCGAATGGTCAGAATCGGAAACTCGCACCCACAAGCGGGCCCGAAAGACGCGTGTCCAGCCGCAGCCCGGTTTCACGGTAGTCGACCCGCAGATGCCGGTAGCCGGCGGAGAGCCAGAGCGCGTCGGAGGCGCGCCAGTTCACGGTCGCAAGAAGTTGTGCCGTGCGGTGTGACCCAATCCCGAAGCCCCCCACATCGCCATAGAGCAGTGCCGACCAGTCGGGTGCGAGGCGGGCGTTCAATCGCGCCGCAAGGATCGGATCGGTGAAGTTCACCCGCCGCCGGTCGGCAAACCCCAGTGCCGGAACCCCCGCCGAGGCGCGCAGGCGCCAGTGTCTTGCCCCGGCCAGCAGATCCACGCTCATCTCGGCGTTATCGATGACACGGTAGCCGGCCGCCAGCGTCAGGGACGCCTGGCGCAGCCTCCCTTCCGCAGGCAACGGCCCGGGCGCCGGTGGCGGAAGAAGGCCGGCGCGCGACGAGTTCGACCAGCTGAGATCCCCCAGCAGCACGATCCTTTCCCGCCGGGCGAAGCCACTGAGAAAGAACGCACCGTCGAGATCCTTGATGACCTCGCGAAACGACTTGTCGAAGCCGACGGAACGGCTGCCGAAGGTCAACTCGCCACCGAGCCCGGTGCCCCAGACATAGGGTGTGACCTGCCCGGTCCATCCCGAACCGTCCATCTGTGCAGCCGCCGGAGTGGCCACTGCCGCAGCGACTCCAAGAAACGCCGCCCGGACCCACCGATGCATCGTCATGCCCATCGCCCCACTCACTCAGAGATCGTCCTTCACGATCCGGCCGCCCTTCATGATCAGCGCCAGCCGGCCTGCCGGATCGTCCAGCCAGTCGAGCCCGGCTGATGGGTCGGCATCCACCACCAGAAGATCGGCCAGCGCGCCTTCGGCGATGACGCCAAGCCGGCCGCCATAGGGCGCGCGCGCGCCCGACATGGCAAGCAGCCGCCCGGCCGCTCCGGTCGCAGTGTGCAGAGCCTCGAGCGGCGACATGAACCGCGCGAATTTCGCCAACTGCCTGCCCTGGCTGCCGGTGCCGGCCGGGTTGAACAGGATGTCGGTGCCGAAGGCGAGCGGCACGCCATGACGCTTCGCCAGTTCGAAGGCGCGCACCGTGCCCTCGGCCACCTCCAGCTGCTTGGCCCGCTGGACCGGGTCGCTCTTGGGGTTGGCATCCTCGTCGGCAAGGAACGGCTGGATCGACCACCAAACCCCCTCGCCGGCCATGACCTGTACGGTTTCATCGTCGGCCAACTGGCCGTGTTCGATGGACTTGACACCGGCCGCCACGGCGCGGCGGATGCCGCCAGGTGTGTAGACATGGGCGCAGACATAGGTGCCCCAATCCTCGGCCGCCTCCACCGCGGCGCGCATCTCGCGTTCG
>SLBI01000068.1 GCA_007126375.1 Paracoccaceae bacterium
ACGGTAAACGGGAAGGTCTTCTGCGACTTGTCCTTCGCCAGATACATGCCATCGAGCGGGCTGTGCTCGATATACCCATGATCGACCAGCCAGTGGCAGAAGGCACCAAGGGCGCCGAGATAGCGGTTGACCGTGCGCGGGCTCAGCACGGGTTTGCCAAGCGCCTTGTTGCGCTCGATGGTCTTTCGGAAATCGAGCCCTCGGAACGCCGCGGTCTCGGTAGCCTTCACCGGGTAGAGCTGGAGCAGGGCCTTCCACTCGCGGACCATTTGCTTGGTCAGGGCGGCGACGCCGACAGAACCGCCGACGCAGTCGAAGAAGGTCGCCACATCTCTGCGCGCCTGGTTCAGGGTGTCGGCCTTGACCCTGTTCGGGTTCTCGCGTGCATAGACCTCGAAGAGCTCGACCAGCGTCTCGCCGGGTTGGACCGAGTCGACGGGGCTGGGCGCTGGCGGTCGCACGATCGAGTCCCTAGGCGCGCCGGTGTAGTTGCCGGCATCGCGCTCCAATGTTCGTTCGAGCGCCTCGATCTCGGCCCGCATCATGCGCCGGGCGAGGTCCTTGTAGCCTGCGCTGCTCCGCGGGAGATGAAGGCCATGCTCGGCGAGAAAGGCGTCGACCTCATGGCTGATCAGGCTGCGCTCGTTGCCGGCGAGATGCTTTCGCAGCTCGGCGAGTTTCGTTGCCCGGAGGTAGTGGTGCCATTCTGCCTGCTTCCTGACCGCCTCCACTTCGGCCTGCACCGTAGCGAGCTGCAAGGGATTGGATGGGTCCACACCCCGGGCGGCGGCTGCGTCGGCAATCTCCAGCACCGCCCTTTCGGCATCCATCTCGTCGGGCAGGTCAGAGCGCTAAGCTTCGTCGCGGCGGAGGGTCGCCTCATAGTGTCCCCAGACGGCCGCCTCGATCTGTGCCTCTGTCGGTGCCGGTCGGGCGGGCGAGGCGGCGACAGCGGCAGCGCGCGCGCGCGCTGCTTCGAACTCGGCATGCCAGCGCGACAGCACTCCCGTAAGGCGGCGCTTGGCCTCGGCCAGATCGGCGGTGTTCAGGCTCTGGACGAGCTCGGCCTTCCCGATGATCCCGACCACGTCGAGAGGCACCCGCAGGCGCGCATACCACCCGTTTCCGCGGCGAAGGAGATGGCTTGTTCGAGGCATCCGAGCCGGTCCGTGTTACAGGGTTGCGGGACAGCTCTGTGTTACAGACCAGCACGGATTCAGCAAGCCAGAACAGTTGCTTGTTTCGCATCAACAGCTTGGAATCCTGGGGGTTCGAGTCCCTCTGCCCCTGCCAGCGTCCATGAAGTCATATTGTGAAGTGCGTACACAGCTCCGGAAGGGCCGCTAGGCTGCTTGGCCGCGCTGCGACCGTTCCTGAGGGATGCGCGGTCGGCCCCTGCGCTCTTGGGTGCCCCCTCGCCTCATCCGATTCGACGTGACTGCCCGAGACTTGCCGCCTGCTCCGGACGCGGGCCTTGTTTGGTTTCCGTCATTGCTGACGCCCGCAACGACAGAGGTGAGCATGCGGGACAGGGTGCTTCTTGAGATCGGGCGGCGGCGGGGCTGGACGGGCGAGGCCAAGCTGGCGATCCCGGGTGAGGTCGGGGTGGACGGCTGAACGGTGCAGGATGTCGCGCAGGTGCATGACCTGCTGCGCCAGCGGTCTCACCCGTGGCGGCGGGAGATGCGACGCCGCAGGCCACCCACGCCAGGCGAGTTCGTTCAGATGGCTCAATCGGCCTTTCTCGTTCCCCGGGATGCGCCGACAGTCTCCATACCGATGGTCGTTGGCCGGGAGGAAGACGGTGACCAGTTTTCGGGTCGACGTCTCGCTTCAGACGACCAGTACCTGCCTCGTCCACGCAGACGGCAGGATGATCATTCAGGCGAAGGCCGTCACGGGTCCTGCGCACATCTGCGAACTGCTGACCAAGAAAGTAGCGCGACCGAGCGGATCGCTTTTTCCGTCGGGCCGCTATGGCAGTTGCTCCATGCTCGGCTGGCGTCGTGGGCATTGAAGGGACGGGCCTCAGGGCTGGAGCCGGGTATCCGACACAGCCCGGTGGTTCCGGGGTCAGGCGATCCATGCAGCCAGCCGTAGCTTGAAGATAGGAACAAAGCGTATAATCAAGCAGATGGGGAGGACGAGCCGTTCAGCACCAAGTCTCGCGCGCGCTTTTCGCATCAACATGGTCGGCGTGCTGCAGGTATTGGCAAGGCCAGTTTCCGTCCGTGACCGCCCCCCTCACGCCGTGCGGGCGGCGAGGGTGGCGCGGCGGTGGGAGAGTTCCTCGGCGACCAGGAAGGCGAGTTCGAGGGATTGCGAGGCGTTCAGGCGGGGGTCGCAGGCGGTGTGGTAGCGGTCACAGAGGTTTTCCTCGGTCACCGCGCGGACGCCGCCGGTGCATTCGGTGACGTCCTTGCCGGTCATCTCGAAATGGACGCCGCCGGGGATGGTGCCCTCGGCGTTGTGGACGGCGAAGAACTCGCGCACCTCGCGAAGCACCAGGTCGAAGGGGCGGGTCTTGAAGCCGGACGCCGCCTTGATGGTGTTGCCGTGCATGGGGTCGCAGACCCAGGTGACGTTGGCGCCCTCTTCGCGGATGGCGCGGATCAGGCGAGGCAGGTGTTCGGCCACCTTGCCGGCGCCGAAGCGGGCGATCAGGGTCAGCCGGCCGGGTTCGTTCGCCGGGTTCAGGCGCGCGGTCAGACGCTTGAGGTCGTCGGCCGTCAGCGTGGGGCCGCATTTCAGGCCGACGGGGTTCTGCACGCCGCGGCAGAATTCCACATGGGCGCCGTCGGGCTGGCGCGTGCGGTCGCCGATCCACAGCATGTGGCCGGAGCCCGCGACCGGCAGACCGGTGGTGCTGTCGACCCGGCAAAGCGCCTCCTCGTATTCCAGCAGGAGCGCCTCGTGGCTGGTGTAGAAATCCACCGAGCGCAGTTCATGGGCGGTGTCGCCGGTGACGCCGGCAGCCTCCATGAAGGCGAGCGCGTCGGAGATGCGGTCCGACAGCGCCCGGTAGCGTTCGGCCTTGTCGTGCTCGGCAAAGCCCAGCGTCCAGGCGTGGACGCGGTGCATGTCGGCAAACCCGCCGGTGGAAAACGCGCGCAACAGGTTCAGCGAGGCCGC
>SLBI01000178.1 GCA_007126375.1 Paracoccaceae bacterium
CACGTTGCCTTGCGCGCGACGCTCCGCAGATCTGGGGCGCGGGGCATCCGGGCGGGCCGGCCCGGCGTTGAGCGCGGCCCTTGCGGCCCCCGGCGGGCGGTGCCACTCTGGCCGCGCCAGCCAGGGAGAGCCTCATGATCGAAAAACGCGACTTCTATATCGGCGGCGCATGGGTCGCCCCGCGGGAAGGACGCGATCTGCCCGTCATCGACCCCTCGACCGAAGAGCCCTGCGCGGTGATCAGCCTGGGTGGACAGGCCGACACCGACGCCGCCGTGGCTGCGGCCAAGGCGGCCTTCGAGGACTGGGCCTACAGCGATCCGTCCGAACGGCTTGCGGTGTTGCGGCGTGTCCTCGAGGTCTACGAGGCGCGTGCCGAAGACATGGCGCAGGCGATCAGCCTGGAGATGGGTGCGCCGATCGATCTGGCGCGGTCCAGCCAGGCCCCTGCCGGCAGCGGTCACATCAAGAACTTCATTCGCGCTTTCGAGCATGTCCGCTTCGAGGAGCCCCTCGGCCCGCATGCCCCCGAGGATCGGATCATCCGCGAGGCGGTAGGCGTCTGCGCGCTGATCACGCCATGGAACTGGCCGATGAACCAGGTGACGCTGAAGACCGCGGCGGCGTTGCTGGCCGGTTGTCCGATGATCCTGAAGCCCTCGGAAATCGCGCCGCTGTCGTCGCTCCTCTTTGCCGAGATCCTCGACGAGGCCGGAGTGCCGGCGGGCGTTTTCAACCTTGTCAACGGTGACGGACCGGGGGTGGGCACGCAACTGTCCTGCCATCCGGACGTGGACATGGTCAGCTTCACCGGATCGGCCCGGGCCGGGGTCCTGATCTCGAAGAACGCCGCCGACACGCTGAAGCGCGTGCACCTGGAACTGGGCGGCAAGGGCGCAAACATCATCTTCGCCGATGCCGACGAGAAGGCGGTGAAGCGCGGCGCCCTGCATTGCTTCAACAATTCGGGTCAGAGCTGCAATGCGCCGACACGGATGCTGGTGGAGCGATCGGTCTATGACGCCGCGGTCGAGACCGCGCGCGAGGTCGCCGAGGCGGCGCGGGTCGGGCCGCCGAACGAGAGCGGGCGGCATATAGGGCCGGTGGTCAGCGCAGCCCAGTTCGAGAAGGTCCAGGCGCTGATCCAGAAGGGGATGGACGAGGGCGCGCGGCTGGTGGCCGGCGGGCTCGGCCGGCCCGAAGGGATGAACCGCGGGTATTACGTCCGGCCGACGGTCTTTGCCGATGTCACCAACGAAATGACGATCGCGCGCGAGGAGATCTTCGGGCCCGTCCTCTCCATCATCCCCTTCGAGAGCGAACAGGAGGCGGTGCGGATCGCCAACGACACGGTCTACGGCCTGACCAACTATGTGCAGAGCACCGACGGCGCGCGCCGCAACCGTGTCGCGCGGCGGCTTCGCTCGGGTATGGTGGAGATGAACGGCAAGCCGCGCGGTGCCGGAGCGCCGTTCGGCGGAATGAAGCAGTCGGGCAACGGCCGCGAGGGTGGCGTCTGGGGAATCGAGGATTTCCTTGAGGTCAAGGCGGTGTCCGGCTGGGCAGCGGAGTGATCCGCCGCCTTCACTTCTGCAACCGCCAAGGCAGGCCGCGTCGGATGGCGCGGCCGCTTCATTGACAGTATTCGAGGTCTGGCGTGATGACGGCGCTTCGCTGGGTGGTGGCCGCACTTGCGGTATCGGCGATCCTGATCGCGGTCTGGCGCCTGGAGGGGGACCGGGCGGGGCTGGTGATTGCACCGCTTGCGGTGGAGGGGGGCACCCCTGCCACGCTGTATCTGGCCGAAGCCGGAGGGTCGGCGCCGGTGGTGGTGATCGCCCATGGCTTCGCCGGCTCGCGGCAGCTGATGGAGCCTTTCGCGCTGACGCTGGCACAGGCGGGCTATGTGGTTGCCAGTTTCGATTTCGAGGGGCATGGGCGCAATCCCCGGCCGATGTCGGGCGATGTGACCACGGTGCAGGGAACCACGCGCTACCTGATGGCCGAGACGGCGCGGGTGGCCGCGGCGGCGCTGGCGCATCCGCGCAGTGACGGGCGCCTGGCCTTCCTTGGGCATTCCATGGCTTCGGACATCATCGTTCGCACGGCGCTGGAGGAGGAGGAGCGGACCGGCGCCGTGGTCGCGGTGTCGATGTTCTCGCGTGCGGTGACGGCCGAGGCGCCGCCTAATCTGCTCGTGATCGTCGGCGACTGGGAGGCGCGGCTGAAGGAGGAGGCGCTGCGCGCGCTGCGGCTGGCCGATCCGCAGGCGGCGCCGGGGCGGACGGTGGGCGACCCGGCGGCCGGTACGGGACGTCGGGCGGTCTTCGCGCCGGCGGTCGAGCATGTGGGCGTGCTCTATTCGGCGACATCGTTGCGCGAGGCGCGTGACTGGCTGGATGCGTCCTTCGAACGCGAGAGCGGGTCGGGTATCGCGCTGCGTGGCGGCTGGATCGTGCTTCTGCTGGCCGGCGTTGTCGCACTGGGCTGGCCGCTGGCCGGCCTTCTGCCCGCCGGCGGGCCGGGCGCGCCGCGATTGCCGCGCGGACGCTTCTGGGCGGCGGCCCTGATCCCTGCCGTGGCGGTGCCGCTGCTGCTGTGGCCGATCGAGACCCGGGTGC
The DNA here is from genome assembly GCA_007126375.1 of Paracoccaceae bacterium. Classification (GTDB taxonomy): domain Bacteria; phylum Pseudomonadota; class Alphaproteobacteria; order Rhodobacterales; family Rhodobacteraceae; genus Rhodobaculum. The sequence goes on from SLBI01000178.1 coordinate 2,622, forward strand.
TGCCGGTGCTGGTGGCCGATTACCTCGCCGTGCATTTCGCACTTTACGGGGCACTGACACTGCTTCTGCTGGGGCGCTGGGGGGCGCTGACGGGGCAGTTTCCGCCGCGTGTCTGGTGGATCGGGCTGGCGGTGGCGGTGTTCGGGATTGCGGTTTTCGGCGGTGCGCTGGACCGCTACGTCGCATCCTTCTGGCCGCATCCCGGCCGCGCGGCGGTGATTGCGGGGCTCGCGCTGGGGGCCGCGGCCTACATGCTGGGCGACGGAATCCTGACCGAAGGCGGGCGGGCGCCGTTCTGGCGGGTTCTGGTGGCGCGCGGTGCCTTCCTTGCCTCGCTCGCCGCGGCGGTGACGCTCGATTTCGAACGGTTGTTCTTCCTCGTGATCATCCTTCCGGTGATCGTGCTGTTCTTTCTGCTGTTCGGGATGATGGCGGGTTGGGTCGGGCGCAGGACGGGCCTGCCGGCCGCCGCCGGGCTGGGTCTCGGGCTCGTCCTGGCCTGGGCCCTGGGAGTGACGTTTCCGATGTTCGCGGCGTAGCCGGCCATGCGACAGGGCAGGAGCTTCCGCTTCAGAGACCTGCGCGCAAGGCCTGCAGGGCGAGGAGCGCGACGAGGAGGCCGAAGCCGAGTTCGAGCAGTGGTGCCAGCCCGCGTATCGTGCCGAAACGTCCCGACCACAGCAAGGCACCGTCGCGCGCCGTGACGGCGAGCGCAGCGACCCCGGCGGTGATGATCGCGGTGCCGAGCCCCATGGCATATGTGCCGAGGATACCGGCGACCGGGATCTCCATGCGCCAGGTCAGGATCAGCAGGAATACCGCACCGGTGCAGGGACGCAGCGCGATCGCGCCCACGAGCATTGCGGCATCGCGCCAGCCGGTCAGCGCCGCGACCTCGGCGGCGCTGGGGCCATGGCGATGACCGCAGCATTCCGCCCCTTCGGCATGAACCTGCGGGCTGGCGGCGCAGCCAGGGGACGGGACGCTGCCCCGGAGCAGCCGGCGGGCGCCGCGGAAAACGAGCCAGAGGCCGACAAGCCCGATGGCGGCCGTGCTGGCCTGCGTCAGCGCCCCCTCGCCGAGGGTGGTGAGTTCGGCCCGCGTCCAGTCGAAGACAGCGATCCCGCCATGCACCAGCAGCACCGCCGTGGTGGCCTGCGCGAGCCCGGCGGCCAACGCGATGACGGCGAGAGGCACGAGGCGGACCAGCGTTGCCGCGCCATAGCCGCCGATCAGCATCTTGCCATGACCCGGGCCGGCGGCATGCGCCACGCCGTAGCCGAAGGCAAGGGCGAGCAGCGCGGCGAGCGCCCCGGCCTCGCCTGCGCGGAGTGCGCGCAGCGTGCCGGCCATGGCGTTCTGCGCCGCGCGCTGGGCATCGCGGGCGAGGCCGGCCACTCCGTCAAGACCGCCCAGCGCCCAGAGCAGCAGCAACCCGGCCGCGAGCAGCAGCGCCAGTGTCAGGAGGGTTCGGCGCATCTCAGCCGCACCTCTTCGGCAAAATCGGCGCCAACGGCGGGGAAATTGGCTTCGATTTCCAGAGCGTCCGCGCCGTCGCCCGCGAGTTCCTCCAGCGCGGCGGTCAATCGGGCACTGGCGGCCTCCCAGTCCGGCCCCCAGACCTCGGCGCTGCAGTCCTGCCGGCCACGGATCGCCGGGGCGCTGGCGATTGTATAGGCGGTGAAATAGGTCGGATCGTAGACCCGCAGCACGAGTTCCTCGCCGCCGAGCGCGGGCCGATCGGGAAAGGCGCGGCGGTGGGCAATGACGAGACGCCCCTCCCGCACATCGGCAACCACCCGAAGCGGGCCGCTGAGCGTGAGCGGGCGGCCGGCGAGATCAGGATAGAGGTCGCCGGCATACCCTTCGTCCCAGTTGGCATAGATCGCCGCCAGTTCGGCCCGCTCGGCCTCGGTCACCGCTCCGGTGAAGCCCGGGTCCATGCCGTAATCATCCAGCGACATCATGGTGTAGAATTCATCGTAGACCCAGACCACCTGCACTGCGGCAAGGCGACCGTCGTCGTCGAACACGATTTCCAGCCCGGTGTCGATGAACACATGTGGATGTGCCCCGGCCGGCCCGGCGAGGCAGAGTGCGGCGGCGACGGTGGCGAGGGGACGGAATGGCATGGGAACGATCGGGGCCTCCGGACGAGTGGCGAAGCTAGCGGTTGGGGGCGTTCCTGTCAGCCCGGCTTGCGGGCGACGAAGTCTATGAGCGCGGATCTGCCGGAATGGCCATGGCCCTCGTGCAGGACGGCATCGTAATCGGCGGCGACAAGCGCGCGATAACCGGGGAACCCCGCCCGGACAAGATCGAGCGTGTAGAGATTCTCCACCGCGCCCGGCCCGCCGGTGCCGTAATCGATCTGGCGCGGGGCGTAGCCGTGCAGCAGCAGAAGGCCGCCGGGGCGCAGCGTGCGGTCGATGCCGGCGAAGAGACGGGTGCGCACGGCCGGGGTGGCGAACTGGCAGAACACGATCGCCACCGCATCGAAGGCATCCGGCATCCAGGTCCAGTCGTCGATATCGGCATGGTGCAGGGTGACGGCCACTCCGGCATCTTCGGCCAGCCGGCGGGCCTTGGCGAGGCCCACGGCAGAACTGTCGAAGCCGGTGACGGCATGACCCAGCCGGGCGAGAAAGACGGCGTTGCGCCCCTCGCCCTCGGCCACCGAAAGAACCCGCGCCGCGGCGGGCAGCAGAGGTGCGTGGCGGCGCAGGAAATCGGCCGGCTCGGTCCCGAAGTGCCAGCCCGGCGTCGCATAGCGCGCATCCCACATCGCGTTGTCCCCGTCCGCCGCTTCCCCGGTTCAGTTAGGCGGACGCGGGGTCGGGCTCAAGCGGCCGGGGCCGTCTGCCAGGACGGCGCGGCTGCGGCGGTACCGTCAACTGCCGCGACGCAATTCGGGATGCTGCGCCGCCCCAAGGATGTGCTCGGCGGAATGCACCACATGGCTTGCCTGGCCGACGATCAGCGGGTCAGGGGCGCAAGCGACGGCGGCGTCCTTGCCCGGATAATCGAGGCTGGCGAGGAAATGACGCATGCAGTTCAGCCTCGCGCGCTTCTTGTCGTTCGACTTGACGATCGTCCAGGGCGCGTCGGCGGTGTCGGTGTAGAAGAACATCGCCTCCTTCGCCTCGGTGTAGTCCTGCCATTTGTCGAGGCTGGCGAGGTCGATGGGCGAGAGCTTCCAGCGTTTCAGCGGGTCGGTCTCGCGCGACTGGAAGCGGGCGCGCTGTTCCTTCTGCGTCACCGAGAACCAGTATTTGTAGAGCCGCACGCCCGAACGCACGAGCATGCGTTCGAAATCCGGCGCCTGACGCATGAATTCGAGGTATTCGTTGGGGCTGCAGAACCCCATGACCCGCTCGACGCCGGCGCGGTTGTACCAGGAGCGGTCGAAGAAGACCATTTCGCCTGCCGTCGGCAGATGCTCGATGTAGCGCTGGAAATACCACTGGCCCTGCTCGCGCTCGGAGGGCTTGTTGAGCGCGACGACGCGGGCGAAGCGCGGGTTGAGATGCTCGGTGTAGCGCTTGATGGTGCCCCCCTTGCCGGCGGCGTCGCGGCCTTCGAACAGGATCACGAATTTCTGCCCGGTCTCCTGCGCCCAGATCTGCACCTTCAGCAACTCGGCCTGCAGCAGCGCCTTCTCCGCCTCGTAGGGTTTGCGGCCCATCTTGCGCGGATAGGGGTAGCGACCGGATTCGAAGGCGGCGCGAATCGCCTCGGGGCTGGCCGGCGTGGTCCGACGGGGGGGCGTCTTGCCTGGCGCCGGTTCGGCGTCCGCCACGGGCGTGGCGGGCGCCGCGTCGGTGACGGGCAGGGCGGGGGCTTCGGTATCGGCCGGATCCTTCGGCATTGCGGGCTCCTTGGCTGGGCGCCATGGGCGGTATGCCATTGTGCGCCATCTCTGCGACAGAGATTTTTCGGGCTGGCACGGCGCGCGCCTTGCGTCAGATCATTTCCCTCATCTCCGAGGGCACTTTCTCCGCCCGTCAGACATAGCGGCGGCACAGGCTTGCGACCAGCGCTTCGGTGCGGCTGACTACCAGCCGGTCGACGATGCAGATGTCGCCGGCGGCGAAGTCCGCGGCGATCTCGGCGCGCACCAACGCGCGGCGGCTGGCGGGGCAGTCGGCGGCGAGCGCACGGCGCATCGCGGGACGGCTCTGCAGCGCCTGAAGCAGCGCCTCGGGTTGTCCGCCTTCGTGCCAGTGCGCGGCAAGGCGCCGGGGCGCGAAGACCTCGGGCAGGGCCTCGGCGAGGCGCACGGCGGCCTCGCGCGGATCCGCCTCGGCAAGGCGGCGGTTGCAGGCGACGAGGCTGCCGGCGCCCAGCGCGGTCACCGCGCCCAGCGTGCCGACAGTGCCCCACAGCAGGGCGCGGCGGGAAAGCAGTCTCATAGCGCCGGGACCTCCGCTTTGAGATGGTCGGCGAGGCGGATGGTGAGCGCGAGGATGGTCAGCGTCGGGTTGGCGCGGCCGTTGGTGGGCATGACCGCGCCCGAGGCAACATAGAGGTTGCGGGTGCCGTGGACGCGGCAGTCGGGATCGACCACGCCCTCGCGCGGGTTTGCCGCCATGCGCGTTGTGCCGAGCTGGTGCCACGAGGTGGTGGTGCCCCAGAAGGGGCGATCATAGTCCTCCAGTTCCATGCGCCCCAGCCCGGCGGCGCCGGCGATCTGGCCGATCAGCGTGGCGCTGCGGATCATCGAGTCGCGTTCGGTGGCGCCCGGCACCCAGTGCAGTGCCGGCAGTGGCAGGCCCAGCGCGTCGCGCCGGTCGGTCAGGGTGACGCGGTTGCTCGGCTCGGGCAGTTCCTCGGATTCGAATTTCAGGAGCAGCCGGCGGGCGCGGGTACCACCGTGGACCGTATCGGTCCATGTCTGGGCCGCGAAGGAATCGGCGTTCGTGATGAAGTCGCAATAGGCCTGCGATAGCTGAAAGCCCCGGTCGGGTCGGCCGGTCGCCCATTTGGCGATCGAGCGAAGTGCGCGATCAGCCCGACGCGCCTCGCGTTCGCGGGCGCGCTCGGCGCTGTCGTCGCTGAGCGGGATCAGGAAAAACTGTGCGTTGACAAGGCCCTCAGCCTCCAGCGCCGCATCGGAGAGCCGCCAGAGATAGCGCAGCGGCGTGCCCTCGGCGCTCTCCACGCCGAAGTTCCAGTAGGCCTTGACCGGGGTCGGTTCGGCGAGGTGCAGAAACCCGGCACCGGCCGTGGGGTGATCCATGTAACAGCCGCCGAGGAGGCCGCCGGCATCGCCGAAGCTCCGTCCATGTGCAGCATTCGCCAGCATGATCTGGCGCGCCGTCTCCACCGCGCCGCAGGCAAGCACCACGGCGCGGCCCTCGATCCGGCGCCGGCTGCCGTCGAGCCCGGCGACCTCCACCCCGGCCATGCGGTCGTCGCCGTCCAGGGCCAGCCCGGTGACGTTGGAGTGCAACTGCAGGTCGATGTTGCTGGCGCCGGCCAGCGCCTCACCATAGGCGTCGCCAAAGCGCAACGGTCCGCGGGCAAGGCGGAGCGGCACGGTTTCAAGGCGCGCTTCGTTGGGGAGAAGAAAGTCCCGCTCGCGCAGGCCGGCGCCGATGTCACGGCCATAGTCGAAAGGGCCGATGCGCAGCCAGTCATGTGCGCGGGCGTAGTAGGGCAGCAGCGTGGCGCGGTCGAAGGGCCAGCCGGACATTCCGTTCAGCGGGCGGCGGCGGAAATCGATCTCGTCCATCGGCAGGCAGTGCCCACCCCAGTGGTTGGTGGTGCCGCCCAGCATCCTGAGGCGGATCGCGGTCAGATCGAAGGCGTCGTTTCCGGTGACCTCACCGTCATAGAGCGCCTGCGTGTCGGGATCGAACGCTTCGCCGCCGCTTTCCAGAAGCGCGATGCGCAGACCGGCCCGGGACAGTTCCAGCGCCAGCGTGATGCCGGCGGGACCGGCCCCGGCGATCACCACATCGTAGATCATTGTTTCCCCATTCGCTGCAGCCCCGGCGAATTGACTGTCTCAGCCCTTTCGGGCACTGGCAAGGCGGTGGCGGGGCAGGGGGCTACACGGTGCCGCGACACGGCCGGTCAGTCGAAGATGCCGGCCAGGGCGCCGCGCCAGAGGGCGTCTAGCTCCGCCAGGGGGGCGGTGGAGTGACCAAGGCGGACATCGCCGCCACCGAAGCGACCGACATGGGCAACCGGCACGCCGTCGCGGGCGGCCGCGACCATCAGCGCCTCGGCCTGATCGAAACTGCAGGCGACGAGGTAGCGGCCCTGATCCTCGCCGAAGAGGGTGGGGATGTCCCCGGGGTCGAGCGTGATCCCGATGCCGGCGGTTGCCGCCATCTCGAAGGCGGCGAGCGCGAGGCCGCCATCGGCGAGATCGGTCGCCGCGCCGATCAGGTCGCGATGCGCGCGCAGGAAGCTGCCGTGCCGGGCTTCGCTCTCGAGATCGACCGCGGGTGCGGGGCCGGTTTCGATGCCCCAGGCCTCGGCCGCGAGCGCCGACTGGCCCATGTGTCCGTTCGTGGCGCCCAGCACCAGCGCGACCATGCCATCGGTGGGCGTGGCGGGGATGATCCCGTCGATCTCCTCGATCAGGCCGACGGCGCCGATGGTGGGGGTCGGCAGGATCTCCTTGCCCTCGGTCTCGTTGTAGAGGCTGACGTTGCCCGAGACGATCGGCATGTCGAGCGCGCGCGCCGCCTCGCCGATGCCGCGGATGGCGCCGACGAGCTGGCCCATGATCTCGGGCCGTTCGGGGTTGCCGAAGTTGAGGTTGTCGGTGGCGGCCAGCGGCCGCGCGCCGGTGGCGCAGAGGTTGCGGAAGGCCTCGGCCATGGCCTGCCGGCCGCCCTGCACCGGGTCGGCGCGGACATAGCGCGGGGTCACGTCCGAGGTGAAGGCGAGCGCCTTGCCGGTGCCATGGACGCGGACGATGCCGGCGCCCAGGCCCGGCGTGCGCAGCGTGTCGGCGCCGACCTGGGAGTCGTATTGCTCCCATACCCAGGCCCTGTGGGCATGGTTGGGGCTTGCGATGAGGGCCTTCAGCGCCTCGATCGGGTCGATTTCGGGCAGTACCGGCAGGGGCGGAGGCGGCGGCGTCTCCACCCAGGGACGGTCGTATTCCGGCGCCTCGCCCGAAAGCGCGCGCAGCGGCAGGTCGGCCTTCACCGCGTTGCCGTGCAGGATCAGGAAACGGTCCTCGGCGATCGTCTCGCCCACCACGGCGAAATCGAGGTCCCATTTCGCGAAGATCGCGCGGGCCTCGTCCTCCTTCTCGGGGCGCAGCACCATCAGCATGCGCTCCTGGCTCTCGGACAGCATCATCTCGTAGGCGCTCATCCCGGGCTCGCGGCAGGGCACGCGGTCGAGGTCGAGCCGGATGCCGAGGCCGCCCTTGTCGCCCATCTCGACCGCGGAACAGGTCAGCCCGGCGGCGCCCATGTCCTGGATCGAGATGACCGCGCCGGTCTCCATCAGTTCGAGGCAGGCTTCGAGCAGGCGCTTTTCGGTGAAGGGGTCGCCCACCTGCACCGTGGGCCGCTTTTCCTCGGTGTCGGCGCCGAATTCTGCCGAGGCCATGGTGGCTCCGCCGACCCCGTCGCGTCCGGTCTTCGAGCCGAGATAGACCACCGGCATGCCGACACCCGAGGCCGCCGAGTAGAAGATCGCGTCTGCACGGGCCAAGCCGGCGGCAAAGGCATTGACGAGGCAGTTGCCGTCGTAGGCGGGATGGAAGCGCAACTCGCCGCCCACCGTGGGCACGCCGAAGGCGTTGCCGTAACCGCCGATTCCCTCGACCACCCCGCGCAGGAGGCGCGCGGTGCGCGGATGGTCGGCCGCGCCGAAGCTGAGCGCATTCATTGCGGCAATGGGTCGCGCCCCCATGGTGAAGACGTCGCGCAGGATGCCGCCCACCCCGGTCGCCGCGCCCTGGCGGGGCTCGATGTAGCTGGGGTGGTTGTGGCTCTCCATCTTGAACACCACGGCCAGGCCGTCGCCGATGTCCACCACACCGGCGTTCTCACCGGGGCCGCAGATCACCTGCGGGCCGGTGGTGTGCAGCGTGCGCAGCCATTTCTTCGAGGATTTGTACGAGCAGTGCTCGTTCCACATCGCCGAAAAGATGCCGAGTTCGGTGAAGCTCGGCGCGCGGCCCAGCAGGGAGAGGATGCGGTCGTATTCGTCGGGCTTGAGGCCGTGCGCCGTGACCAGTGCCTCGGTAATGGCCGGTTCCTGCATGCGCTTGCCCCCCTCTCCGTACTGCGGGGGTGTGTTTACGCCATGCCCTGCGGCGCGGGAAGGGCTGGTGGAAGCTTGCCTCTCAGCTCTTTGCATGCTAATGAATACATCATTTGTTGGGGGGAGGAATTGTGATGCGCATGACCGGAGACGGGCTGCTTCTCTCCTTCGGCCATCTGGCACGCAGTGTTTCGGCGACCTTGATCGCCGGGCTGTGGCGGCGGATGACGTCCGAACAGGTCGAGGCGCGGCTCAAGGCGCTGCCGGCGCGCGAGCAGGCCGGTCTGGTAGGCGGCGTGCTGGGGCTGCTGTTTCTGTGCAGCCTGTTCGCGGCGCAGTTCGGCATCCTGGGGATGTTGGCGTTCTGGTTGGTGGTGATCGTCCTCGTGAACTGAGGCGTCACCCTTCCGATTGATAGCGGATCGAAATTTTTTCGGTCTGCCGGTGATCCGCGTGCCGCAGCGCCGCGTAAACCCAACCATAACAATCATCGGGAGCCGGATCATGAGTGAGATCGTTGCAGTTCTGAGCCTTGGCACGCTGGGTGCCGTGCTTGCATTCGCCTACGCCTCGGTACGTGCGATGGAGAAGGGGCGCGCCGAAGGCACGCCCAAGTCCACCCTGTCGCGTGATGGCGCGGCCGAGCGGCTGGCCGAGCTTCGCGCCGAAGTCGAACAGCGCTGAGACCTACGAAGGGCAACCAAGCTGGAAAGGGGTGGCGCTGCCACCCCTTTTTTCGTTGCGGAAGAGCGTGGGGCGAGGGTTGCTTCCCGTGGCGGCCAGACTGAAAGGTCAGTTAAAAAAAAGGCCGAGCAGAGCTCGGCCTAAGTCCAACAGGGAGGTAGAAGGACCGAACCCAGGTCCGCTCCTTCGATACGAGAACTAAGGGCCGTGTCGGGCTTCGGCAACAGGGAAACGCGCGCCGCTTCTGCAAGCCCGGTCTGCGTTGCATGCATGCCTCATCTTTTGCGGGAACTCGTTGTCGTCCATGGGTTGAGTCGCGCGCATCAGCCCCGGCGGCTTCGGCGATCTTCCATGATCTCCTCGATCACGAAATCGCGAAAGGCAGAGACGCGTTTGGAATGCCTCAGCTCCTCCGGATAGGCCAGAAACACGGGCACTTCGCCGCTCTCCACCTCGGGCAGCACCCGGACGAGGTTCGGCACGTCGCGCGTGATGTAGTCGGGCAGAACGCCGATGCCGGCATCTCCGAGCACCGCCTGCAGCACACCGAAATAGGTGTTCACCGTCAGCGTGGACCGGATGTGGTTGGCCAGCAGGCTCTGGACCAGCGCGGCGCTGGCGGCCGCCTGAGGCGTCGCGGGGTTCTGGCAGACCAGCCGGTGATTGGCCATCTCGGCCAAAGTCGCCGGCATTCCGGCCCGCTCGACGTAGCCCGGTGCGGCGAAGAGGCGGATACGCACCCCCATGAGGCGCTTGCGGATCAGGTCGGCCTGCGAAGGTTCCTTCATGCGGATCGCGACATCGGCCTCGCGCATGGGCAGGTCGTAGACGCGTTCCTCCAGCATCAGGTCGATGCGCAGGTCGGGGTAGCGATCGAACAGCTTGGTCAGCCGCGGCGCGAGCCACAGCGTGCCGAAGCCGGTGGTGGTGGTCACGCGCAACTCGCCGAAGACCTCGTCCTCGCTGTCGCGAATGCGCGCGGTGGCGGCATCCAGTCGCTGCGCCATCGCGCGCGTCGCATCGAACAGCAACTCGCCCTGCTCGGTGAGAATCAGCCCCCGGGCATGGCGATGAAAAAGCGTGGTGTCGAATGCCTCCTCCAGCGCTCGGATCTGCCGGCTGACGGCGGATTGCGACAGGTTCAGGGTTTCGCCAGCATGGGTCAGGCTGCCGGCGTCGGCAACCGCATGAAAGATCCTGAGCTTGTCCCAATCCACCACGACGACATCTTTCTGGGCAGGGCCGGCTGCGGCTACGATCCTGTCTTAGGGGCTTGCGCGCTTCGGCGAAAGCTGCGGCAGACGAAGAAATCGTTCTCAGGTCAGATAAACTGACCTATCATGAGGGCCAGAAGGAGTGCCCGGAGAAGGGCGCCGGTGGGGCCGGGGGCAAGCGCACGGATACGTGCATTGGGAGGTGCAAGATGGCCAGGCAGGATGTGCGGCTTTCCGACCGTTTCGACCTGACGAAATCACCGGTGCTCCTGAACGGAACTCAGGCGCTGGTGCGGCTGATGCTGACGCAGGAGGCGCGTGACAAGGCCCGCGGGCTGGACACGGCCGGCTATGTCACCGGGTATCGCGGCAGCCCGCTGGGGGCGGTGGATCAGCAGATGGCTCGCGCCCGCAAGGAACTGAAGGCGGCGAACATCCTCTTCCGCGAGGGGCTGAACGAGGATCTCGCCGCGACCGCTCTGTGGGGCAGTCAGCAGGCCGAGCTGCGCGGCGAGGGCAGACACGACGGCGTATTCGGCCTTTGGTACGGCAAGGGGCCCGGTGTGGACCGCTCGGGCGACGTGATGCGGCATGCCAACATGGCCGGAACCTCGCCGCATGGCGGCGTGCTGATGGCGATGGGCGACGATCACACCGGCGAATCCTCCACCACCCTGCATCAGTCGGACTGGGCGATGGTGGATGCCTACATGCCGGTGCTGAGCCCGGCCGGCGTGCAGGAGCTGATCGACTTCGGCGTGATCGGCTATGAACTCAGCCGCTTCGCCGGGGTATGGGTCGGCCTCAAGACCATGAAGGACACGGTGGAGGCGACGGCGGTCGTGGATGGCGACCCGTTCCGCATGAAGCCGATCCGGCCCGATTTCCCCATGCCCGAGGGCGGGCTGAACATCCGGCTTGTCGATACGCCGGTGGAGCAGGAAACGCGGATGATCGATCACAAGCGCTTCGCGGTCGAGGCGTTCGGGCGCGCGAACCGGCTCGACCGGAGGGTCTGGGGCAAGCCGGGGGCGAAGATCGGCTTGGTCGCGGCGGGCAAGAACTGGCTCGACCTGTGCCATGCGCTGAACCTGCTGGGCATCGACGCGGTCGAGGCCGAGCGGCTGGGGATAACCACCTACAAGGTGGCCATGACCTGGCCGCTGGACATGGCGAGCTTCCACGACTTTGCCGAAGGGCTCGACCTGATCGTGGTAGTCGAGGAGAAGCGCAAGCTCATCGAGGTCCAGGTCAAGGAGGCGCTGTTCGACGACCGCCGCGGCCGCCGCGTGTATGGCTGGCACAAGGGCGACGCGGTGGACAACGGCCGCCGCGTGGAGCTGTTCCCGACACGCTATGCGCTGGACCCGGTCACCATCGCCGCGAAACTCGGCGCCATCCTGATCGAGGAAGGGCGCGACGGCGAAAGCCTGCGTGCCCAGCTTGCCAACATCGAGGCCGCGATGCGGGCCGACAATGCGCAGGACCTCGCGGCGCGGCTGCCCTATTTCTGCGCCGGTTGCCCGCACAACAGTTCGACCAGGGTGCCCGAGGGCAGCCGCGCCTATGCCGGCATCGGCTGTCACTACATGGTGCAGTGGATGGACCGCGAGACGCTGGGATTCACCCATATGGGCGGCGAGGGGGCGAACTGGATCGGCGAGGCGCCGTTCTCGACCCGGACCCACGTGTTCCAGAACATCGGCGACGGCACCTACAATCACTCCGGCGTGCAGGCGATCCGTGCGGCGCTGGCGGCGGGCACCAACATCACCTTCAAGATCCTCTTCAACGATGCCGTGGCCATGACCGGAGGGCAGAAGAACGACGGCGGGCTGACTGCGGACCGCATCGTGGCCGAGGTGCGTGCCATGGGCGTGAAGCACGTCGCGCTGGTCTATGACGCCAAGGAGGCACCGGATTTCAGCCTCTTCCCGGCCGATCTGGAAAAGCACGAGCGCGCCGATCTGCAGCGCGTGCAGGAGAAGTTCCGCGAACTCCCCGGCGTGTCGGTCATCGTCTATGCCCAGACCTGCGCCGCCGAGAAGCGCCGGCGGCGCAAGCGCGGGCAGTTCCCCGACATCGACCGGCGTGTCTTCATCAACACCGATGTCTGCGAAGGCTGCGGCGATTGCGGCGTGCAGTCTAACTGTGTCGCCATCGTGCCGGTCGAGACGGAACTGGGCCGCAAGCGCGCCATCGACCAATCCGCCTGCAACAAGGACTTCAGCTGTCTCAAGGGGTTCTGCCCCTCCTTCGTGACCCTGCAGGGGGCACAGCCCAAGCGCGCCGCGAGTGCGCAGGTCGATCTGCCTGACCTGCCGGACCCGGCTCTGCCGGCGATCGAGGGGACACACAACGTGGTCATCACCGGGGTCGGCGGCACCGGGGTAGTTACCGTCGGCGCCATTCTCTCGATGGCCGCGCATCTCGACGGCAAGGGTGCGGGCATGATCGAGATGGCAGGCCTGGCGCAGAAGGGCGGCGCGGTCCACATCCATTGCCGCATCGCCGAGAAGCCACAGGACATCACCGCGATCCGGGTGGCCACAGGCGAGGCGCATTGCGTCATCGGCGGCGATCTGGTGGTGACGGCCGGCGCCAAGACGCTGAGCCTGATGCGGAGCGGCAAGAGCGGGGCGGTGGTGAACAGCCACGACATCGTCACCGGCGCCTTCACCCGCGATACCGAGTTCCGCATCCCGCAGCGCGATCTTTGCAAGGCACTGGAGCTGCGGCTGGGCGAGCGGCTGGACCTGTTCGATTCGACCGAGCTGGCGCGCGTGCTTATGGGCGATTCGATCTATTCCAACATGATGGTCTTTGGCGCCGCCTGGCAGCGCGGGCTGGTGCCGCTCAGCCACGATGCGATCGACCGGGCGATCGAGCTGAACGGGGCGGCCGCCGAGGCGAACCGGCGCGCCTTCGCGCTGGGACGCTGGGCGGTGCTGCATCCCGCGCAGGCGGCGCGGATGCTGGTGCCGACCGTGGTGGAAAAGCCGAAGACGCCGGAGGAACGGGTCGCCTTCCGTGAGAAGCATCTGATGGAGTATCAGTCGGCGCGGCTGGCCAGGCGCTATCGCAGGCTGCTGGATCGCGTGAACGACCCCCGGCTGCGCGAGGCGGTCGCGCTGGGCTATCACAAGCTGTTGGCCTACAAGGACGAATACGAGGTCGCGCGGCTGCATCTTCAGACCGCCGAAAAGGCGCGCGCCGCCTTCGACGGTGATCTTCGGATGACCTTTCACCTCGCCCCGCCGCTGATGCCCGGCCGCGACGCCGAAGGCCGGCCCCGCAAGCGCGCCTTCGGGCCGGGCATGCTGCGGCTGTTCCGGTTGCTGGCCGCCCTGAAGCCCCTGCGCGGTACCCCGCTCGATGTCTTCGGCTGGACCCACGAGCGGCGGATGGAGCGCCGGCTGATCCGGCAGTACGAGGCCGACATGGCCGAGGCGCTGGAGCGGCTGACGCCCGCGACCCGTGACGCGGCGGTGGCGCTGGCGGAACTGCCGCTGACGATCCGCGGCTTCGGCCCGGTCAAGGCGGCGAACGCCGAGGCCACGGCGAAGCGGCGCGAGGAGTTGCTGGCGGTGCTCCGTGCCGGCGACGCCCCGCTTGCCCGGGCGGCGGAATAGCGACCCGCCGGGCACGGCTGTCACACCTCTGTCGCGCCTATGTCGTAGCGCCTTCTGCAACGACCCAGCCTGGGGGACGAGGTGGCACGACAGATGGGCATGCCGCAGACGGCCGGGGACGGCGTCGCCCGCGACATCAGCTATGCGTCCTCGGCCGCGACCCGCGCCGGCCAGGCCGTGATCCGGCTGGTCGAGAACGTTACCGGCCGGCCGCGGCTGATCCGCCGGGCTGCCGGCTACGAGGCGGAGGTCGCCGCCGGTCGCGATTTCTGGGAGGTGATGGTGGCCCGCTACGGGCTGCGGCTGGAGGTGTTCGACGGAGCGCTGGAGGTGATCCCGCGAGACGGCCCGCTGGTGGTGATCGCCAATCACCCCTTCGGCATCCTCGACGGGCTGGTGCTGGGTCACATCCTTGCCCGCACGCGCGGCGATTTCCGCATCCTTGCGCATCGGGTGTTTCGCCGCGCCGAGGCGCTGGACCGTGTGATCCTGCCCCTGAGCTTCGACGAGACGAAGGAGGCGCAACGCCTGAACGTTGTCACCCGCGCCGCGGCGCTGCGCTATCTGGCCGATGGCGGCGCCATCGGCATCTTTCCCGGCGGCACGGTCGCCACTGCGCCGAAACCCTTCGGCCAGCCGCTCGATCCGGTCTGGCGCGGCTTCACCGCGAAGCTGGTCGCCCGGTCGCGGGCCACGGTGGTGCCGATCTATTTCGACGGGCACAATTCGCGGCTGTTCCAGGTCGCGAGTCACCTGAACTACACGCTGCGCATGGCGCTTCTGATCCGCGAGTTCGGCGCCCGTGTGGATGCGCCGGTGCGGCTGGCGGTCGGCGCTGCGATGCCGCCCCAGACGCTGGCGCCCCTGGCCGGAGACCCCAAGGCGATGATGGATTTCCTGCGCGCGGCGACGTATCGCTTGGCACCGAGGCCGATCGATCCGTGCCGGCTGGGCCATGAGTTCGAGGCCCGCTACCGGCGCTGAGCATCGGCGCGCTGGAGGGCGGTGCATGGCGGTGGGCGTGTTCGATTCGGGGCTGGGCGGGCTGACGGTGCTGGAGGCGCTGCTGCGGGGGTTGCCGCAGGTGCCCTTCGTCTATCTGGGCGACAATGCCCACACGCCCTATGGCGTGCGCGAGCCCGACGACATCTTCGCGCTGACCTGCGCCGGGGTGGAGCGGCTCTGGGCCGAAGGCTGCGACCTCGTGATCCTCGCCTGCAACACCGCCTCCGCCGCCGCGCTCAGGCGGATGCAGGAGACATGGGTGCCGCCCGACAAGCGCGTCCTCGGCGTCTTCGTGCCGCTGATCGAGGCGCTGACCGAGCGGCAGTGGGGCGACAACTCTCCGCCGCGCGAGGTGGCAGTGAAGCATGTCGCGCTGTTCGCGACGCCGGCGACGGTCTCGTCGCGCGCCTTTCAGCGCGAACTGGCGTTCCGCGCGATCGGGGTGGATGTGGAGGCGCAGCCCTGCGGCGGGCTGGTGGATGCGATCGAGGAGGGCGACATGATCCTCGCCGAAGCGCTGGTGGCGAGCCATGTCGCGGCGCTGAAGCGGCGGATGCCGCACCCGCAGGCCGCGGTGCTGGGCTGCACCCATTATCCGCTGATGGAGGAAGCGTTTCGCGCCGCGCTGGGCCCCGCGGTGGCGGTCTTTTCCCAGCCCGAGATTGTCGCCGAAAGCCTCGCCGATTATCTGGCACGCCGGCCGGAAATGCTGGGGCCGGGTTTGACGCCGATGTTCCTGACCACCGGCGACCCGCTGCAGGTGGGGCACGCCGCGACGCGATTCCTGCGCCGCGGCATCCGATTCGAGGCGGCCTGACCCTTCGCCGCGGGGCGGTGGCTTGACCGGGACGGTGGTGGCCGGCATGACATCCCGGCCGTCAATGAAACGAGACACCGGCTATCGAGACCGGTGCAAGGGGAACCGAGGAGAGACAGCCATGAGCCGCAAGGTCGCCATCCTGGGCGCCTCCGGATACACCGGCGCCGAGCTTGTGAGGATCATCGCCACGCATCCGACGATGGACATCGTCGGGCTTTCGGGCGAGCGCAAGGCGGGCATGGCGATGGCCGAGGTGTTCCCCCATCTCGCGCCGCTGGGCCTTCCGCGGCTGACGAAGATCGAGGACATGCGCTTCGACGAGGTCGAACTCGTCTTCTGCGCCCTGCCGCATGCCACCAGCCAGGCGGTGATCTCGACGCTGCCGCGCACTTTGCGTATCATTGATCTGTCGGCCGATTTCCGGTTGCGCGATCCGGCCAGCTACGCGACGTGGTACGGCAAGGCGCATGCCGCACCCGAACTGCAGGCCGAGGCAGTCTACGGGCTGACCGAGTTCTATCGCAACGACATCGAGGCGGCGCGGCTGGTGGCCGGCACCGGCTGCAACGCTGCGGCCGGCATCTATGGCATCCGCCCGCTGCTGGAAGCCAAGGTGATCGACCCCGACCGGATCGTCATCGATCTCAAGGCCGGAGTGTCGGGCGCAGGGCGGACATTGCGCGAGAATCTGCTGCACGCCGAACTGTCGGAGGGCACGCATCCCTACGCGGTGGGCGGCACACACCGGCATCTGGGCGAATTCGATCAGGAGTTCGCCAAGGTCGCCGGCCGGCCGGTCCAGGTGCAGTTCACCCCGCATCTGACGCCGATGAACCGCGGGGTTCTCGCCTCGATCTATGTCGATGGCGATCCTGTGGCCGTGCATGCCGCACTCTCGCAGAGATATGATCTCGAGTTCTTCATCCATGTGCTGCCTTTTGGCGCAGTCCCCTCCACAAGGCATGTGCGCGGGTCCAATTATGTGCATATCGGGGTGGTCGGCGACCGCATGCCCGGACGCGCCGTGGTGATGGTCGTGCTCGACAATCTCACCAAGGGCTCATCGGGGCAGGCGGTGCAGAACGCCAACCTGATGCTTGGCGCGGAAGAAACCGCGGGGCTGACGCTGCCGCCGGTGTTTCCCTGAGAGGCGCGGTGAGGATATGATGAAGAACCTCAAGAAAAGGCGGCGCATCCAGATCGTCGTGCTGGCCGCGGTGGCGCTGGCGCTGTCCACGGCGCTGATCGGCTATGCCATGCGCGACGGCATCAACTTCTTCCGCTCGCCGTCCGAGATTCTCGCGGCGCCGCCGCCCGAAACCGAGGTGTTCCGCATCGGCGGGTTGGTGGCGCCCGGCAGCATCATGCGCGGGCAGGGCTACGAGGTTCGCTTCATCGTGACCGACGGCGGTGCCGAGGTGCCGGTGGTCTATGCCGGCGTATTGCCCGATCTCTTTTCCGAGGGGGAAGGGATGGTGGGCACGGGCCGGTTCGTCGATGGCGTGTTCCGTGCCCATGAGATCCTCGCCAAGCATGACGAGACCTACATGCCACGCGAAGTGGCCGACGCCCTGAAGCGCCAGGGCCACTGGATGGATGATGGCCTGGGCTACGGCACGGACGCCGGCGAGGCCGCGCCGCCCGGCGGATACTGAGTCCGGCCGTTTCCGAACCGCCCGGATGCCGGGCGGCCCGGTTTCCGATCGCCCCGTCAGCGTGAGCGACGTTCCTGGGCGGCTTCCCAGTCGCTCAGCATCTCCGCGGTATCGTGGTCGAGGCCGGGATGCGCGCAGGGCGACAGCAGGCGACGGCGCGCAAGGTCTGGTGCCCAGATATCTTCCCCGGCCTGCACGATGGGCGGGCGTGTGGTCTGGCCGCTTGCGCCGTAGTCAGCGTGCGTACTGTTCATGCCCTGCATCGGATCAACCCCCGCAAATACCCCGCACCCTCCGTGCGATACCTCAACTTTAACGTGAATTGTCGCAATCCCGAAACGGTTTTGCGGCACGGCTGCGTGATCGGCGGCAATGGGCCGACGCGGTTGTGATCGGTCGAGGTCCGCGTCTGGCGCGACATCCGGGCGCAAGGTCTTGGCGCTTGGCTATCGGCGGGATACTGTGACGGTCATGATCGTAGAGCTCGGCCATTTCGCCCTCGTCCTTGCCTTCGCCGTCGCCCTGGTGCAGGCGGTCGTTCCGCTTGTCGGCGCCCAGCGCGGCTGGTTGCCGTGGATGCGGGCGTCCCTGCCGATGGCCAACGCCCAGTTCGTGCTGATAGCCCTGTCTTTCGCCGCGCTGACCTGGGCCTTCATCGTTTCCGATTTCTCCGTGGCGCTGGTCGTCGCCAACTCGCACACTGCCAAGCCCTTGATCTACAAGATTTCCGGCGTCTGGGGCAACCATGAAGGCTCGATGCTGCTCTGGGTGCTGATCCTGACGCTTTTCGGTGCCTGCGCCGCCTGGTTCGGCGCCAATCTGCGAGAGAGTTTTCGGGCACGGGTGCTGGCGGTCCAGTCGGCGATCACCGCGGCCTTCATGGCGTTCACCATCTTCACCTCCAACCCCTTCGATCGCATGGCGATTCCGCCGCTGGAGGGGCAGGATCTGAATCCGCTGCTGCAGGATCCGGGCCTCGCCTTTCACCCGCCGTTCCTCTATCTGGGGTACGTCGGGCTCAGCATGGCTTTCTCCTTCGCCGTCGCCGCCCTGATCGAGGGCCGGGTGGACGCCGCCTGGGGCCGCTGGGTTCGACCCTGGACGCTGGCGGCATGGGTGTTTCTCACCATCGGCATCGGCCTCGGCTCGTGGTGGGCCTATTACGAGCTTGGCTGGGGCGGCTTCTGGTTCTGGGATCCGGTCGAGAACGCCTCGCTGATGCCCTGGCTGTTCGCCGCGGCACTGTTGCATTCGGCGATCGTGGTCGAAAAGCGCGAGGCGCTGAAGAGCTGGACCATCCTGCTCGCCATCCTCGCCTTCGGCTTCTCGCTGATCGGCACCTTCATCGTGCGCTCCGGGCTGCTGACCTCCGTCCATGCCTTCGCGATGGATCCGGATCGCGGGGTGTTCATCCTGCTGATCCTCGCCTTCTTCATGGGCGGCGCGCTGACACTCTTTGCCCTGCGCGCGGGCGCGATGGAGGCGAAGGGTGTGTTCTCCACCGTCAGTCGGGAATCGGCGCTTGTGCTCAACAATGTGCTGCTGGCGGTGTCATCCTTCGTGGTGTTCGTCGGAACGATGTGGCCGCTGGTGGCCGAGATGCTGTTCGACCGGGTGCTGTCGGTCGGCCCGCCCTTCTTCAACATCGCCTTCTCGCCTTTCTTCGTGGCACTCGCCGCGATCCTTCCCGTCGGCGCGATGCTGCCGTGGAAGCGTGGTGATCTCGCACGTGCGGCGCAGCCGCTGTGGGGGCTGCTCGCGTTGTCGGTGGCGGCTGGCGCGTTGGTCTGGGCGATGCAGACCGGACGCTCGGCACTCGGGCCGGTCGGGGTGATTCTCGGCGTCTGGGTGGTGCTGGGGGCGGCAGCCGATCTCTGGGCGCGCACGGGGCGCGGGGCGATGGCGGGACGCTTCGCTCGGCTGGCGCGGCTGCCCCGGGCGGACTGGGGCAAGGCCACGGCCCATTCGGGGCTGGGCATCACCGTCTTTGCCGTCGCCGGGCTGATGGCCTGGCAGACCGAGGACATCCGTGTGGCGCAGGTGGGCGAAAGCTACGATTTCGGCCGCTACGAGATCACTCTTCAGGACGTGCGTCGGGTGGAGGGGCCGAACTACCTCTCCACCATGGCCTTTCTTGAGGTGCAGCGCGACGGCCGTTCGTTTGCCATGATCACGCCCGAGCGGCGGTTCTATCCGGCCGCGGGGATGCCCACGACGGAGGCCGGCATCCACTACGGCTTCTGGCGCGACCTCTACCTCGTTCTGGGCGATGCGCAGGACGGTGGCGGCTGGGCGATCCGCAGCCACCACAAGCCGTTCGCCAACTGGCTTTGGGCAGGCTGCATCATAATGGCTCTGGGCGGCGCGCTCAGCCTTTCGGACCGCCGTTACCGCATCGCCGCCGGCGCCCGGCGGGCCGCACCCGGCGGTGCGGTGCCGGCCGAATGACCGGCCTGCGTCGCCTCCCGGTCGTGCTCGGTCTGGCGCTGGCACTGTGGGCCGCGCCAGGTCTGGCCGGGCCTCAGCCGGATGAAATCCTCGACGATCCTGCGCTCGAGACACGCGCGCGCGTCATCAGTCAGGAGCTTCGTTGCGTCGTCTGCCGCAACGAATCGATCGACGATTCCAACGCGCCACTGGCGCGGGACATGCGCCTTCTCGTGCGCGAGCGGCTGCTGGAGGGCGACGATGATGCCGCGGTGATGGACTATATCGTCGCGCGCTACGGCGAATTCGTGCTGCTGCGGCCGCGGGTCGCAGGGGCGAACCTGATCCTCTGGATCGCAGCGCCGGCGATGTTCCTGCTCGCGCTTGGCGCAGCGCTGGTCTATCTGCGGCGGCGTCAAGGTGCGTCAGAGGCCGTGACGCCAGGACTCTCGCCCGATGAGGAAGCTCGGCTGAAGGAACTCCTGCGCGACTGATCGCACAGGACCGGCGTCGCGGCAGGGCAATTGGGAGCAAGGGCATGGACTATCGCACCATCCGCGTGACCCGGTCGGGCGGGGTGGCCACCATCACCCTTGACCGACCCGAGGTGATGAACGCGCTGAACGGTCTGATGCGGGCAGAGCTGCGCGATGCCGTATCGCAGATTGCCCCCTCGGCGGAGGGGGCGGAACCGACGGCACGGGTTCTGGTGATCACCGGCGCCGGGCGCGCGTTCTGCTCGGGTCAGGATCTGGGCGACCGGGCGAATGTCGCGACGGTCAACCTGGACCAGGTGCTGCGCGACGAATACCACCCGCTGCTGATGGCCATTTCGGACAGTCCCGTGCCGGTGATCGCGGCGGTGAACGGCACCGCTGCCGGGGCGGGGGCGAGCCTCGCGCTGGCTTGCGATGTGGTGATCGCAGCCGAGAGCGCCCGCTTCGTCCAGGCCTTTGCGCGGATCGGTCTCATGCCGGATGCCGGGGGCTGCTGGTTCCTGCCGCGGCTGGTCGGACCGGCGCGGGCGCTGGGCGCCGCACTGTTTGCCGAGGCCGTAACCGCGCGCGATGCCGCGGACTGGGGCATGATCTGGGAGGCGGTGCCCGACGCCGACTTCACCGGTCGGGTCGAGGCTCGTGCCGCAGCGCTGGCGGACGGGCCGACCGTCGCCTACCGGCATATCCGGGCTGCCATGCGCAACGCCTGGACACAGGATCTCGAAACCCACGTGGGCGAGGAGGCGCGGCGCCAGGGCGCCTGCGGCCAGACCCGTGATTTTCGCGAGGGGGTGCTCGCCTTCACGGAAAAGCGCCCACCGGTGTTCGAGGGACGCTGACACCCGACTCGGCGGATCGGTATTTGGCGGGGCCAACCCGAAGCGTGCAGTCCCGGCGCGGCCGGCCCGGTCGGACCGGGCCGCGCAGGGCCGTTCAGCCGACGATTTCGAGACCGGCGAAGAAGAACGCGATCTCGGCGGCCGCGGTTTCGGCCGCGTCCGAGCCGTGCACCGAGTTCTCGCCCACCGACTGGGCGAACTCCGCGCGGATCGTGCCGGGCGCGGCGTCGGCGGGGTTGGTCGCGCCCATCACCTCGCGGTTCCTGGCGATGGCGCTTTCGCCCTCAAGCACCTGCACCACCACCGGTGCCGAGGCCATGAAGGTGACGAGTTCGTCGTAGAACGGCCGCTCACGGTGCACGGCGTAGAATTCGCCGGCCTGCGCCTTGGTGAGATGCATCCGCTTCTGGGCAACGATGCGCAGCCCCGCCTCTTCGAACTTGGCGTTGATGCGGCCGGTGAGATTGCGCGCGGTTGCGTCCGGCTTGATGATGGAAAGCGTGCGTTCGATGGCCATGGTCCTGCCTCTGGTGCAAAAGAGGCGGCCTGCGCCGCCCCGGAGGAAATCCGCGGTGCTGGTAGCACGCTCCCTGTAGCTTGAAAACCCGGCCGTGGCGCACCGCTGTCGCGCTGCGCCCATGATTGACGCCGGCGGCGCTTCGCGGCAGGGGAGGGCCCATGCTCGTCATTTCCGATCTCAGCTTCTCGGTTGCCGGACAGCCGCTCTTTCAGGGCGCCAGCGCCACCATCCCCGCCGGCCACAAGGTCGGGCTGGTCGGGCGCAACGGCGCAGGCAAGACCACGTTGTTCCGCCTGATCCGGGGCGAACTGGTGCCCGAAGGTGGCGCAATCTCCCTGCCGCCGCGGGCGCGGATCGGCGGGGTGGCACAAGAGGTGCCATCGTCCGGGGTGTCGCTGCTCGATACCGTGCTGGCGGCGGATGCCGAGCGGGCCGCCCTGATGGCCGAGGCGGAGGTCGCGGATGACGCCCACCGCATCGCCGAGGTGCAGACCCGGCTGGCCGATATAGATGCCTGGTCGGCCGAGGCCCGGGCCTCGGCCATCCTGCGCGGGCTGGGCTTCGATACCGCAGCGCAGGCCCGGCCGTGCTCGGATTTTTCGGGCGGCTGGCGAATGCGGGTGGCGCTGGCAGGCGTGCTCTTTGCGCAGCCGGATCTGCTGCTGCTGGACGAGCCGACCAACTATCTCGATCTGGAGGGGGCGCTCTGGCTCGAGGCCTATCTGGCGCGATATCCGCACAGCGTTCTGGTGATCAGCCATGACCGCGGCCTGCTCAACCGCGCCGTCGGTCACATCCTGCATCTGGAAGACCGCAACCTGACGCTTTACGCAGGTGGCTACGACAGCTTCGCGCGGCTCCGGGCGGAACGCCGGGCGCTGCAGGCGGCCGAGGCCAAGAAGCAGGAAGCCCGGCGCGCGCATCTGCAGAAGTTCGTGGATCGCTTCCGCGCCCAGGCCACCAAGGCCACCCAGGCGCAGAGCCGGGTCAAGATGCTGGAGAAGATGGTGCCGATCAGCGCGCCCGAGGAGGCTGCGCGCGCCGTCTTCAGCTTCCCCGAGCCCGATGAACTGGCGCCGCCCATCGTCGCGCTGGACGGCGTCGCGGTGGGCTATGGCGGCCCGCCAGTGCTGCGCCGGCTGGCCCTTCGGATCGATCAGGACGACCGCATCGCATTGCTGGGCCGCAACGGCGAGGGCAAATCCACACTGGCGAAGCTGCTGGCCGGGAAGCTCGTGCCCGAGGCCGGGCGGCTCACGCGGGCCGCGAAGCTGCGGGTGGGGTATTTCGCGCAGCATCAGGTCGACGAACTGGTGGTGGGGGAAACCCCGCTGCAGCACCTGCAGCGCGCCCGTCCGGCCGAGGGGCAGGCGCGATTGCGCGCCCGGCTGGCGGGATTCGGGCTGATGGCGGATCAGGCCGAGACGCCGGTGGCGCAGCTCTCCGGCGGCCAGAAGGCACGGCTGTCGCTCCTTCTCGCTACGCTGGAGGCGCCGCATCTGCTGATCCTCGACGA
Organism: Paracoccaceae bacterium; assembly: GCA_007126375.1. Lineage (GTDB taxonomy): Bacteria > Pseudomonadota > Alphaproteobacteria > Rhodobacterales > Rhodobacteraceae > Rhodobaculum. The sequence goes on from SLBI01000178.1 coordinate 25,669, forward strand.
GCCGACCAACCATCTGGACATCGAGAGCCGTGAGGCGTTGGTCGAGGCGCTGACGGGCTATGGCGGCGCGGTGATCCTGGTCAGCCACGACATGCATCTGCTGGGGCTGGTTGCTGACCGGCTCTGGCTGGTCTCGGGGGGGCATGTTGCCTCCTGGGACGGCGATCTGGAGCAATACCGACGGCATCTGCTTGCCGGTGAGGAGGGGCAGGCGGCGCCGGCGAAGCCGGCGAAGCGGGCCGTTCCCGGAGCCGACCGCGAGGCGCTTGCCGGTCTGAGGGCCGAAGTGCGGCGCTGCGAGGGGCGGATCGAGAAGCTGAACGCGATGCGCGACCGGCTGGCCACGCGACTGGCCGACCCGGCGCTCTATCAGCCCGACCGGGTCGGTGAGGCGGCGGTCTGGCAGAAGAAATACGCCGAGGTGATGGAGGGGCTCGACAAGGCCGAGGAACTCTGGCTCATCGCGCAGGAGCGGCTGGACGCGGCCCAGGGCGGCTGAGATGGGGGCGCTTTTCGCTCTCGATCCCGGGTTTCTGGCCGCAGTCTTCGTCACGCTCTTCGTGGTGATCGACCCGATCGGGTTGGCACCGATCTTCGTGGCGCTGACGCAGGGCGATTGGGCCGGGGTGGTGGCGGTGCATCTGGTGATGCTGGCCGTGGGGTGGCGATCTGTTTCGTCCTGTTCCTCGCCGCCGGCCTGATCGAGCGCGGGCTGGGCCGGATCGGCGCGCTGGTCGTCACGCGGTTGCTGGGCATGCTGCTCGCCGCTCTCTCGGTCCAGTTCGTCCTCGACGGAGCGCGCGCGCTGGGGCTGCTGGCCTGACGGGCGTTGGTGACGGGCTGGCGGCTTTGCTTGAAAAGCCCCATATCCTACCGCGGAGGACGGTGCATGAGCGATCTGGAACTGGGGCGACTGATCTATCTGGTGCTTCTGGGCAGCGTGCTGCTGGCGTATCTGCTGATTGCCAACCGCGAGGGGCTGGGCACGACGCTGCGGCATGCGCTGTTATGGGGCCTGATATTCCTCGGTGTCGTGGTCGGGGCCATGCTCTGGCTCGATGTCCGCGACGGCCTGTTGCCCGGCCGGTCGGTCAGTTTCGGCGCGGGTGAGATGTCGCTGCCGCGCGGCCCGGGCGGGCATTACTATGCCACCCTGCAGGTGCATGGCGTTCCTGTCCGCTTCGTCATCGACACCGGCGCCACCGATGTGGTTCTGGCGCAGGCCGATGCCCGGCGGATCGGTCTCGATCCCGATCAGCTCGTCTATAGCGGCCGGGCGCGCACTGCCAACGGCCTGGTGCCGACTGCGCGGGTGACGCTGGACGAGGTGGCCTTCGGGGATTTCACCGACCGCGATGTGTCGGCCTGGGTGAACTCGGGCGAGATGGACATCTCGCTGCTGGGCATGAGCTATCTCGGCCGCTTCGAGCGCATTGCCATCGAGGGCGGGCGCCTGGTGCTGACGCGCTGAACGGCTATTCCGCCGCGGCGGTGGAGCGGGCACACCGCATCCCGATCGGGCCGGGCAGCGCGAGCACCGATTCGAGGCCGGCATTGCCCTCCACCAGATCGGCGACGGTCAGCGTATCGAGCGTGTCGTAGAAGGCCGCCACCGCGCGCGAGAGGGCGTCGCGCAGCCGACAGGCGGGCGAGAGCGGGCAGGCCGCCCGGCTGGTGGCGAAGCAGTCTGCCACCGGCACGCCGCCCTCGAAGGCGCGGGCGACGGTGCCGACCCCGATCTGCTCCATCGGCCGGGCCAGGGTGAGCCCGCCGTTGCGGCCACGCAGCGTGGTCACGAAACCCTTGTGGGCAAGCCCGTTGATCACCTGCGCGAGATGGTTTTCCGAGACGTTGCAGCGTTCGGCCACTTCGTGCTTGCGCACGACACGGTCGGGATTGAGCGCACAGAACATCAGCGTGCGCAGGGCGAGGTCGGTCCGGGTGGTCAGACGCATGGGTCTCTCCGCTCTTGGGCGGGCTTCGGCGCCGGATTTCGGCGGATGCCCTGCTGGACGGGATCTTGACGTGAAAGTAAAGCCTGTTTCGGAATGCGACTTGACCCTGATCAATCCGCGCAACTTTTTGTCGCGACCCGTGTCGGGGCGGCCCTCCCGGCCGCATCGGTGCGCCGATGACGCCCGCGGCGCGGCTCGCGGCCGCAATCGCGGTGCTCGACACAATCTCCACCGGAAAACGGGCGGAGGGGGCGCTTTCCGCCTGGGCCCGCGCTGCACGCTATGCCGGATCGGGGGATCGCGCCGCGGTGCGCGATCATGTCTTCGGTGCGCTGCGCCGGCGCCGGTCACTTTCGGCGCTTGGCGGGGCGGCGACCGGCCGGGGGCTGATGCTGGGCGCGTTGCGGGCGGCGGGCACGGACCCGGCGGTGCTGTTCACCGGCGACCGCCATGCCCCCGCCCCGCTGGCGCCGGCCGAGGCCGCGCATTTCGCCTGTCCCGTGTCGATGACCGAGGCCCAGGCGCTGGATTGCCCCGACTGGCTGGAACCGGCCCTTCGCGCGAGCCTCGGCGAGCAGTTCGCCGGGGTCATGCGGGCACTGCAAGGTCGGGCGCCGGTTTTCCTGCGGGCCAACCGCGCGCGCGTTGGGCCCGAGGCGGCACTCGCAGCGTTGGCAGCCGAGGGGATCGCTGCGCGGATCCATCCGCTGGCCCCGACAGCGCTGGAAGTTGCCGGACCGGTGCGCGGGCTGGCGGCGACGCAGGCGTGGCAGTGCGGTCTGGTCGAGTTGCAGGACGCCGCCTCGCAGGCGGTCTGTGACGCGCTTCCGCTGGCGCGCGGGGCCCGTGTGCTCGACTATTGTGCCGGCGGTGGCGGCAAGGCGCTGGCTCTCGCGGCGCGGCTCGCGGCGCTGGGGGGCGGCACGGTCTTCGCCCATGATGCCGCGCCGCGACGGATGGCCGATCTGCCTGCCCGCGCCGCCCGCGCCGGCACGCCGGTGCCGCAGCTTGCCGATGCCGCCGCCGCCGCACCCTTCGATCTTGTGTTGCTCGACGTGCCCTGTTCGGGCAGCGGCAGCTGGCGCCGTGACCCGGAGGGAAAATGGCGGCTCACGCCCGAACGGCTCGCCGGACTGCGCCATACCCAGTCGGCGATCCTCGATGTCGCCGCCCCCCTGGTGGCTGCCGAGGGCACGCTTGCCTATGCCACCTGTTCCCTGCTGCGCGAAGAGAACGCGGCGCAGGTCTCTGCCTTCCTCGACCGGGAACCGGGCTGGCGGCAGGTAGCGGAGCGGCGCTGGACTCCGTGCGACGGCGCCGACGGCTTCTTTCTCGCACTCTTGACGCGTGCATGAGGTAACGTCTTGATCAACTCAGGTGCGAATGGTCGGCGAAAACCAGGTGGCGTTAAGCGCCGTTTAAGCTTTTTGCCGCGCTATGGCGGCAGGGTATCTGCTCCGGGGGGATGGCGTGTTGCAAACGGCGTCAACACCGCAATCGCTGGGTCGCACGGCGCTGTCGCTGTCGCCGGCGGTGTGGTTGCTGCTTGTCGGGGCGCTGGTTGCGGCCGGCGCGGCGGTGCTGCTGGCCGACGGGACCTTGCGCCTCGCGCTTGGCTCGGCTGCGGCCACGCTGGCCTGCCTGTCGGTGCTGGTGCCGGCGTTGGCGCGGCGCGAACGCCGGGCGCAGGCCGGTGCGCAAGGCCGCATCGCCGATTTCATCGCCCATGACGCGAGCCCGAGCTTCACCACCGATGCAGAGGGTCGCATCGGCTATCAGAACGCCGTGGCCGAGGATCGCTTCGGCGACTGCGGGGGGCAGACGCTGTCGCGCGCGCTCGGCGATCTCTTCGCCAATCCCGCGGCCGTTCTCTACCGTCTGCAGACGCGGGCGATGTCGGTGGGGGCGGCCCGAGAGGATGTGGTGACACGTCGCGGCCACGTCCGGCTGTCGGTGCATCGCGTCGGGGATGGGAGCTTCCTCTGGCGACTTGAAGAGATGGTGGATCGCTCTGCCGGTGGCCGCGGTGCCGAGACGCTCAGCCTTCCGATGCTGACCGTCAGCAAGTCGGGCACGATCCTGTTCATGAACGAGGCGATGCGGCGAATCGTCGGCGGCCGGGTGCGCGCACTCGACCGGATCTTTCCGTATCTGCCATTGCGTTCGGGCGAGGAGACCGAGGTATCCGCAGCCGACGGTCAGATCCGCTGCATTGTCGCCGAACTGGAGGGTGCCAGTGGTCGGCGCGAGATCTATCTCCTGCCTGCGGCCGAGGACCCGGCACGCCCCGCCGCCGCCCGGCCGGATTTCGAGGATCTGCCGCTCGCGCTGGCACGGATCAGCGCGGACGGCCGGATCGAGCAGGCCAACCGGATCGCGCGCGAACTTCTGGGGCTGCCGCCGCGCGGCGAGGGTGGGCAGACGGTGACCTTCGCCGAGCTTCTCGAGGGTCCGGGCCGACCGGTCAACGACTGGCTCGCCGATGCCATGTCGGGCCCGGCCGAGAACCGTCCCCAGGTCTTGCGCGTTCGCCGTCGCGACGAGGGCAGTTTTCTCCAGGTCACCCTGCGTCGGGTCGCCGAGGCCGGCCGGCCCGGCCTTGTCGCGGTGTTCAACGATGCGACCGAGCTGAAGTCGCTCGAGGCGCAGATCGTGCAAAGTCAGAAGATGCAGGCCATCGGTCAGCTCGCCGGCGGTGTGGCGCATGATTTCAACAATCTGCTGACTGCGATCTCGGGTCATTGCGACCTGATGCTGCTGCGGCACGACCGAGGTGATCCCGATTATGCCGACCTCGTTCAGATACATCAGAACGCCAATCGCGCCGCCAGTCTCGTGCGCCAGTTGCTCGCCTTCTCGCGCAAGCAGACGCTGAAGCCGGAGGTTTTCGACCTGCGCGACACGTTGGGCGAGCTGGCGCATCTGCTGGGTCGGCTGGTGGGCGAGAAGATCGCGCTCGAGGTGGACCACGACCCCGAACTGGGCGCGGTTCGCGCCGACCGCCGCCAGATCGAGCAGGTGATCATGAACCTCGTGGTGAATGCCCGCGACGCCATGCCGGCGGGCGGCACCATCCGCATTGAGACGGAAAACCGCAGTTTGCGGGAGGAACTCAGGCGCGATCGCGCCACCGTGCCGCCGGGCGATTACGTCATCGTGCGCGTCCGAGACGAGGGTGTGGGCATCCCGCCCGACAAGCGGGAAAAGATCTTCGAACCATTCTTCACCACCAAGCGCGCCGGCGAAGGCACCGGCCTCGGTCTTTCCACCGCCTACGGAATCGTCAAGCAGACCGGTGGATTCATCTTCGTCGACAGTACGCCCGGAGGAGGTTCGACCTTCGCCGTTTATCTGCCGATCTGCGACTGCGTCCCGGAAGCCGAAGCCGTCGGGCAGCACACCGTCACGGCGCTGCATGCCGCGTCGGCGGCGGATGGGCTCGACATCGCCGCCGAGGCCGTGGCGGTAGATCATGCTGCAGATCGCGCAGCCGACGGGACAGCTGCGGGGGAGCGGGTGATCCTGCTGGTCGAGGACGAGGCGCCGGTGCGGGCCTTCGCCTCGCGAGCGCTGCGGATGCGGGGCTACAGGGTGATCGAGGCCGAGACCGCCGAGGATGCACTGCAGACCCTGGAGGATCCTGCGCTCAAGGTCGATCTTTTCCTGACCGATGTGGTCATGCCGGGTATGGATGGCCCAAGCTGGGTGCGCGAGGCGCTCAAACGCAGGCCGGACGCCAAGGTCGTCTTCGTCTCGGGATATGCCGAGGAGGCGCTCGCAACCGGGCAGACGGCCATCCCGAATTCGGTTTTCCTGCCCAAGCCCTTCTCCCTCTCGGAACTCACCGCCACGGTGCATCGGCAGATCCACTGATGCCGGCGGCCGCCGCTGCGGACGCTCCATCCGGCTCTGGTCTGTGTCCGCGCTGCAGCGCAGCGCTGGCAAGGGGTGATCCTGCCCCGGAGAAGTGGACGGCGTCGGGCCGCCACGGTCCCCATGTCGGCCGGTGAACGGTAGCCTGTCCCGGAACGCAGGCGGCGTGACCTGTAGAAGCCCTCGATGCAGGCGAACAGGTCAGGGCGGGCCTCGCCGCTGGTGGCGTGGACACGCTGGTGGATGCGCCCGATCTTGACCGTATGGAATAGGCTCTTCATCGGCGCATTGCCGAGACAGTTCGACATCGGGCTCATCGACGGCGTGATAGCTGCGGGGGCAAGGGCTGTCCCGTGGTCGTCGGCGGCGTATCGACCCCCGCGGTCGCTTTGGTGGATGAGAGCGGGCCCGGTCGTTGGCGTTCGACGGCCATCACCGTAGCCTCGAACGCGATGTCAGCCTGTGGTGTTTCGCGGATTGCCCAGCCACCATGTTGGTTCCTGCTGAACGACGCGCTCGGGCAATGACGAGGCTGCCGTTGCGAGTTTCGGGAGGGAGGCGAGGGCGGCGAGGATGGCCGCCGGCAGCAGGGACAAGAGGGCCCTGAGGCGGG
>SLBI01000212.1 GCA_007126375.1 Paracoccaceae bacterium
CGCCGCCCCCCCTGCCCGACTGGCTGCGTCATGCGTCACCGCCGGTCGCGCCGTCGCCCGCGCCGCTGACCCCGACCGGCCTTGGTGGCGCCAAGGCACTGCCCGGCGAGATGTCCGGAGCCGTCGACGAGGCCGCCGCGCTGCGCCGCGGCCGGTGGCTGCATCTGCTGCTGGAGCATCTGCCGATGTGGCCTCCCGCGGACTGGCCGGCGCTGGCCGCCGACCTGCTTGCCGCGGAAGCGGCGACGGCGGACGCCGGGGGGACCGCGGCCGACACCGCCACGGCTGCGGAGTTGCTCGCCGAGGCGCGGGGCATCCTCGAGGCGCCGGAACTCGCTTTCCTGTTCGCCCCAACGGCGCTGGCCGAGGTCGAGATCGCCGCGGATTTCGGCCCGCGGCGGCTGGTGGGCGTGATCGACCGGCTGATCGTCGGGCCCGACCGCGTTCTGGCGGTGGACTGGAAGTCGAATGCGATCCTTCCCGAGCGCCCGGAGGACGTGCCCGAGGGGCTGTTGCGCCAGATGGCCGCCTATGGCGATGCCTTGGCACAGATCTGGCCGGACCGGCAGGTGGAGACGGCGCTGCTCTGGACCCGCGGTGCCCGGTTGATGCCGCTGCCCGCCGATCTGCTCACCGCGGCGCGCGCCCGTGCCCTGGCCGAAATCGCGGCCATTGACCCGGCCCCGGTGCGCTCATAGGTAACGGACAACCCAGCGCAAGGAGAGAGAGATGGCAACCCAGCCCGTGACCGACGCGAGTTTCGACAGCGATGTACGCCAGTCCGACATCCCTGTCGTGGTGGATTTCTGGGCCGAATGGTGCGGCCCCTGCCGCCAGATCGGACCCGCGCTCGAGGAACTCTCCGAGCACTATGCCGGCAAGGTGAAGATCGTGAAGCTGAACGTGGACGAGAACCCGGCGACCGCGGCCCAGCTGGGAATCCGCGGCATCCCGGCGCTGTTCCTGTTCAAGGATGGCGAGGTCGTGACGAACAAGGTCGGTGTGGCGCCGAAGGCGGCGCTGCAGAACTGGATCGACGGCGCCATCTGACCGCGATGTCCGGAGCGTTCCCCGGCTGGCACGGCACCACCATCCTTGCGGTGCGCAAGGGCGGCAGGGTGGTGGTGGCCGGCGACGGCCAGGTCAGCCTGGGACAGACGGTGATCAAGGGCTCGGCGCGCAAGGTGCGCCGGATCTCGCCCGGCGGGCACGAGATCGTCGCGGGCTTTGCCGGATCGACCGCAGACGCCTTCACCCTGCTCGAACGGCTGGAAACCAAGCTGGAGGCCGCGCCGGGTCAGTTGCAGCGCGCCGCGGTCGAACTGGCCAAGGACTGGCGCACCGACAAGTATCTGCAGAAGCTCGAGGCGATGCTGATCGTCACCGACGGGCGCGAGTTCTACGTCATCACCGGCGCCGGCGACGTGCTGGAGCCCGAGCATGACGTGGCGGCGATCGGATCGGGCGGAATGTATGCGCTGGCCGCCGCCCGCGCTCTGGTCGAGACGGAATTGGACGCCGAGACGATCGCCCGTCGTGCCATGGCCATCGCCGCCGATATCTGCGTCTATACCAACGGTGCGCTGACCGTCGAGACCATCGGCTGACGTCAGCCTGCCCGGCGCAGCCGCAGCGCGGCCAGCGTCATCTCGGGCAGGATCGCGAGACAGAGCAGGTAGCGTTTCGCGAGCCGGCGCGGATTGCCGAGCATCCGCCACAGCCATTCCAGCGCGAGCCGCCGCATCCAGCGGGGCGCACGCCGCTGGCTGCCGGCGATGAAGTCGAGCCCGGCGCCCACCGAGACGAAGCCGCAGCCCGGCAGGCGGGCGAGGCCGCGCGCCGCAAGGACCTCCTGCTTGGGCGCGCCGAGCGCGAGCATCACCAGCCGCGCGCCACCGGCCGCCAGGGCATCGAAGGCGGCGTCGGCGCCCGGCCCCTCGGGATCGAAGCCGAAGGGCGGCGCAATCCGCGCCACGACCCGCAGGCCCGGATGGGTGCCTTCCAGCCGCGCGGCCGCGGTGGCAAGCGTCTCGTCGGTCGCGCCAAGCAACGCCACAGGCACGCCCCGGGCTGCCGCCAGCGTCATCAGCGGCTCCACAAGCTCCGACCCCGGCGCCAGCTCTACCGGCCGGCCGGCAAGCCTGCGCAGCCAGACCACCGGCCGGCCGTCGGCGACGACATGGGTCTGCGCCGCATAGGCGGCTCGAAAGCCGGGCGAATGCCGCAGCTTCACCAGATGATCGAGGTTCAGCGTCGCCACGGCGAAGCCCCGGCCAAGATCGAGACAGTGGCCGATCGCGGCCAGAAGGGCCTCGGCCGACGGCGTGTTCACCAGCGAAAGCAGCGCTTCGGCGCGATCGCCCGCGGCGCCCTCTGCCCTGCCTGCCGCCGCGGCTGGCGCGCTGTCGCGATTGCCGTCCAACTGAAGCCCGATCTGCCGTCACGGGGCCGCAGCCCCGATTTCCATGAAATTGCCGCAACTGCATCTTGACCGAGCCCTCGCGGACTGTCCAGACGGACGCCGTGGTCCGGCCTGCCCGGCCCCGGCACACAGAACCGAGGAAAGGACGCACCCTGCCCCCTGCCCAGCATCAGGCCGAGCTTCTCAGCGTCATCCTGCCGGCCAGCAACGAGGCCGGCTACATCGGCGCCTGCCTCGCCGCACTCTGCGCCCAGGATGCGGCAGCGGGGCCGCTGGAGGTGGTGGTCGTGGCCAACGGATGCCATGACGACACCGCAGCGCGGGCGCAAGGCGTGGCGCCCGACTTCGAAACCCGCGGCTGGCGGCTGCGGGTGATCGAGCGCGCCGAGGGCGGCAAGACCCGCGCGCTGAACGCCGGCGACGCCTGCGCCCGGGGGACGCTGCGGGTCTATCTCGATGCCGACGTGATCTGCGCCCCCGAGCTTCTGGGCCAGCTGCGCGCGGCCCTCGCCCCCGACCGGCCGCTCTATGCCACCGGCAGGCTGGAGGTCGCGCCGGCACGAAGCTGGGTGACGCGCCGGTTCGCCGATCTGTGGACCCGGCTGCCCTTCGTCACCGGCGGCGCGGTTGGCGCCGGGCTGTTTGCCGTGAACGCTGCGGGGCGCGCGCGCTGGGGCGAATTTCCCGACATCATCTCGGACGATACCTTCGCCCGGCTGCAGTTTTCCCCTCAGGAACGCATCGAGGTGCCGGCGGCCTATCGCTGGCCGATGGTCGAGGGGTTCGCGCCGCTGGTCCGGGTGCGCCGGCGCCAGGATGCCGGCGTGGACGAACTGCGCCGGCTGCATCCGGCATTGATGGCGAAAGAGGGCAAGGCACCGCTGGGACGCGCCGGCGCGCTGCGGCTGTTCGCGGCGGCGCCGGTGAGTTTTCTCGTCTATGCCACCGTCCTTGCAGCCGCCCGCAGCCGCCGCCCCGACAGCGACTGGAGCCGCGGCAGATGACCCACCTTCCCGCGCGCGAGGACGATATGGACCATGCGACCGCCGACCGAACGCCCGGCCCCGTCGCCTATCTGACCGGCCAGTATCCCAAGGTCTCGCACACATTCATCCAGCGCGAGATCGCGGCGCTGCGCGATCTGGGCGTCACGGTCCTGACCTGTCAGGTGCGCCGCGCCGCGCCGCAGGACATTCCCGCCGATCAGGCCGAGGAGGCGGCGGCCACCTTCACCATCCTCGAAGCCGCGAAGAACCCGGCCCGGCTGATCGGCGCGCATCTGGGCCTGATGCTGCGGCATCCGTCCCGATGGTTCGGCGCCCTGCGCCTTGCCGTTGCGACCCGCCCGCCGGGAGCCAAGGCGGCGCTGTGGCAGCTCTTCTATCTGGCCGAGGCGGGCGTGCTGGCGGAACATCTGACCCGCAACCGGGTGGCGCATCTGCACAACCATTTCGCCGATGCGAGCGGGACGGTGGCAATGCTGGCCGGGCATCTGGCCGCCATCCCCTACAGCCTGACCGAGCACGGCCCCAACATCTTCTTCGATGCACCGCGCTGGCGGCTGGACGAGAAGATCGCCCGCGCCCGTTTCGTCGCCTGCATCAGCCATTTCTGCCGCTCGCAACTGATGCTGTTCTCGGACCGCAAACACTGGAACAGGCTGCACATCGTCCGCTGCGGCATCCTGCCCGAACGTTATGGCACCGCCCCACGCCGGCGCCATGGCCAGCGCGTGCTGTTCATCGGCCGGCTGGATGCCGTGAAGGGCGTGCCGGTGCTTCTGGAGGCCTTCGCGGCACTGCGAAAAGGGGCGCCCGAGGCCCGGTTGTCGCTGGTCGGCGACGGGCCTCACCGCGCCGCACTCGAGGCGCAGGCCGCAGCGGCGGGGCTGGCCGATACCGTGCGTTTCACCGGCTATCTGACACAGGAGGCGGTGACGGCGGAACTGGCCGCGCATGACATTCTGGTGCTGCCCAGCTTCGCCGAGGGCGTTCCGGTGGTGCTGATGGAGGCGATGGCCAGCCGGTTGCCGGTGATCGCCACCCGTGTCGGCGGGGTGGCCGAACTGGTCGAGGACGGGGTGAGCGGGTTTCTGGTGCCGCCGGGCGATCCTGCGACGCTGGCCGAACGGCTGGGCCGGCTGCTCGACGATCCCGAGCTGTGCCGCCGGATGGGCGCTGCCGGCCGCACTGCCGTGGAGGACCGCCATGACGTGCGCCGCGAGGCGGCAAGGCTCGCCGCCCTGTTCAGCGGCGCGACCTGACGGCATCGCGCTCCGCCGGCCCGCAGGCGCGGTCGAAGACGGATGCGACGTCACCGCATGATCGAATGCCCGGGTCGCGCCGTCGGGCAGGGTCTGGCGCGGGTGACAGCGGCTGCGCGCGTTGCCGGACCCGGTTCCGGAACATGGCCGGCACCGTGGCGACCATTTCACCGCGGGGCCGGGGCAGGTGAAAGAGTTCAGCGCGCGTCGGCCGCGGCGGGGCGACGCTCCGGCGCGCCTCCGGCGTCGGCCTCGAAGTCGAGTGCAGCGGCCTTGATCGCCTCCTGCTGCCCCGGGGTCAGCGGGCGACCATCCTCTGCCACCCGCACGGTCACCTCGCGATGGGCGAACTTGATGCCCTCGCGCTGGAACAGTTCGCGCACCTCCTGATACACCCGCTGGCGGATGGTCCACTGGTCGCCCGGCTTGGTGGTGAACTTCACCCGGATGATCATGGCGCTGTCCTGCATCTCGATCACGCCCTGCGATTTCAGGGGCTCGAGGAACTGATCGCCGATCTCCGGATCCTCCAGCAAATCCTGCCCCAGCTTCTTCACCAGCTTGCGCACCCTCTCGACATCGGTGTCGTAGGTCACCCGCAGCGGCAGCTTCATGATCACCCAGTCGCGCGACCGGTTGGTTATCGTCTTGATCTCGCCGAACGGGATGGTCTGCAGCGGACCGAGATGGTGGCGCAACTGGAACGAGCGGATCGAGATTTTCTCGACCGTGCCCTTGACGTCGCCGATCTCGATGTATTCGCCACGCCGGAAGGCGTCATCGACAAGAAAGAAGACACCCGCGAAGATGTCGCGGATCAGATACTGCGCTCCGAAGCCGATGGCGATGCCGATGATGCCGGCCCCGGCGAAGAGCGGCCCGAGGTTGACCCCCAGTTCGACCAGAAGCATCGCCCCGGCTATCGCGACGATCAGGGCCAGCACCACGGTCCGGATCAGCGGCAGCAGCGTCGCCAAGCGGCTCGCACCGGCCGCGCCCCCCTCGTCGCCGGCGACGGGGGCAGCCGGCGTCCCGCCCTCGCGATCGATCCGCGAGTCGATCGCGATCCGCGCGGCATGATAGGCGACATGGCCAAGCAGGAGCACGGTCAGCAGCGTGACCGCATGCGACATCGCCTCGCGCATCGCCGGCAGCTTCTGGGCCTCCCAGATCCAGAGCAGTGCAAACGCGCCGACGGCGGCAGCGATGTAGCCGGCAACGCGGTTGGCCAGATCCTCGTAGGTCCGGATGCCGGCGCCGCGCGTGGCCGGCTCCTGCACCAACGCTGGCGCAGCATCCGCGTCCACCTCGATGGGCGCGAAGATCGGCACGACTTCGGCGCTGGCCGCCGCCGCACGCGCATCCCGGCGCCGGAAATGGCGGTCGATGACGTAGAGAAGGAGCCCGTGCACGGCGAGGATGCTGGCGATGACGAGATAGAAGCCGAGCACCGGCGGCATGCCCAGCGCATTGCCCATGATCAGCCGATAGGTCAGCTCACCCCAGCTTGTCGCGACATAGACGATGGCCAGGGGCAGCCAGAGCGTACCGACGATCCGCGCCGGACCCGTCGCGGTGCTGCAGTCGCCACCGCACAGCAGTGCCCGCGTTATCGCGCCGCGATTGAGGATCAGCGTGGCGATCGTCACGCCCACGGCCAGCAGCGTGAGGCCCGAGACGATGACGGCATGAACGTTCTGGCTGAGGCCAAGCTCGTACATCCAGATGCAGTAGGCATGCACCGCGACGGCGAAGACCGAGCCGGGCGCGAGCCATCGGAACAGCCGGCGGGCTTCGGCCTGGCTCATCGGCGGAATCCGGTAATTGTCGAGGTTCGGCGCGAGGATCAGGCGCCACAGAAGCACCAGCCCGAAGCCCACGGACCAGGCGGCGAAGAGGATCAGCAGGGTCTTTTCCGCCGCGTCGTTCTCCGGCGGCGGAAAGGTCGCCGCGCCGATCATGAACGCCACCAGGATCGACAGCAGCAGCGTCACCCCGCCCAGCGCCGCACGCAGCAGAAGCAGCGGCAGCTTCTCGGCGGTTCCCTGCGGCGCCGCGACCATGCGGCGGGCATAGAGCGGACGCAGCAGCGGGCGTTGCACAAGGTAGCGGGCGAGCAGATGGCCGATGACGAGGAAAACGAGCGTCCAGCCAACGACCTGCAGGAAATGCTCGGGACGGCCGGTCGGGCTGTTCGCGGCCAGCACGGCCAGGGTTTCGGACAGCGTGTCGGGCGTGGCGGCGAGACGCTCGAGAAGGCGCATGCGGAACGCATTGGCCATGCCCTGCGCCATGCTGACCATCGAATCGTCGCCGGCATTGGACCAGAGCTCGGTCAGCGCCCCCGGCGTGCCGCCGCCGCCCGAGTCCGTCCCCGCCTCGGACCGGCCCGCCCCGGATTGCAGCAGACCGGCAGCCCCGAGGCTGCCGATATTGAAGGCGATCCCCGAGAGCGCAGTCATGACATGGTCTCCGTCGCGAAAACCCCGGCAAGATCGAACGGCGTGGCGACCGGGCGCAGCGACCGCACCAACTGCCCGATCCGGGCCCAGAGCGCAGCATCATGCACGAGATGATGGGTCAGGATGCATAGCGGTTGCGCAACGCCGGCATGGCGACGCGCGGCGAGTGCCCGGGCCGCCCGCAAGGCAAGCATCGTGACGGGCAGCGCCGAGCGCGCGCCATGCCAGTCCACCGGATCGAGTTCGGCGTCGATCCGGAGAAGGCCCGGCACCTCCGGCGCCGCCCCCGGCGTGGCCGAGAGCGCCGCATAGCCCAGCCCCGGCAGCCCCTGCGCCACCGCAGGCGCGATCCGGTTCCAGGGTGGCACGAACACCGGCAGCACACGCGCCCCGAACAGGGTGCGCAGGCGCTCATGCCCGCGCCGGGCATCGGCCAGCGCCACCTCCGGCGGGCGGGCCTGGCCGAACTCGCTCTTCTTCGCCTGCGGGCCCTCGTGATCGGCATGCGCCCAGCCATGCACCAGGACCCGCACCCCCGGCGCCGTCGCAATCCGGTCGGCAAGCGCCATACCCGCACCCGCCGGGATCACCGCAAGGTGCAGCGGCATCCGCCACCCCTCGGCCGCGGCGATCAGACGGTCGAGTTCCGGCGAGGGGGCAGTGGCATCGTCATCGCGCAGCCACAGGGGCAACCGCAGGCCGGCAGCGGCCCAGGCGGCGACTTCCTCGGTCAGCGGGGCGAGGTCATCCGGCATCGGCAGGCTCCCGCAGCATCGCCTCGACCGTCGCGACCGAGCGCGCAACCCCGTCCAGACCGGCCGACGCCGGGGCGAAGCGACCCGCGGCCATCACCCGGCTCACCGCTGCCACGAGGCGCTCGGCCGAAAGCTCGGCGGAGGGCAGCATCTCGAACTGCGGCCGGCGGGCGAGATGCGCGGCACGGGTGCGCTGCTCGGTCTCGCCGCCGGCGTCGAAGGGGATGAAAACCCCCGGCGTGCCGGTGGCGAGCAGATCCAGCGCCGTGTTGTAGCCGCACAGGCTGACCGACGCGCCGGCTCCGAGAAGCAGAGCACGAAAATCCGGCCGGGCGGGCTCGATGCGCACCCGCTGCGCCACGCCGGGCAGCGCCGTGGCCAGGGCGCGCAACCGGGTGCACTCGGCCTCGGCACGGCCGCCGCCGACAAGGATCCGCCAATGCCCTTCCGCCCCCCGCGGATCGAGAGCCGCCGCCCCCAGCGCCGCCTCGAACACCGGGCCGCCCACATCCGACCCGCCGGCGCTGACGATCACCGCGCGCGGATCGGGCTCCACCGCCGCCGTCGGCGCCGGCGCACCGATGAAACCGGTGTAGCGCAGGTGCCGCGCCAGTGCCGGACCGACCGGCCAGGACGCCTCCAGCGGAAGTTGATCGGGATCGGAGTGCACCAGAACCGCGTCGTAATGCGCGGCCAGCGCAGCCTCGGTCTCGGCCACGCGGGCAGGCTTTGACGGCGGCGCGAGGATGTCGCGCACCGAGGCGAAGATGCGCGGCGGCGGATCGCAGGCCGCGGCGGCTGTGAGCAGCGCGCCGAACTCCGCGCGCAGGATGCGGCGGCCGAAGGGATAAAGCTCGGTGATCAGCGCATCGGGGGCGAAGCCGCGCAGGCCCTCGACCAGCGCCGCCGATCGCGCCGCCAGCAACTGCGGCCCCGCCGGCCGGCCGTCGGCATCGAGCAGCCGCGAGAAATCCACCCCGTCCGAGGCGACCGGCGGCAGCTGCAGCAGCCGGACACCGGGCGGCGGCGCGAGATGCGGCACGGCGGCGCCGCCGCTTGCCAGCAGCACCGCATGTCCGGCGGCGACAAAGCCCTCGGCCAGCATCCGGGCGCGGGCGAGGTGCCCGCTGCCGAGAAGATGGGTGACGACGATCATGACCCGCATGGGCGCTCCCTGGGCATGAGACGTTCGGCCGGACCGGCCGGCAGAATGCCCGACGGATCACCGACGGGAATCGTTACCGCATATAGGCGCCCGCGCTTGATCCGAAACGGGGCCGGCCCGAGGAAATCCCAGCGATACGCGAGGGCAAGCACCACCCGCATCACGCCAATGTGCGTGACCGCGAGCGTATCGTGCCGCAAATCGCGCAGAAAGGGCAGCAGCCGGATGCGCAGATCGGCCGGGCTCTCGCCGCCCGGCGGACGGAACTGCCAACCCCAGTGTTCGAGGTCGCGATACCCCGAGGACGCATCGGCACGCAGATCGAGGCCGCGGCACCCCTCCCAGGCCCCCCAGTCCATCTCGGTCAGCGCGGGGTCGATCCGCGGCGGGCGGCCGGCGACCAGGGTGGCGGACTCCACCGCCCGGACAAGCGGGCTTGCGGCAAGTTCCGCGCCTGACCAGCCCGGCGGCAGCGTCAGTTCCCCGAGATCGGCCCGCGCCGCAGCGTCGAGCGGGATGTCGCTGCGGCCCTGGATGCGCCCGGCGCGGTTCCAGTCGGTGGGGCCGTGGCGCAGCAGTCCGAGGCGGATCATCACAGCACCCCCCGGATCGCCTGCCACAGGCTGCGGGTGGCGGCCGGGCGCAGATGCTCGGCCGCGACCGCGGCCCGCCCCGCCGTGCCCAGTGCCACACGCCGGGCCGGATCGTCCAGCAACGCCCGCACTGCGGCGGCGAAGGCGGCAGGGTCGCCCGGTGGCGTCAGCACGCCGCCGGCATGCACCACCTCGCGCAGACCCGGCCGATCCTCGGCCACCACCGGCAGGCCATGCGCCTGCGCCTCGAGGTAGACCATGCCGAAGGCCTCGTTCACCCCGGGCCAGGCGAGCAGGTCGGCGCCGTCATAGGCACGCGCCAGCGCGGGGCCTGCCAGCCTGCCCGCGAAAACGGCCTCCAGCCCGGCGAGGGCCGTCATCACCTCGCAGCGCGCCGCGCCATCGCCCACCACCCGCAGCGACCACGGCCGCGGCAACCGGCCCAACGCCGCGGCGAGCGCGCGATAGGAGGCAAGCTTGTCGCCAGGCCGCATCATCCCCACCGCGAGGATCTCCCGCCCCCCGAGCGCACGCACCACCGGATCGGGCAGAGTGTCGGTATCGAGGAAGGGGGCGATTCGGATCAGCCGCTGTCGCTCCGGGCGGTCGCGGGCGAGGGCGGCGGCGTCGCGTTCGGTGAAGGACAGGATCGCCGCCGCGGCATCGCAGGCCGCCTCGGCCGCCGCGGCGAAACCGGCCCAGGGGCCGGTCAGGCGCTTGCGCGCGCGGCTCGCCTCGATCAGCAGATAGGGGATACCGCGGGCCCGGGCGACGGCAGGGCCGATCAGGTCCGGCGCCTTGTAGTAGTTGTGATAGGTGACCCAGACCGACCAGTCGCTCGGATCCGCGGCGAGCCGGGCCACCTCGTCCGCCGCTGCCGTTTGCAGGCGCGCCTGCGCATCCGCGTCACCGGCCCCCTCGCGCAGGCGCAGCGCCGACGCCAGATCGACCGCCCAGCCCGCCGGATTTGCCGCCAGCGCCGCGATCAGCGCCCGGGCAAGGCTGCGGTCGCCCGACGGGTTGGCGTGAGTCGGCGGTTTCAGCGGCGCGAAGAAGGCGATCCGGCTCATTCCGCCGCCCTGGCACCCGTCCCGGCGCTGCCGCCTGAACCGCCCCCCCCGGCCCCATGGGGCAGCAGCCGCCGCAGCATCCTGGCCAGTCTGTCGAGGCCCGCATCCGCCCCGAACTCCCGCACCAGTCGGTCATGCGCGGACGCAGCCTCGCGGGCGCGCCGGCCTGGATCGGCGATCAACGCCGCCATGGCCGCCGCCAGCGCCGGCGGATCGTCGGCGACCAGCGTGCCCTCGACCCCGTCGGTGACGAACTCCGCGATCGCGCCGGCGTCCGTGGCCAGGATCGGCAGCCGCTGCGAGGCAGCCTCCATCAGCACATTGGGCAACCCGTCGCGATCGCCATCGGCGGCGGTGCGCACGGGCAGCACGAAGAGATCGGCATCACGCATCGCCGCGATCACCTCGGGCTGCGTCGCCGGACCGGCCCATCGGATGCGCGGGGCGATCCCCAACGCCGCGGCACGAGCGGCGAGACGCTCCTGCAGGGCACCGCCGCCGAGATGGGTGAAACGCCAGGCCATGTCGCCCGGCAACAGCGCCAGCGCCTCGATCAGCCGGTCCACCCCCTTCTTCTCCACCAGCCGGCCGACGCAGAGGAGATCGACCGGCTCGACCGTTCCGTCCCGCGGCGGTCGGCCCGGAGGGGGCGCGGGAAAGCGCGACAGATCGAGGCCATGATAGAGCAGCGACACCCGATCCGCGCGGTCCGCCAGCGACTGCAGATGGGCCGCCCCCACGGCGGTGCAGGTGACAGCGAAGGCCGCGCCGGCATGGCCTGCAGCGAGCTTTTCGCGCTTGTCCCACGCCGGCGAGGTCCAGATGTCCTTGGCATGGGCCGAGACCGCCCAGGGCACGTCGCGCAGCACCGCCGCGTAGCGCGCGACCGAGGCCGGGGTATGCAGGAAATGGGCGTAAAGCGCGGCCGTGCCCTCGGGCAGTTCGGCGGCCAGCACGCAGGCCTGGCCGAA